>JAQBPM010000083.1 GCA_028287525.1 Vulcanimicrobiota bacterium | reverse complement strand
CGCACGATCCGCGGCCCGTCGGGGAGCATCCCGACGATCGTCGCGCCGTGCTCGCCGACGAAGAGACGCGCGCCGGGCCGCAGCTTTCGGCCGGGCCGCACGAGCGCCAGCCATTCGCGCGCGTTGGGATCGAACGGGCCCGACGCGCGCGGCCGCAGCAGCAGCAGTTCGGCGGCGGGGCCGCCTTCGCGGCGAGCGCGCAGGCGCGCCCGCACGACCCGCGTCTCGTTGACGACCAGCACGTCGCCGGAGCGCAGCACTTCCCCAAACGCGGCGAAGGTGCGGTGCTCGAACGATCCGTCCGGTCCTACGACCAGCAGCCGCGAGGCGTCACGCTCGGGTGCCGGCTCGTGCGCGATGAGCGCGTCCGGCAACGCATACTCGTAGGCCGCGACCTCGCGCGGCCCGTTCTCCGGCACCGTTACGAGGTCGGAACCCGCTGGCGTTCGATCTCGAGAAACGACTGCAGCCGCCGGCGGTCCTCATCGTTCATGTCGACGAAGAGCACGCCGCACTGGAACGTGTCGCGCTCGAACGCGCGGATCCAGCGAACCTCGGCGCGCACCATGAGCTTCGGCTGCCGCTTCATCGTGAACGTGTAGCGCGTGCCCTTGGGCAGATACTGATCGGAGATCACGCGCATCCCGGTGACGCTGATGTCGGCGATCGCGCCGCGGAAAAGCGTGAAGGACAGTTTGTCCTCCACCACCACGTCGATGAACTTCCGCAGCCGGACGGCATCTTCTGAGCGCTTCTCTTCAGCCACCGCTCACCGACGTTCCGGGGAAGTAGAATGCGAGAATCTCCGCTGCCGAAGCGCCGGACGATGCGTAAAATCGCGAGCCCCATTGACAGAGACCGACACCGTGACCACGTCCCGAGCCTTCGATGACCAGGCGCGGTGCGGCCTGCGTCGACTCGACGCGAATCCCGCGCAGCCAGCTGCTGCGCACGACCTCGTAGCCGAGCGCTCGGCGGAATTCTGCCACCGGGATGCTCGTCTGCACGGTACCGCTCAGAACGACGGCGCGAGCGCGGCCTTGCGCGTCGGCATCGCCCAGTGCGGCGGAGGCGAGCGTTCCGCCGGTCCGCGGCCCGAAGGCGGCCAGCACCCGATCGAGCGCGACGTCCCGCGTCCAGCGGTAGTCGGGCGCGGCGACGCAGTGAGGATCGTCGACGCCGCGCAGGTAGACCTGTGGCGTCCCGCCCCACACGGCCGTGACGTCGGCGGTGCGGCCGCCGCAGCACGAGGAGTAGTACACGGAGGCCGCGCTGCCGCCGTAGGTCAGCGTCCGGCCCCGCGTTGCCTGGACCGCCGCGGTCGCCGCGGGCACCTCGGCCTCGACCCCACCCCAGTGCTGGTCGGCGTCATCGGCGCGGACGTCGTAGGGCCGCGAGAGGCTGCGCCGGCCGAGGGCATAGGTGCGCGCGACGATCGCTTGCGCCTGCAGGGCCGCCGCCGGCCACGAAGGCGGGGCCTCGAGCGGCACGACCCCCAGGAGGTACTCGTCGACGTCGATGGTGGTGACCAGCGCCAGTCGGCCGCCCGGCATGCCGATCGTCGAGGGCGCGCCGCGCCAGCGTTTTCCCCCGAAGGCGAACGTCGCGTCCGGCGCGACCTGCGGCATCGCGCCGCCGGTGTCCGCGGCGACCAGTACGCGGATCTGCGGCGTGAGCGGATCCCAGACGTCGAATCCGCCGGTGGCAATCGTCGTCGCCGCGCCGAGGCTGCGGAGAAACTCGACCCGCGCGATCACAAGAGACGCGGCTGCACGCTGGTGCCTCCAGCGAGGCGCAAGTGGGCATGCGCGGCGGCGGTTGTCTTGCGGCCGCTGGCGGTGCGCTGCACGAGACCCATCTTCAGCAAGAACGGCTCGACGACGTCCTCGAGCGTCTCGACGTCCTCGGTGAGCGTCGCCGCGATCGCGTTGATCCCGACCGGTCCGCCGCCGTACTGCCGCGCGATCGTCTCCAGAAATGCGCGGTCCAATCGGTCGAGGCCCAGCGAATCGACGCCTTCTCGCCGGAGCGCCTCATCGGCGACCTCGGCCGTGATCACGCCGCCCGCGCGCACCTCGGCGAAGTCGCGTACGCGGCGGAGCAGACGGTTCGCGATGCGCGGAGTGCCGCGGCTGCGCTCGGCGATCGTCTGCGCGCCGCCGGGTTCGATCGCGATCTCGAGCACGCGCGCGCTGCGTTCGACGATGCGCTGCAGTTCGGCGGGTTCGTAGTACGCGAGATGGTGCACGATGCCGAAGCGATCGCGCAGCGGCGCCGAGAGCATCCCGGCGCGCGTCGTCGCACCGACCAGCGTGAACCGTTTCAGCGGAAGCTTGAGCGTCTTCGCGTACGCACCGCGATCGACCACGAAGTCGATCTGGAAATCTTCCATCGCCGGATAGAGATACTCTTCGACCACCGTGCCGAGCCGATGGATCTCGTCGATGAACAGCACGTCGCCGCTCTCGAGCGCGGTCAGAATTCCGACCAGATCCTTCGGCTTCTCGAGCGTCGGGCCCGACGTCGGCCGCAGCGTTCCGCCGGTCGCGCGCGCGATCAGGTTGGCCAGCGTCGTCTTGCCGAGGCCGGGCGGTCCCGAGAACAGCACGTGCTCGAGCGGTTCGCTGCGCCGCGCCGCCGCGTCGATCGCGATGCGCAGGTTGTCGACGACCTGCTCCTGTCCGACGTAGTCTTCGAAGCTGCGCGGCCGCAGCGTCGCACCATAGACCTCGTCTTCCAGCGTCGCATCAACCGCAACAACGCGTTCTTCTTCTACTTCGGGCGCCGCATCCGACCCGACGATTTTTTTCCGGACGGTTTTAGGGCGCTCCGCCCCAGGCTCGCCGCTCATGCGACGGCTCCGGCGGTTTTGCGTTGACGGTAGATCTCGGCGAGGAGCGTCTCCGCGTCCTTGACGTTGGGCGCTTTCTCGAGGGTCTCGGCGATCATCGCTTCGGCTTCGACGCGCTTGTACGCCAACTGCAGGAGCACGGCCAACGCTTCGCCGGCGAACTCGGGCATCGGCGCCGCCTCGGCGGCGGCGCGCGCCGGTGCGTCCTGAATCAGCAAGAAGCGCGCGACCTTGCCCTGCAGTTTCGCGACGATGTCGCGCGCCTTCTGCTGTCCGATCCCGGGCAGGGTCTTCAGAAAGACGTGGTCGCCCTCGTCGATCGCCCGCGCGATGCGCGCCATCGGCGCCGAGAACGCGCGCGCCGCCGACTTCGGCCCGATGGACGCGACCGAGAGGAGCGCCTCGAAGAACTCGCGCTCGATCCCATTGCTGAAACCGAAGAACGTGTAGCGTCCGGAGTTGCCGTCGATCGCCAGCTGCGAGTAGATCTCCAGCGTGACGGGCGCGCCTTCGGCATCGGGCACCTTCGCCGCCACGCTCGGCGGCAGCACGACGTCGTACGTTAGGCCGCCCGCGTCGACGCGCACGACCTCGCCCGTGCGTTCCACCACGGAACCGGAGAGTCGGGAGAACATGCTACTTGGCGCGTTTCGCCGAGGACGCGCGCGTCATCATCGCGGTCGCGCGGGTCCGGCCGGTGGGCATCACCACGCCGAGTTCGGCGAAGCGGTCCCGTTGTGCTTCCACGTTGGCGAACGCGATGGCGAGCGCGAGGGCGTCGGAGACGTCGTCGGGCTCCGGCGGCGCGCTCAAGCCGAGGAGTTGGACGACCATCCCTTTGACTTGCGCCTTCTTCGCCGAGCCGCTCCCGGTGAGCGCGCGCTTGACGATCGTGTGCGCGAGGTGATGGACGATCACGCCGTGCGACCCGGCGGCGAACGCGATGACGCCGCGCGCGTGGCCCATCAGCACGGCCGTCTGCGGATGCTCGTAGGCCGTCCAGAGCTCTTCGATCACCATGCAGTCCGGCCGCGTCGCGAGCACGACCTCCACCATGGCGTCGTGGAGCTGGACGAGCCGCTCCTCAAGCCGCAGCGTCGTCTTCGGCTGGAGGACGCCGCCCTCGACGAGCCGCGGGCTCCCGTCGCGCATCTCGATGACGCCGTAGCCCGTCGTGCGCAGGCCGGGGTCGACGCCAAGGATGCGCCGTCCGGTCATCCGCCGCCGTGCATCACGGTGATGTTGACCGATTCACCCGGATGGAGCGGCGTGCTCTGTTCCGGCTCGGTGCGCACGACGGCGCCTTCCTGCACCGAGGCGTCCTGTGTGTAGACGATGTTCCCGACCTTGTAGCCGGACTCCGTGATGACGCGTTTCGCTTGCTCGAGGCTCATCCCGGTGACGTCGGGGACCGAGCCCGGGACGCTGACGTAGATCGTGACCTTGGAGCCCTTCTTCGCCTTCGAGCCCGCCTCGGGATTCTGGATGGCGACCTTGCCGCTCGCGTTGGTCGGATCGACGTTGTAGGCCAACACCGGCTGGAAGCCCGCCAGCGTGAGGGCCGTTTGCGCGGCGTCGGGATCGTTGCCGACGACGTTCGGGACGTCCACCGCGGCCGACCCCGTGCTGACCACGACGGTCACGGTGCTGTTCGGCGCGACGGTCTGGCCGGGGTCGGGCGACTGCGAGGCGATCGCGTTGGCCGGGATCGCGTCGCTCTCGGTAGACTGCCCGACGGTGAGCGTCAGGCCGAGCGCCGCGAGTTTGCGCCGAGCATCGTCGACCGAGAGGTTGATCAGGCTCGGCACCTGGATCGGCTTCACGCCTTTGGAGACGGTCAGCGCAATCGTCGTGTTCTCGCGCACCTGCGAGCCGGGCGGCGGGTTGATGTCGATGACCTCGCCCGTCGGCTTGCTGCTCCACACGCCCGTCACTTTGGCCCGCAGCTTCACGTTCGCCAGCGTGCGCTGCGCGTCGGCGGCGCTGTACTGGCGCACGTCGGGGACCGCGACCTTCGGCAGACCGTCGGAGACGAAGAGCGTCACCTGCGCGTCCCGCGCGAGCTTCGTGCCGGGCGGCGGATCTTGGCGCGTCACGTGATCTTGCGGGACGGTCTCGCTCGGCTCTTGGTTGACCGCGGCCTTGAGCCCCAGCGCGAAGAGCCGCTGCTGCGCGACGGTCGCGCTCATCCCCTGAAGGTTCGGGACCGCGATGTCGGGCTTCGGCCCGAAGCCGCGCAGCACGAAGAAGCCGATCACGATCGCGGCCACCAGCAATAGCGGCATCGCGATCCAGCGGATGTCGCGCCGCGGCGCGACGTCGTCCTCGTCGACCGCCGTCGAGATGCGATTTTCCGGACGGTCCGGCGCAACGGACCGGCGCGGCGGCGGCTGGCTCGGAGGGACCGGGCGCCCGGGCACGATCGAAGGATCGGGCACCGGCCCGACGATCAGCGGACGCTCGCGCGCTTCGCGCAGGGCGCTGGCGAGTTCGGTCGCCGAGGAGAAGCGATCTTGCGGGCTCTTGCGCAGCAGCCGCGCGACGATCGCCGCGACCGCCGGGCTGACGCCAGTGACGGCGGGGTCGATCACCGGCGGGGCCTGCGAGACGTGCTTGATCGCGACCGCGACCGGCGTGTCGCCGCTGAACGGCAGCGCGCCGACCAGCATCTGGTAGAGGACGACGCCGACGGAGTAGAGGTCGCTGCGCTCGTCCAGCTCGTGATTCTGCGCCTGTTCCGGCGAAATGTACGCGACGCTCCCCATGACCATGCCGGGCTGCGTCACGCCCAGCGTGTGTTCCGAGACGGCGCGCGCGATGCCGAAGTCGCTGAGCTTGACGACGTCGTCCTTGGTCACCAGGATGTTGGCCGGCTTGACGTCGCGATGCAGCAGGCCTTGACGATGCGCGTACGCCAGACCGCTCGCGATCTGGATCGCGTAGTCGACCGCGACGCCTTCCGGCAGCACGCGCTCTTCCTGCAGCAGCTCGCCCAACGTCGAACCGTCGACGAGCTCCATGACGATATAGTAGGCGTCGTTTTCGACGCCGAAATCGTAAATGTTGACGATGTTCGGGTGCGAGAGTTTCGCGGCCGACTGCGCCTCATACGAGAAGCGCTTGACGAAGTCGTCGTCCGAGGCGTACTGGTCGCGCAGCACTTTGATCGCGACCCGCCGCCGCAGCAGCGTATCGGTCCCGACGTAGACGAGCGCCATCCCGCCGTTGCCAAGCAGGCCGTCGACCCGGTAGCGATTGTTCAACAGCTGTTGAGCTTGCACGGCGCGCTCCCTACGCTCCACGCCAGAACAAGGCCCGATCCTGCTGCGCTCGCTCCGCCACCATGCTGATGCTAACTTCGCGACCGGCTAAGGGCTACCCGCAGGACCTCGCGGGCGACCGGCGCGGCATAGGTTCCGCCGTAGCCGACGTTTTCGACGACGACCGCGACCGCGACGCGCGGCGCGTCGGCCGGTGCGAATGCGACGAACCACGCGTGCGAGCGGCCGTGCGGGTTGGTCGCCGTCCCGGTCTTTCCGGCGACGGTGACGGCCGGCAGACGCGCGGCGGTGCCGGTCCCGCGCTGCACGACGGCGACCATCATGTCGCGAACCGCGCGCGCGGTCTCGGCCGAGATCGGCTGGGCCAGGGTCTCGGGCCGGGTGGCGAGACCCGTCTCGCTACCGGCGATGCGCCGCACCAGGTACGGCCGCGGCGTCGTGCCGCCGTGGGCGATCGTCGCGCCGACCAGCGCCATGCGCATCGGCGTCACCAGCAGCGACGCCTGTCCGAACCCGAGCTGCGCCAGGATCCCCCCGTACACGTCCGACTTCGCCGGAAGGCGATCGCGCGTCACCGGCAAGTCGAACTCGACGTTCCCGCCCAGCTGCCACTTGGCCGCGTACTCGAACCACCGGTCGACCCCGAGCCGCAGCGCGATCTGCGCGAAGTCGACGTTGGAGCTGAGCGCGAATGCGCCGGTGAGATTTTGCGTCCCAGTCACTTCTTCTTCATCGTTGTGCACGGTGAAGTTGCCCACCGTGAAGCCGCCGCTATCGTTGAACGTGGAATCCGGCGTCACGGCGCCGGCGTCCAGGGCGTCGGCGGCGGTTACGATCTTGAAGGTCGAACCGGGCGGGTACAAGCCGCCGGTCGACCGGTCCAAGAGCGGGGAATGCGGATCGGTCCGCAGCGTCGTCCAGTTCGCGTCGAGGGCGTTGGGGTCGTACGACGGGACGGAGGCGAGCGCGAGGACGGCACCGGTGCGCGGATCCAGCACGACGCCGGCGGCGCGCGCGTAGCGTCCGATCCCGGCGACGAGGGCTTTCTGCACTTGGAGATCGAGCGTCGTGACGACGTCGGCGCCGCGCGGGGCACCGTGCGCGCCCGCGAAGATCTGCTGCAGCTGCGCGAGCGGAGCGATCGCGTCGGTGTGCGCGGTGAGGACGCTGTCGAAGGAGTCCTCGAGCCCGGACGTGCCGTACCGCCCCGACGCGTATCCGACGACTTGCGCAAGCAGCGCACCCTGCGGGTAGATGCGCCTGGTGCCGCGCGTGAAGGCGAGCGGCGTTCCGTCGGAGGCGAGAATGGAACCGCGGCCCACGGCGATCGCGGCGTGGCGCGGATTGTTCGGCCGCGCGGCGAGTGCCGGCCCGTCGATAACCGCGACGCGCAGCTGCTGAATGGCGAGCAGCGCGAAGAGACCGATGAACAGCGCTCCGAGGCGCGCGATCGCGCGTTCGGTCAGGGCGTCTCTCCGTCGGGCGGCTGCTCCCGCGGCGCTTCCTCGGCCGGCGCTTCGACCGCGGCGGAACGTTCGCGCAGCAGCGTGTAGCCGCCGCTGGTGCGCACCGCCAAATGCGCGTGCGCCGGGTCGGCGCCGATCGTTTCGTTCACGATGCGGCGCGCGAGGGCATCGTCGATCCCGTCGATCGCCAGCACGGCGTCGACGCCGACCTCCTCGAGCAGCGGCGCGGCGACGTACGGCGCCTGCGGCAGCGTTTCGAACAAACGCTCTTCGTACGGCGCGTCGCGCCACGGACCGCGCTTTCCGAAGACCGTGGCATGGTAATCCCACGCGCATAGCCGGCGCTCGTTCCACACGAAGTGGTCCCGCACGCAGGTGCGCCGGCAGATCGCGCACTGCACGAGCGATTCCGGCGCGTGCGCGAGCGCGTCGAGGATGTCCTCCGGGATGTCGTCGAGGTTCACGACCACGTCGTCGCCGAGCGTCTCGGGGACGGGCGCGCTCCAGCCGATCCTGGCCAGCAGATCCAGCTCGCGCAGCGACGAGACGAACGAACGCTCGTCAGCCGGGTCGAAGGTCTGATCGGTCCAGCCCGCCAGATTGTCCGCGGCGATCCCGACCCGCTGCCAATTCTCGCCCAGCACAACGCCGATCGGCGTCCATGCGAGCGGCACGAGCCACGCCGTTACCTGCCGGTTGTCGGGGACCAAGCTCGAGGTGAAGGCGAGCGTGCTGGCGTTTCCGCCCAAAACATACGCGCGAGGGTCGTCTGCACGGTCGCTCATCGTCGCGGTCCGTACGTCAGAGCGCGGGGATGCTCCCGCTTCGGCTGAGGCGGCACGGTGGAGGAATCGCTCGCGGACGAACGGCCGAGGGTCCTTCGGCCGTTCGTCCGCCGCGCCCGGTGTCTAGCCGAGTTTGCCGGTGTACGACTCGAGCAGCGACCACGCGGTGTCGCCGAACTCGGCCTTCCAGCGCTTGTAGAAGTCCGGCAGCTTCGCGCGCATCGTGGCGCGGTCGGCGGCGCTGAGCTTATTGACGCTCATCCCCTGCGATTGGAGCTTCCCGATCAGCGTATCGTTTAGCCGCATCACGTCCTTGCGCTGCCGGTCGGCGATCGTCGAGGCGTTGCGGGTGACGATATCGACGATATCCCGGGGGAGCTTCGACCACCAGTCGTTTTCGGTCAGCAGCCAGTACCCGCCCCACATGTGGCTGCTGAGGCTCAGATTCTTCTGCACTTCGTAGAAGCGCGCGAACTCGATGTTCGCGAGCGGGTTCTCCTGACCGTCGACGACCTTCGTTTGCAGCGCGGTGTAGAGTTCGCTGAAGTTGAGCGGGGTCGGCGACGCGCCGAGCGATTTGAACACGTCCAGCGCCATGCGGCTGTTCGGCGTGCGGATCTTGAAGCCGACGAGATCGTCGGCCTTCTGAATCGGCTTCGAACTGGTCGTGATCTGGCGCATCCCGTTCTCCCAGATCTTCTCGAACGCGTGGATGCCCTTCGCGCCGATCTCCTTGCGCACGTAGTCGCCGAGCCGGCCGTCGAACGCGCGGAAGGCTTGAGCCGAAT
>JAQBPM010000074.1 GCA_028287525.1 Vulcanimicrobiota bacterium | reverse complement strand
GGCGGAGCCTGGTCACCACGTCGGGGTCTCTCGACCTTTCCGGGCAGCGGCATCTATGCGTGCGGACGCCTCGCCTAACGAGGAATCCCGTCGCAAGTGTACGCCCGAGCGTCAAGCAGCCCTGCGCCTCGGCCGAAGAAAAGAAGAGATGGACGCCTCGTCATCCCGGTTTGCCGCCACCCTCTCGATTGCGGTCCTCTTAACGGCGTGCGGCTCGCAGCCGCAACAGAAGAGCGCGCCGGCGTCCTCGGAGACGGCTTCGGCGTCGCCCGCCGCGGCCGCGGTCCCGTCATCGGGTGTTGCGAGCGCGCTCGCCAGCAACGTCGGCAAGCCCGGCGCCCCGGTCCTCGACGAGACACAGCGCAAGCAGCTCGACAAGACGGTCGCGGCCATCGCGGCCGCCCTGCGGCCGCGGCTGCGTTATGCGGTCGCCGCCGGCGACGACGGCAAGGCGCACTTGGTCGTCTACGACGGCGAGGGGCTGGGCCCCGACGGTCGCCATCCCGGCAAGCCGCACGAGTACGTCGTGTTCAAGGTCCTGAACTCGATGAGGGGCGAGCACTACGACCCGCAGCAGAACGCGCTGATCGCGGCGATCCCGCCGCCCCCGCAGCGCGAGACCCCTAGCAGCTACTGACTCTCGGGCCCGGACACGGGTCCGACGGCGCGTTAAGTTTCGGTAAACGCACATTTGCGGCTGCCGCGAGCGGGCTGGACGGCCGCGGACGGATGCCGGTCGCGAGGGCTGCTCGGTCCTAGTGGACCAGTGCGTCGGAGACGAGCGTCGCGTAGATCTGCGAGAGATGCTCGCTGTCGGCGATGAGACGCGTCTGGAAATTCACCAGGACTTGATCGCGAACGAATTGCGTCATCGTCGCTCCGACGTTCAGATCGCGAATCGCGCTCTCCGACGCCTGCGTCGCAACGCTCGCGATTTGATTCGACGCAGCCTCTTCTTGCAATGAGACCGTTTGCGCGCCGACTTGCGCGCGCACGGCGCCGAGCGCTTGAATCGCGTAGTCGACGCGATACTCGGCGGCGGTATTCTGCAGGTCCGTGCCGAGTTGCACGTTGTTGACGCCGAGGTTCACTGCAGAGAGGCCCGGGATGTCGATCCCGACGACCGATCCTTCGGCGTTGCCGGTGTTCACGTACAGTGTCCCGCCCGGATTGGCTTGCTGTCCGGGCAGCGTGACGAGAAATGCGGATTTGCCGACGTCCTGCGGCGAGAGTTGGCCGACGTTGAACGAAAGCATAAGGTTGCCGGCGCCATTCTGGTCGCTCTGGAAGAACGTCGGTGCTCCGGGTGCCGGCGGGAGGTTGCCCGGCTGAACGTTTGAGCCGTTCTGGATCTGTACCGCCGCGGTTTGCTCGGGGCCGAAAGAGGCGTCCTGACTGCCGAATACGACCGTTATCTGTACCGTGTCCGTCACCGGATCGTACGAGTCGACGGTGATGGATTGTGCCATCTGCGACGCGCCCGGCAAGAATGCGCCGGGCCAGAGAGAGGGTTGGTTCGGGTCGACGCTCTGGTCCAGCAGACTCGTTCCACTCCCGGTCGGCGCATTCGTCGTGATTAAGATGCGGTTGCGAAGCAGAAGCGCGCTCGAGGCGCTGCCGTCGAGCAACGCCCTGCCGTTGAAGTTCGTATTCGAAGCGATCTTGTTGATCTCAAGCGTGAGCTGGGTTAGCTCCGATTGCATCATGCCGCGGTCGGCTACGCTCTGCAAATCGCTCCGCGCTTGTACCACGAGCGCGCGCATCCGCTGTAGGATGTCGGAGATTCCGGCCATCGCGCCTTCGGCGACCGACAGCGCGTTCGCCGCCGTTTGAATCTGGCGCGAACCTTCGTCGAGACCTTGCACCTTCGTGGCAAGCGACGTCGCGATCGCGAGGCCGCTCGGATCATCTTGAGACGACGTAATACGCAGACCGGACGACAGCCGTTGTGTCAACGTCTGTAGTTCGCTCTGCGTCCTCAGTCCCGCGCTTAACGCGAGATCTGCAAGGCCTCGTACGTCCATGCTGATGGTGCCGTCTTCCCTCCATGGAAGCTGCCCGTCCGTGGGCTAGGGATACAAGTACCCCTCTCCACGCTATCGGCTCCTTCAGGTGCCGGACTTTACCTTGAATTGAACGGTTCGGTCACAGGTCCCGGCCGGTGCCGGCCGATGGTACGGGTGTGCACCCTCGCTTCCGCCGGCTCATCGCGGGAGCAGGTGCCGCCTGCCTGACTGCCTCCGCCGTGTGCTTCGCATCCGAGGGGGCGCTGCGCGCGGCGCCGCTCCTTGGTATCCGCCTTCGGCTTCCGTTCATGGCTCCGCAGACCGCCCTCGGCGTTCCCGCGCCGAGTCCCGTCCCGTTGCCCTCCGATAAGCCGAGCGCACGACCGGCGCGCCGCTCACTGCTTGGCCAAGGCCCGATCGTTCTTACCGGCACCGGAACGTACCAGCTCGGAATCAACCGTTCGTCGCGTAACGGCCTCGCCACGGGCTACGACAACTATTCGAGCGCCCTGAGTGTCGGAATCGAGCGGCGGACCGAACAGAGCGCGATCAATGTTACGAGCGGTTTCGGCTACGGCGGCAACGGGCTCGGCGTGGGAACGATGATCGTCGGATACCGGACCCCGCGCTACAGCTTGAGCTACGGGCAGGTGACCGGGCCGAGCGACAGCCAGCTCCAGATCGGCGGTTTCGCGCGCGGGATGTCGCTCTCGGTGCCGCTGCGCAACGGGGACGTTTCCTATCTGGTCTCGACCGCGAACCAGCAGCTCGACAACGGGATCACCTACCGGGTGTACGGGATCCGACGCAATCTGAGCGCTCTGGGCGGTTACCTCTCGATGGGCGGCTACTACGGCGCGGCCGAACAAGGCCGCGGACGCGAGACGATCGCCGACCTCGGCTTCCGGCACTACGGCGCGAAGCTCTCCACCGACACCGAGCTCGCGCTCTCGAATACGGGTGGGGTCGCGGGGGTAGCGACCGGGACTCGGCTGGCCGGGGCGTTCCAAGCCGACCTTCAAGGGAAGAGCGTCTTCACCACCGCCAACGTGCGATTCGATCCGGCCGGCTTCCAGACGCTGACGGGGACGCTCGACGGTGGGTTGAGCGTCAGCCTCGCGGTCCGTAAGCAGTCTCCGTGGTTCGGCGATATAGCGATGTCGCTCTCGCACCTCGACGATCGCACCGACGCTTCGGTCAGCCACGACGATCGCATCACGATCACGGGCGGCCGGAGCTGGGGCAAGATCGGCCTCCAGTACGTGACCGGCCTCGACGCTTCGCGCACCGACGCCGGCAGCACGTTGCAGCACACCAGCGCCGTCACGCTCTCCGAGTCGTTCAAAGACCTTGCCCTGTTCGAAACGGTGCAAGCGGCCTCGACCTCGGGCGCGACTGGTGCCGCCGGCCAGCGTCAGGTTTCTCTTGGCCTGACCCGGCCCGTCTTCGGCGGCACCTTCGCCTACCAGGTCGCGCGCAGCACATCGACGGGAGGCGGGAGTCTCGGCAGCGACACCGCGCACTCATTTTCGTATCACCGCCCGGTCGGCCGGAAACTCGACCTGCAGTTCACCCAGACGTTCGAGCACACGGACAACAACGGCGCGGTGACCGGCTTGCGCGAGACGGGGGTCTCGCTCGTGCGGCGCATTTCGCCGGTCGTGGCAATTCAGGCGTCGGCAAGTTACTTTCAACAGACCGGACTCGGCGGCGGTCGCGGCACGATCTTCGCCGCGTCGTTGGTCGGGCCGTTCGGGTTCGGCCAATCGCAGACGGTCGGCCGTGCGAATCCCAACTTGCCGGCAGTCATCCGCGGCCTGGTGACCTTCTCGACCTCGGCCAACCCGTTCGCCTACAATCAGTCGCCGCAGCGCGGCTACAACAACGCGCTGATCATCCTGGACGGGAAGGTGACCCAGCGGACCGACGCCGGCGGCGAGTTCGAATTTCGCTTCGTCCCGCAGGGGACGCACACGCTGCGGATCGATCCGGCGACGATCAGCCCAGGCTTGATCGCCGACCGCGAGTACGCGACCATCACGGTGCAGGGCGGTCAGACCACGACCATCCAGTTCAACGTCGGAAATTTCGCCGGGGTCGCCGGAACGGTGCTCGCGCAGGAAAAGGACGGCCAGAAGCACCCGCTCGGAGGCGTCGGAATCGCCGTCGACGGGATCCAGGCCGGATTCACGACCGCGGACGGCCACTATCAGGTTGGGCGACTGAGCCCGGGCGCGCATACGGTCACGCTCGTCGACGCGACCGTCCCCTCGACCGTCGCGTTTCTCGACGACAAGAAACGGACGGTGACCGTCACGCCGGGGACTCTGACCGCGGTGAACTTCGTGGCGACCCAGTTGGGTTCGATCTCGGGGACCGTGCTGGCCCCGTCCGACGGTGGCTTCGGCCAGCTCGTCGGCTTGCACAACGTCTACGTCGTCGCGGACCCGGGCGACCACGCTGCGATCACCGACGACGACGGTACCTTCATCCTGGACAACATGGCGCCGGGAAGCTACACCCTTACCGTCGACAAGGACACGATTCCGGACGCTCTCTCCGTTCTTACCGGTCCCGACGGCCCGCTCGCCATCTCCGGCGGGGCGTCACTTTCCGGCGTGATCTTCAAGCTGGGAGCGGCGGCAAAGGACGTGGTGTATACCTTCAACGACGGCAAGCGGCAGGCGATTCAAGTCCTCGTCGATCCGGTGTCGGCGCCGCCCGGCGCGTCCTTGCGCATCCGCGCCACGTCCAACGCGAAAGACCTCAAAGGGCTCTTCGTCGAGAGCGACGTCTTCGGCACATTCCCCCTACGCCTCGACCCGCGCCAGGGTGCGTGGCTTGGGACCGTGATCGTCCCTCCGCTCGCCAAAGGGGACTATGCGATGTCGGTGACCGCGAGGCGCAAGGACGTCAACGACGGGTCGGCCCTGGTCCCGATCGATCCCGCAATTCCGATGTTCGCGGTGCGGATCAACCCGCGGACCCCGCAGGCGGGCCAGACGGTAAAGGTCACCCTCAAGACGCTCGGGGCCGTGGAGCAAGGTGACACGATCCTCTTCGAAGACGGCTACAAGCTCGTGCTGCCGCGCTCCGCCGGGCGGGTGTTCACCTTCGACATGCGCGTCTGGCGCAAAGGCCTCCCCTATGTCGCGACAATCGTCACGAAGCGGGGCCAGAACTACCCTCTCACGCTTCATTGAGCCGTGCTCGTTTCGTCAAGCAGGCGCCTGACGGGCGAAAAGTCTGCGTTAAGGCGCCCCGACGAGGGGCCAAGCGCCTAAGGTAAGCGCAGAGACGGTCGAAACCAGAGGTAGGGGCGTCGATCGCTCCTCTCTGCGTCCCTTCTCGAAAGGATTCGAACGTGAAAAGAGCAGTAACTGCTCTGGCCTCGCTGGGCATCGTGACCGCTCTGGCCGCGCCGGCATTGGCCGCTCAGCCGCCGGTCTACGGATCTGTCCAGCTCAAGTACACCGTCAACGCCACCGCCGCGGTGTCGATCGCGACGAACTATAACCCAGCGGTCGCCGGCGGCCCGCAAGCCGCGACTGCCGCGACCATCAACCCGTCGGTTGCGGGCGTTTGCGCCGCAGGCGTCGTCGAGGCGACCGCTACGCTGACCTTCGGCGGCATCACGCCTGGGACCGCCGGCTACAACGGCTGTCTCTATAAGAACGCCGTCTCGATCGGTGTCCAGTCGAACGACGCGCTCGGCGTCCAGATCTATCAGTACGTTGACGTACTCCCCGCCGGCACGCAAATCTGCGCCGTGCAGAACGGTACCGCGTTCGCCCCGAAGCCTGGCGCTTCGGCTGCGGTCGCGAACCCGCCCGCGTACACGGCGAGCTGTCAGGTCGGCGGCCTGGCCGCACTCACCGCCGTCGGCGCCGCATCGGGCGGTACCGCGGGCACCTTCGGTGCGGCGGGCAATCCCGGCGGTACCGACGTGACCGCGACCCCGCAGTACACCGCGCTCGTCGGCACGCCGGGGCTCCTGACGGCCACCGGCGCCGTGAACGGCGCGGCCTTCCAGTACATCGGCGAGGATATCCAGATCAACGTCAACGGCACCGCTGCGTCGGGCAACCAGACCAGCATCCTCACCATCGCCGTCGTCCCTCAGTAACGTTCCCGTTGCGGGGTTGACCGAGTGAAGTCGCACCGCGGAATAGTCGACAGATATAACGTGATGCGTACTTCCCTCGTGCTGCGGATAGTCGGAGCGGTAGGGGCCCTCGGGCTCCTCCTCTCCGCCCCTTCGGCTGCCGACATCTCCGTCGATGTCTCTCCCGCGAAGTACGAGCTGACAACGCAGCCCGGCAAGCAGGAGACCTTTCCGATCACGGTCCGCAACACGAGCACGGCGGCGGTCCACATCGTCGCCTCGCTTTCGGACTATCTGGTCGGAACGACGGGAAATTACACGTTTGCCGCGCCCGGCAAGAACCCGTACTCGCTCTCGAAAATCATCACGATCAACCCGCGTGAGTTCGATCTCGAACCGGGATCGTTCACCCAGGTCAGGTTTTCCGTCGACATACCGTCGGCGGCGAGCGGCGAGTACAGCAACCTGGTGTTCTTCACGACGCGTCCCACGCGCAAAGGCGGCGGACTCTCGATCGTGGAGCGGATCGCCTCGAAAATCTACGTGATCATCCCCGAGTCGACGCATATCGGCGGAGAAGTCGATGACGTGAAGAGCCAAGCGCTCGGTGACGCTCAGCACTACCTCGTCGATTTTCATAATACCGGGAACGCCCACGTCTACTTGAGCGGGCGCGTCGAGATCAAGCAGGGCGGAGCCCTGGTCGATCGGATCGCCTTCCCGCAAGGATTGCTCGTCGAACGCTCCGGCAAACGTCTCATCGACGCCGTCGGCAAAAAACTCGCACCGGGATCGTACTCCGTGGTCGCACTCGTCGACTACGGCGGCCCGAATCTCGTGGCGGGTCAAGCGAACATCACAGTGCGCTAAGGCGCCTGCAACGGAACGGATTCCGGAGAATACATTGCACCACTTGTCGCGCACGCTGGCGATCGTCGCCATCGTAGTCGCCGGCGTCCTCGGCGCCGGAGCGTTCGTCGCCCAGGCCCAATCGACGCAGTCGACGCAGCGAACGGTCGGTGGCCCCCGTGCTGCGGCCACGCCGGGAGTCACGCCTCCGCCGCTGCCGCTTGGCGATCAATCACGCCTCAGTCGCGGCGAGATGCGCTCGACGAACGTGGACGGCGGCGGCGGCGATCCGTTCCTCGCGCTGCAGCGGCTGACGCGAACGGGCGGTACGACCCGCTTGGTGCGCTACAACGGCCCGCGCCCGCCGATTCCGAAGTTGACCGACCTCCTCAAGCACAAGGTGCGCCATCGCCTTTCCGCGAGCGGCGCTTCGATCGTGTTGACCGGCACCGGGACGAGCGTGGCGTACCTCGACGATCAGACGGTATCGTATGGCGCGTTCGTGTTCTGGCTATGTCAGAATCTCCAGCCGTCGAAAACGTACCGCTATCTGCTTTTCGCACCGGATGGCTACGCGTACATCGACAATCAGACATTTGCCGGGCAGGCTGGCGCGGCGTGGTTCACCACCGATAATCTCGGCCGCTGCGAAAGCCCCGGCGGCGTAATGAACCCGTACTGGGCCAACGTAACGTTGCAGACGCCGCTGGGGACCAATCCGGGAGGCGACGCTGTTACGAATTTCGGTCCCGCCGATCCGCGCGGCCCCGGTATCGACGCCGCATATTCGGGCGTCTGGGCGATCGCGGTTCAGAATCAGGCGACGCTCGCTTTCGAGGCAGTTGCCTACACGGTCGTCATCGGCACGCTCAACTTCGCGACCTTCTCCGACCCGGGATATAGCGTCAAGTCGAACGACTTCACGTCGGGTTCGACCGTGTACGTTTCGGCGTCCGGGCTGAATCCCGCGCACTTCTACGCGTTCGGCTTCGTCAACACGTCGGGAAACTCGCTTCCGTGCGTCGGCTCGATCCCGCCGGGTGCTTCGAACAGCAACAATGCGACGTGCTTCTTGGCAAACGCGAACGGCATTTTGCCGGCGAGCGGAACGGTCAGCGGGCAGTTCACGATGCCCGCGGCCGGAGCGAACGCAGCCGGAACGTATTCCGTGCAGCTCTTCGACGCGACGACGAACGACCTGATCTCGACCCAGCAGATCTCGCTGAACCCGTCGACGCTGACCTGGAACCCGATGGTGCCGTTCCACGGAGCCACTTCGGGCATCAATCGCAACGACACGTTCGCGACGGACGGTTTGGTCGCCATCAACTCCGGTGCACCAAACACCGACCAATCGGTCGACCGCGTCACGTTCGCCGGCACGGGCACGATCAACGGGCACAAGTATCAGATCACGCTCAGCAACGGCAACGGCGTCGTGATGAGCGGAACGACCAGCGACACCAACGCCACGACGAACCTCGGGCCGCAGTTCTTCAACCTACCCCCGACGTTCATCGCCGCGGGAGCGGCGTTCAGCCAGCAGGTCCTTTTCCCGCTCAATCCTGCCCCGGTGCTCACGGCCTTCGGGGCAACGTCGACCGCGTTCGCGCCCAACGTGTATACGGCTCAATTGTACGACAACACGGCGGGCGCCGTCGTCGGCTCGAAGTCCTTCCAAATCGTCTCGTATGACGGGAAGTTTCAATGGACCAACCCGGCCGGAGGGTACGTCAACGCGGCGGCGGCCAACCTCCCGACGCCGGTGACGACGACGCTGCGCAACGATGGCGGGATCCTGTTCGGAAACTGGAACGCCGACTCGATCGCGGGGATCACGATCCAGAACGATTCGGCCGGCGTCGTCACGATCACGCGGCAGGGAACCACGGCGGTCGACTCGCTCGGACAGACGTGGAACATGACGGAAGCCGTCGCGAACACGATCGTACTCGCGCCCGCGATCGCCGGCCAGACGTTGCCCGTCAACGCGACGATTGCGATTCCGATCAACGTTGCGGCAGCCACGAACGCGTGCGCAACACCGTGTATCCTGCGGACGTCCATTTTGCCGTATCACGGGATTGCCGCGAGCACGACGAGCGCGACGATGTCGAACCTGCCGACCAACGGTCTCTCCGTGCTCGGCAGCGGAGTCGTCGGAACGAATGCCGAGCCGACGTATTCGCTCACCGTCGGACGGTATCTCGGGCCGCAGCTCGGAGTGAACCCGCCGCGCTACAATCAGATGATGTACGTTTCGGGCACGAACGGCGCGGTCAGCAACAGCTACTCGATGACGTTTATTATCAACAATGCCGGCGCGCCCGCTGCGATCAAGGACATCGAGTTCGTCATGCCGGCAACGGTCGATCCAACCCGCCAGACGCCGACGATCACATCGGCCGTCGTGAACGGCGTCACGCAAACCGGCAACTGGGCGGTCCACAGCCAAACTACGGATGGAACACTCGGACCCAACGCGTTCTCGATCTACAGTACGACGAAAACGATCCCAGTCGGCCAGAGTGCGACCTTCGTCATCAGCATGCCGATCTTGCTCGCGTCGTTCCCGTTCCAAGAGATCGCCGCAATCGGGAATCACAGTGCGGGCCCGTTCAGCATCGCCCCGAACAACACGCTGACGAACGCCGTTGCCGGAACGCAGAACATCGACTCGACCGAGTTGGCGGTGTTTTCGTTGAGCACTGCCGCCATGAGCGCGGCAATCACGCCCGCGGTCGTTCCGGCGCTTGCTGGAGCGTCGTGGACGTTCAAGTTCGTCAACACGTCGACCGGTGTCGATCCGAACCCCGACTACATCAGCCAGCTGTTGATCAGCGTGCCGAGCGCCGGCGGCGTCTATCCGACCAGCGTCAGCGTCAACTCCCCGAGTCAAGCCGGCGTGACGTGGAACGCGAACGCGACGATAACGCCCGGCCAATACCTGATCGATCTCTGCGCGGTGAGCACGGCTCCGGTCGGCGGAAACACGCAGTCGTCGACGCCGTGCGCCGGCACGACTGACAAGAACGCGCTGCCGCCGGGCGACGAGCTCGATGTCACCTTCACGTACGCCGCGGCGCCGGGCGTTTCGTCGAATCCCGTCCCGTGGATCGCGGTCGGGGCGAACGGCGGCGGCGTAGTAACCCCGCTTCTTTCCCAAGAGCCCGTACTGGTCGTCGCCAACACGACGGCGCAGACGAGCTTCCAATTCGCCGGCGGGTACGTCGCCGCTCCCCCGCATCCGCCGGTCGCTCCGATTCAGGCCGTCGGCGGCGCGAAGCCAACGGTAGGTTCCTGGTCCGATTTCAATAATGGCAACGCGTTCGTCTACCGCCTCCACAACAACGGGTCGACGAACATTACGGACGTTCGGATCTCGATCCCGGCCGCGAACGTCTCCGGCCAGGAGTTCGATACGACCGACTGGACCGTGATCGCGTCGTCGATCTTCACCTACGGCTCGGGGGCGCAGGGCGCGCAGTGCAGCGCAAACGGTTACAAGTCGCTCCTACAGCCGGTGAGACCCGGCGGCAGCTTCCCGCAGGGTGTCCCGGGCGAGATCGACCTCTCCGGATGCAACGTGCCGCTCTTGGGCGACCTCGATGTCTTTTTCTACGCGAAGTCGCCGTACGACGTGAACAGCGTCTTCCCGTTCTATGCTTCGGTTGCGACCGGGGGCGCCACGCCGCCGGCACCGACGCAGGCGGCAGCGAACACGCTTGCCGCGTATAGCTTCTCGAACACCGTGAGCATCGTGACCGACGCGCGGCTCGTCATCGAGATCCCGTCGGCAGGTGGGTGGCCGGTCGGCACGTTCTTCGGGCAAAGTACGAGCACCGCGCTCCTTTGCCCGGGATGCACGTACGTCGCCGGGTCGACGCCGCTGATCAATCTGAACAACATCACCGGGACAACGCAGTATAAGGACACGCTCGGCGTGTCCGTCTACAGCGACGACACAAACGGTTGGAATCTGTCGCTAGCGGCGGACGTGAACCCGAGCACTTCGAGCGGCCAAGTCTGGACGTACATGCAGGCCCCGGGGTCCTCGGTACCGACGACCGGCACGTTCACGAAGAGCCTTCCTGCCGTCGCACCGGGAACGCTAATCCCGACAGGCGCCCCGGTCGCGGTCTCAAACTGGACCGGTGGCTCGAACTACCACTTCCCGATCGACAACATCATGTCGTATCAGGTTACGATTAACCCGCTGAGCGTGAACAACAACACGACGACGACCATCACCCTCACCTACACGCTGATCGCGAACTGATGGAGGTCGAAGCGTGATGATGCGTACTCTAATCGCAGCCGCAGCTGCCCTTCTGATGACCGCGACTCCAGCCTTCGCCGCCGGGACGCCCACGTACGGCTCGGCGCGAATCAACTACAAAGTGCTGCCGAGCGTCAAGGCACAGATCATCCCGAATTACATGAGCGGCTTCGGGCCGCAGGGCGGCACCGGCAGCGGTTCGAACCCCGCGCCGGGGCCGGCGGCAGTTCTCAACGGCGGCACCGTCGACTTCGGCAACGTCGTCGTGGGTTTCCAGTATCTCTACAAGTATGCGGCCCAGGTCAACGTTCAGACGAACGACAGTGCCGGCTTCGTCGTGTACGCCGAGGGTGCGACCGACCTCAACGGCAGCAATCCGGTTCCCACCCCGGCGACGTTCCCGCTCGCGCAAACGCTGTTCTGGCTCGTGAACAATTCCGGCAACACGCCGTTCTCGCCGGCCGCATCGTTCAACCGTACACTCGGAACGCCGATCGGGGCCAACGGCCTGAACGGGATCGACTACTCGGGCACCGGCGGCGTCCCGTCGGCCGGTTCGGCCGTGTGGAGTTCCCCGACGTCGGGCAACCTGAGCCAAGGATTCGATTATCAACTGCGGCTGTCGGGCTCGACCCCGATAAGCCAGTTCGACGTCTATATCGTCTACACGGTGGTCGGAAATTGACACGCACAAACCTGCTCGCGCTGTTAGCGCTCGGAACGATGGCTGCACTCGCGGCGTTTTCGCAAGCCGACGCCCTGCAATCGACGAAGGCCGTCAAACAAATCAGTGTGACGATCATCATCACGCCGAGCCCCGCGCCGGTCGTGATGCATCGATCTGCGCCGGTCGACGCCCCTCCGACGCACAGCGTCGCGGTGGCGCCCGCCATCATGGAGCTCGTGGCCGATCCGTTCGGCGGGCCGCTTCTGCTCGCATCCTCCGGCAGCGTGTGGGACGTTCCACCAAGCGGATTGATGATTGCGCAGGCGATCACGGCCCAGCCGACGCCGGTTCCGGTGCGTTTCAACGCGAAGCCGGATCCAAATGCCGCCTACTTTCGCATCATCCCGCACACGAGCGTGCTCAATGTGCCGTACGGCACGACCACCTTCGCCTGTGTGTTCGAAATCTTCACGCACTATACGACAGCCCACAGCCTCGCCGACTGGGCGTGGGGTACGACCAACACCGCGCAAGCGGGCACGTATCCGATGCAGAACAATCCTACGACCAGCTATCTGTCGTGGGCGGTTCCGGATCTTGCGGCGACATTTCACGCGTACGCGAACGCCGGTTCGCCGGGCGAAAAAACGTGGTCGGGGCTCGCCGGACAAACGCAGCAGCACTGCGTGGATCTTACAATCGTGGTGCCGAACTCGCAGCCTCCGGACCCAACTCCTCCGTACTACAACGCGACTGCCCAGTACACGCTAATCGTCAGCTAGGTCTCGCGCCTGGCCGCCGCCATGATGAGGGCGGCGAGCGCGAGCAGTACCGCGCCGCCGTAGATCGTGCTCGAGCGCTGGTGGAGCGCTTGGTATTCCGCCCCGCGGAGATCGGACGTCCCCTGCATCGCGGGGACGATCGCCTGTTGCTCGTAGGCGGCGAAGCCGAGGGCGATTGCGACGAGCACGGCCCGCACGATGTCCCAGGTGCGGTCGCCCGCGTCGATCGCGCGTGCCAGTGCGACCAGGATGGCGATGCCGCCGAGGGCGTAGCCCCATTGTGTGAGAGCGGCGAGCGCGCTTGCGGTCAGCGCGGCGAAACGCCCGATGTCGAGGGGCGCGACGAGCCGGAACGCCAGCGGGGCGAAGATGAACGCGAACCCGATCAAGGCGCCCAGCCAAATCCCCAGGGCCGTGATCTCGATCGGCGCGAGGACGCGGTCGCGCAGCCCGGAAGCCTCTCTTCTCATTAGTCACGCCACTTCCGAAGAGAGGCCCCGTGGACCCGCTCGCGTTCATCTCCGCGCTTGCCCGCGACGCCGGCGCGCTGCTGCGCGACCGGCTCGACTCGCCCCGCTCGATCGAGCAGAAGCGCCCACACGACCTGGTCACCGACGCCGACCGCGCGAGCGAAGCGCTGATCGTCGAGCGGATCCGGGCCGCGTTTCCGTCGGCCTCGATCCTCGGCGAGGAGGGCGGCACCTACGCCGGCACGGGCGACGAGCGCTTCATCGTCGATCCGCTCGACGGCACGACGAACTACGCGCACGCCTACCCGCTGTTCTGCGTCTCGATCGGCTACGAGCGAGCCGGCCGTCTCGAGGCCGGGGCCGTGTACGCTCCGCTGCTCGACGAACTCTTCGCCGCGCGGCGCGGCGGCGGCGCGACGCGAAACGGCAAGCCGATCCACGTTTCGGACATCGCTACGGTCGACCGCGCGATGATCTGCACCGGCTTCAATCCCGCCAACTACTCGCGCAACGGGCCCTACTTCGCCGCACTCTCGGATGCGGCGCAGGCGGTCCGGCGTGACGGGAGCGCGGCACTCGATCTCGCCTTCGTCGCGGCCGGCGTGTACGACGCCTTCTGGGAGTTCGACCTCTCGCCGTGGGACGTCGCGGCGGGTGCGGTGCTGATCGCCGAAGCCGGCGGACGCGTCGGCGCGATCGAAGGCGGCGCGTTTGACGTCGCCGCCGGTTCGATCCTCGCTTCGAACGGCGCGATCCACGCGGAGATGGAACGGCTGCTCGCCTCCGTGTAAAACGTGGCGTCGCCGCGGCTATTTGGTGATCGTCGTGATGATGCCGCCGCCGATATACACGCCGACGACCTGACCTATCGAGATCTTGTTGCCGCTCAGCACGTTGGGCAGCGCGACATTCACGTTCGAGTTCACGAGCGCGTTGGTTACGTTGACGTCGGCGAGCACGTCGCGCAGATACTGCATCGGCGCGGTGCTGCCGCTAGTGCCGGGGACCGCAGGCGTCGTTTGGGCAACCTGCACGCCCTCACCGAGCATCGCGACGACGAGCGCCTCCGCCTCAGCGTCGCTGACATGGAACATCGTCTTGAGCGACGTCGGCAGCCGGTAGACGCGCAGGCGAGTGAAGTCGACGGTCTTCAACGTGGCGACTTGCTTGGCTTCCTGCGTTTGATGCGTCAACGCATAGATCACTTGCGCGCGGGTCAGCGACGCGTTCTTCAGCGTCCTGACCTGCGCACCGGACGGCACGTCACCGGGGATCGTTGTCCTGCGCCAGCCGGGGAGCGAGCCGCGGGTGTGGGTCGAGCTCTCGGGCTGCGGCGTCACGGGCGCAGCGGACATCCCGGCGTTTGTGGCGGCCGGCATCGGCGAACATTGCGCGAATGCGGCGCTCGGCGCGGCGAACGCGAGCGCCGCGCCGGCGACGAACATCAGTCGGCTGGCCGGGTTCATGTGTAGGAGTTACCCAACAAGCGCGTCCATCGCTCCTATGAAACGCTCGATTTCCTCGTCGGTCGTGTAGAAGTGCGCGCTTACGCGCAAACCGCAGCCGGGCCGGTGGTCGACGAAGATGCGCCGCTGCTGCAGTTCGTGCTGGACGTGCTCGGCGTCCGGCACGTCGATGCCGACCCAGCCGGTGCGTTTTTGGGGATCGAGCGGCGTATTCACCTGCCAGCCGCGTTCGAGGGCCGCTTCGGTGAGGTGCTTGGTCAGGCGCGCGTTGTGCGCGCGGATCGCCGGGACGCCGACTTCGCGGATGAGATCGTGACCGGGCCGGGCCACCAGATACCCTGGGATCGTCGGCGTGCCGCTCGCCCAGCGCAGCTGATCGTTCGCGTACTCCATCGGCGGCGGTTCGAACGCGAACGGATCGCGGTGGCCGAACCAGCCGGTCACCATCGGCCGAAAGCGCTGCGCCAGCGAGGGTTTCACGTACATCCAGCCGCAGCCGGGGCCGCCGCACAGCCACTTGTGCGAGCCGCCGACCACGATGTCCAGATCGAGCGCGACGACGTCGTACGGCACGATCCCGGTCGTCTGGTACGCGTCGAGGACGACCAAAGCGCCGACCTCGCGCGCTCGCGCGATGATCGGCGGAAGATCGATCAGCACCGCGCTCTGATAGTACGCGTGAGAGAGCACGACGAGCGCCGTGCGCTCCGTGATCGCCGAGCAGATGCGATCGGTGGGGATCGTACGGCCGTCGTCGGTCGCTACGCGCACCGTCTTCGCTCCGGCCCGTTCCCACGCGGTCCACACATACGCGAGCGACGGAAACTGCAGCGCCTCGTAGACGATCTCGTTCCTGTCACCCTTCAGATCCAGCGATGAAGCGAGCGCCGATTGCAGCAGGCTCACGTTGGGCGCGAGGATGACGCTGCCGGCGGGCGCGCCGACGATCGCACCGATGCCGTCGCCGATTGCGCGCATCTGGTCGAGCCACTCCGGCCAGGCGCCCTCCGGACCGCCGTCGGCCCAGCGCTCGTGATAGCGCACCAGCGCGTCGCGCGCGGCCAGCGGCGGCGCGCCCATCGAATGCGAAACGAGCCACGTGTTGACGTCGAGTCCGGCGAACCAGTCGCGTGCGCGCGCCGCGCTCTGCGCGATCACGCAGGCGTCCCGCCCAACACGGTGCGGACTTCCCACAGTTCCGGGAAGAAGCGCCGCTGCAGCGTCGTCTGCAGGTACGACACGCCGAGCGAACCGCCGGTGCCGGTTTTCATGCCGATCATGCGTTCCACCATCGCGACATGGCGCATGCGCCACAGCAGCACGCGTTCGTCGAATTCGATCAAGTCTTCCAGCAGCATGTAGAGCGCGTAGTGCCGCTCCTCGTTCTCGTAGATCGTGCGGAAGGTCGTGATGAGCGCGTCGTGCGAGGAGAGGTCGAAGCCGTGCCGCGCGAGGCACGCTTTGAGCGTATCGTACAGGGTCGGCTCACGCAGCCGGCGCTCGAGGTTGGCGCGTTCGGGCGGGGTCAGTTCGAGGTGCCGCAGGGCGGACTCGTTCGCGCGCACGCCGCAGCGGAACTCGATCTCCCGGAATTGCGCCGATTGAAATCCGCTGGCCGGGTTGAGCCCGGAGCGGAAGGCGTTGAAGTCCTGCGGCGTCATCGTCTCGAGGACTTCGACTTGGCTCTCCAAGATGCGCTGGATCGCGTGGATGCGACGGAACGCTTTGGCCACCTTGAGCAGGTCGTCCCGGTCGAGGAAGCCGGCGGCGGCGTCGAGTTCGTGCAGGGTCTGCTTGAACCACAGCTCGTAGACCTGATGGATCAGGATGAACAGCAGTTCGTCGTGATGCGGCGGGTCGCTGAGCGGATGCTGGAGGTCGAGCAGATCGGGGATCCGCAGGTAGGAGCCGTAGGTGAGGGTCGCGTTGGGCACCCGCCCGCCTTCCGCGTCGCCCCCGTCGGCTACCCCCTCTCAGAGCGGGTCATGCCGTCTTTTTTAGCGCGAACCGCTGGTCCGGCGGCGGTCCGGCGAGCGCCGTGACCGCGCCGGTGTCCTCGCGAAAGCGAAACTCTTCCACCAGACGAGCGATGTTCTGTGCTTGCCCGCGAACACGGCGCGACGTCTCGCTCATCTCGCGCACTTGCGCCGCGAGTTCTTCGGTCGATGCGAGCACCTGTTCCGCGGCGGCTGACTGTTCTTCCGCGGCTTGCGCGACCGGAGCGATCGAACCGGTGATCGCGTCGGTCGATGCCTGCATCTGCTGCGACGCTGCGGCATTCGCCTCGACGATCGCGGTAACGTTGCGCATGTTTCCGGCGACGTGCACGCTGGCATCGCGCATCAGCTTCGCGCTGGCGGCGACCTCGTCGGCTGCCGTGCGCGTCTGCGCGACGGCATCGCTCACGCCCGCGAGCGAGGTGGTTGCGGCGGTCGAGAGGTCCAGGCTGCGGTCGACGGCGGTCGACGACGAGCGCATCGCCTGCGCCGCGCGTACGGTCTCGCGTCGAATCTCGTCGAGGATCGCGCTGATTTCGCGCGTGGCGATCGCCGACCGCTCCGCGAGCCGCCGGACTTCCTCGGCAACGACGGCAAAGCCCCGTCCATGTTCTCCGGCGCGCGCCGATTCGATCGCCGCGTTCAACGCCAGCAGGTTCGTCTGGTCGGCGATGTCGTCGATCGTCTCGACGATCGCGCCGACGGCCGCCGACCGCTGCTCGAGCGCGGTGAAGGCCTGCTCCGCGGCCGACGACTCGTCGCGCAGCCGGGACATCGCGTCCGAAAACGCGAGCACGGTCTTCGAGCTGCTGCCGGTTTGGGCGCTGGCCTCGCTCGCGGCCTTCGCCAGCACTTCACCGAGCGCGGCCAACGCGGCGATCTGCCCGTCGACCGCGGCGACGCCGTCGCCCGCCGACCCGACCGCCGACGCTTGTCCGGCGGCGCCGTCGGCGATCTGCATCGCGCTGCTCGAAAGCTCTTCGACGGCGATCTTCGCGGTCTGGATCCCGATCAGCTGGTCGCGGGCACCGCCGGCGACGCCGAGGATCGCCTTCGAAACCTGTTCGACGCCGATCGCCGATTGATCGCACGCGAGCGATGCCTGCGCGCTTACCTCGACCAGGGCCGCGGAGGCGCCGGCGACGCCTTGCATGACGGTGCGCAGGTTTTCGGTCATGCGGTTGAACGCGATCGCCAGACGATCGCGCTCCGAGGCAGGGACGACGGTTCGGGTGAGGTTCCCCCCGGCGATCGCATCGGCCACTTCGGTCATACGCTGCTGGTAGGCGATCATGTCGCGAAACGCTTCGCCGATCTGGCCGAACTCGTCGCGCGAGCGCAGCGCGATGTCTTGATCGACGTCGCCGCCCGCGAGGCCGTGGGCGGCGTCGGCGAGAGCTCTGGCGCTGCCGCGCAGCGGACGCACGACCGCGAACAGCATTCCGAGACACACCAAGAGGCCGGCCGCCGCGGTCAGCACGACGATCCGCACGGTGCTCGCGACCGCGTCGGACATCTCCGTGAGCGGAATGCCGGTATAGATGATGCCGACGACGTTGCCGGCGGCGTCTTTGAGGGGATCGTAGCGATTGATGAACGGCCGGCCGGCGACCGGGCTGACGCCTTTGTAGCTCAGGCCCTTCTCGAACGCTTTTCGGGCGGGGCCGATGAGCTCCGTGTTGTCGTTGCGCTCGGTGCTGTTGAGCTTGTGCACCGTCGTCGTGACGCGCATCGGCTTTCCGTCGATCACCTGGAAGATCGTGGCGTCACCGCCGGTGAGCTCTTTCACCCGGTCGACGACTGAGTGATCGCCCTGGACCACCCACGATCCGAAGCGCAGATTCCCGTCGACGATCGAGGCCGCGCCGCGCGCGTTCACCTGCGACCAGAGCGTGTTCTGAGCGACCTGGACGCGTTGATCGATCTGCGCGTACACGCCGTGTTCGACCGACTGCATCGCGCTGATGAGCAGCGTGATCGTGAGAAGCGCAAGTGAGAGTGCGCCGACCGCCAGGACGCGCGTTGCGATCGGCACTCGAGCAAGACGTAAACGTTGGAACGCGTTCATTGGACCCTCCGCTGATGACACGCACCCGTATCGGGGCTATCGGCGGTTCGAATGCAAATCGGCGTGGCCGAAATGCTCGCTAAGCACGCCCGGCAAAGCGAATACAAACTCTTGACGCCGCGATTACGCTTGCTTAACCGAACGACGAGCGAATCTTCCGCGGGTGTCCGAACGATGGGATTGAGCGATTCCTCGGGTGTGAGGGCTGGCGTACGAGCGCCGCCTCGATAGCGATACATCCCAGCATAAGGAGATCGCCCCGTGATTTTCCACAAGCCGACGGCCGCCGCCGAGCCTAAGCCGGAACGCCGGAGCATCCTCAAGAGTCGTTGGACCGTCGCGATCGCCGGCACCGTCATGATGATGTGCCTCGGCACGATCTACTCGTGGAGCCTGTTCGCGCGTCCGCTCATCGCGGCGTTCGGATGGTCGTCGACGACGACGATGTGGGCGTTCTCAACCGCAATCTTTACACTGGGCGTCGGGGCAGTGTGCGGCGGACGCTTGCAGGACCGCTTCGGCCCGCGCAACGTCGCGCTCGCCGGCGTCGCGCTTTGGGCGATGGGCAACATCCTGGCCGGACTGCTGACGCCGCGCTTCGGCGCGACGGCACTCTACCTTACGTACGGCGTAATGGGCGGTTTCGGCTTAGGGATGGGATACGTCTCGCCCGTCGCGATGGTCACCAAGTGGTTCCCCGACCATCGCGGGTTCGCGAGCGGTCTGGTGCTCACCGGCTTCGGTTTGGGCGCGTTTTTCTACAACGCCATCGTTCCGATGTTCGCTCCGTTCGCACGCGCCGCGAAGGACGCGTCGACGTATCTCGCGACCGGAGCACCGCTGAGCGCGGGCGACGTGCAGGCGATCATGACCGTGTTCCTGTGGTCCGGCGTAGCATATCTCGGCCTCGGCGGCCTGTGCGCGCTGCTGCTGCGCGATCCGCCGGCCGGCTTCGGCCGCCGCCTCACCGATCCGGCGAAGCTCGAAGGGCACCAGTACACGCCCGGCGAGGTCTTGCGCACGCCGCAATTCTACATGCTGTGGCTGATGCTGTTCTGCAGCGTGACGGCCGGCATCTTGGTGATCAGCAACGCGGTTCCGATCTTCAGCGACCTCACCGGCGCGAGCGCCGCGTTCGCCGCCCCGGTCGTCGGCCTGCTCGCCGTCTTCAACGGCATCGGGCGCGTACTGTGGGGCGACATCTCGGACCGCATCGGCCGCAACACCGCGTTCATGCTGATCCTCGGAATCCAAGCCGTCGTATTCGCGCTGATGCCGGCGCTGCATTCGACCGTGCTCGTCGGCATCGCGTTCGGGATCGTGCTCCTGTGCAACGGCGGCAGTTTCGGTACGATGCCGGCGTTCAACGCCGACTACTTCGGCACGAAGTACATGGGACTCAACTACGGATTGATCATCACCGCTTGGGGCTTCGCCGGCGTCGCCGGTCCGCTGCTCGCGGCGCGGGTCAAGGACCTGACGGGTTCCTTCGAAGGCACCCTGTTGCCGCTGGCGCTCATGCTGCTGCTCGCGACGATCATCCCGATGGTCGCCTCCAAGCCGGGGCACACGTCCCGCGTGGTCGACCTGCTGCGTCGCCGCATGGCCCGTACGGCCATCGAAGCGGAGCGCGAAGCCGCCTAGCACGGCGCGCCCCCGAAAACTCCCCATCGCACGGAGAGATTGCGGAGCGGTTGAACGCGTCGGTCTTGAAAGGCGTTGACGCCATCCTGCTCCAGCACGTTCGCCAGCGTGTCCTTCTTGCCGGTCTCGACCTCGGTGTGTGAGGCGACTCGACCCATGGCTTGCCCGCGCTGTTCCTGAACAAGGGGTCAATCGGCTAGCAGCATGGCTCCTCTCGCCGAAACGTCGAGGGTTGGTGTCTGCACGACCATGGCTGAGATCCATGGTCGGGAGGAATTGGTAATGAAGACGAACGCGATCGATTCGACTCGACTTGTGCCGGCCGACAAACTCACGCTTCCAGGAATGGGCTTTGGTTATCTGCTGGGCGTAGCGTTCTTGGCGCTGGAGTTCGGGGAACAGATCCTGGACCCAACGTCAACGAGCACCGTCCCGACACCGGTCGGCTGGGCGATTGGCCTTGCCGGTCTAGGTTACTGGCTGTACTGCGTGTATCGCTTTCACCAAGCGTTACAGACCGTGACGGACGGCGCCTATCCGATTACTCCACTCAGGGCGGCGCTGTTCCACTTTCTGCCCCTGTTCAACATCTATTGGCTGTTCCACTGGACCAACACGATGGCCCAATTTATCAACGCTCGTGGCAGAGCGCACATGGGTATTGGGTGGCCAGGTTTCTTGCTGCTTGTAGCGATTGTTCTTAAGAGCCTCGACGGTGGGCTGGCGCTCCTCATGCTCTTCGCGGTAGGCGCGTACGTAAGCAAACGACTGCGGGCGACGCTCCTGCCGTACGGAGCCTCGTGATGGACCGACGCAAAGCGTTTTCGCTCGCGTTCTCGGCGGGGCTTGGGGCAGCGTTCGGACTGTTCTCATGGCTGTCGATTGAGCGGTTCTTTCGACTACAGGCTGCGGAACAGGTCGATCAACTATTGGCGATTGTGCTTGTTGGCTTGGGGATCGTCAAATTCATTGAGCCGCTCATCGACAGGTTGCGAGTGCGATTGATTGGCGAGGGAGATCGCCAAGAACTTCGTGCACGCCAGGCCCGCCGGGTTCGGCTGGTGGCATTTCTTGTCGTCGTCGTTGCATCGCTGAGTCACGGCTTCCTGAGTTCGCTTATTGACAGCGATCCGTCTGGAGCACTAGGTGTCGTTCTCGCAGCGATTCTCATCGCGGGAGGGACTACGTATGCATGGTGCCGCGGCGCGTACCATCAGCCGCGAACCGCCGCAATGCAGGGCGCCATCACGGGGTTCTTTGTAAGTGCGGCGATGTTCTGGGTGAACTTTGTTGCGTTTCACGGCAACATTCCACCGTTCGGTCCCATGTCGGTAACCGGCGGCGAGGCGTTTATGCTCGAATATGCGGCACCGTGGGCGGTCATCGGCTTTACAGGGGGTTACGCGATAGACCGGCGTTGGAGCCACAAGGGGCTATTGTTTGCGATCCTGGGTCCGCTCTTGGCGTTCGATGTTATCTTGCTTCCTTTTGGGAAGATAACCCCGATTCTCATGATGAATGATCTCGCCCGGTTGGCGGGCTGGTCTGCCGGACTTTTGATTCAGCAAGACGTCTTCGGGATGCTCTTGTCGCAAGAACCGCCGTCCGAGCGGCCAATCGGGTCAGAGGCAAGTCGACCTGCTGAAGCCGCAGCGTCCCCCGTAGGTCGAGTCATCTAAGCATGGATGAGGCTCCATAACCAGGGGAGTACTTCGAAGGTCGCGTCCCATCTCGTCGATCGTCGGTGGCGCTGTCTTCGTATACAGAGCATCCTGGTGCGGCTGGGCCATAGCACGACCGCACTTACCGGGGACGTGTATGCTCATGTGCGCGAAGGAATGGACCGTAAGGCGGCCGACACTCTCGGTGCAGCTCCGGAAAGGGGTGCGTAGGCTCTCGTTAGCACTCTGTTAGCAAAGTTCAGTCAATGCGGCCGAGGGACCGGCCAAATGAAGCGAAAAACTATACGTGGCAAGCACGGAGAGATGGCGGAGCGGTTGAACGCGTCGGTCTTGAAAACCGAAGGCCCTTCACGGGGCTCGTGGGTTCGAATCCCACTCTCTCCTCGTTTCAGCCGCAGGCCGGCGGTGCGCCGGTTCGTTGAGAGAGAGCAGCATCGTTGAAGGCATCGTCTATGATCCGCCTGGGTGTCGCATTGTGCGCGGCGCTCATCGCCCTTCCGGCGGCCGCCGGCGCTGACCCGACGTCGACGGCGCTCACCGGATTGTCGTATCGCTCGATCGGTCCGGCGATCGCGGGCGGACGCACGACCGCCGTAGCGGGGAGCGATCGCGATCCGGCGGTGTACTATGCCGGCGGTGCGGGCGGCGGCGTGTTCAAGTCGGTCGACGGCGGGGCGTCGTGGCGCGCGGTGTTCGACCGCGAGGCGGTCGCGCCGATCGGCGCGATCGCCGTCTCGCCGCGCGATGCGAACGACGTGTGGGTCGGGACCGGCGAAGCGAACCCGCGCAACGACGTCGAGGAAGGTGCCGGCATCTGGCATTCGACCGACGGCGGAAAGCGGTGGCAGCACGCCGGGCTCGACGATGCGGGTTCGATCTCGAGCTTGTCGATCGATCCGCGCGACCCGCGCGTCGTCGTCGCCGCCGTTCTCGGGCACGTGTTTCGCGACTCGACGACCCGCGGCGTCTACGTGACCCGCGACGGCGGAGCGCATTGGAAGCGCACGCTCTATCTTGGCCCGGCCAGCGGCGCCTCAGACGTCGTTCGCGTCCCGGATCGTCCCTCGACGCTCTTCGCGGGGATGTGGCAATTCCGGCGGCAGCCGTGGACGATGACCAGCGGCGGCCCGCGCGGCGGGCTCTTTCGTTCGGACGACAATGGCGTGAGCTGGCGGAAACTATCCGGCAGCGGCCTCCCGTCGGGGCTGACCGGTCGCATCGGGATCGCGACGGGAACCGGCGGCCGCGTGTACGCGATCGTGCAATCCGGCCAAGGCGACATCTGGCGCTCCGACGACGGCGGACGGAAGTGGCGGGCCATGCCGCACGCCTCGCTCGTCGGCGCGCGCGGTTTCTATTTTTCGCGGGTGTACGTCGATCCGACGAATGCGAACCGCGTGATGAACGTCAACCTCATCCTCTCGATGAGCGCCGACGGCGCGCGTACGTTCAAGCCGGTCGCGACCGAAGCCGGCTGGGACTATCACGCGAACTGGTGGTCGCGGGACGGCCGGCGCGTGATCAACGGCAACGACGAGGGCGTCATCCTTTCGTACGATGGCGGCCGGCACTGGTCGCAGCCGTACGATCTGCCGTTCGCGCAGCCGTATCATGTCGCGTTCGACGATGCCGTTCCGTCGTACCACGTGTGCATCGGGCTGCAGGACAACAACTCGTGGTGCGGGCCCTCGACCAGCGATAACGGGATCGGCGTGCTCAATCGCGACTGGGCCGTCATCGGACCGGGAGACGGGATGTGGAACGTGTTCGATCCCGGCGACCGCAATCTGGTGTGGAACAGTACGACGAATAACGGTCCTGGGCAAGTCTACATCTACGATGCGCGCACGCACCAGCAGCACGAGGTCTCGCCCGACGCGCGCATCAAACAAGAGGCGGCCTCGGCGCTGCCGTACCGCTTCAATTGGGACACGCCCCTCGCGTTCACCAACGACGGCAAAGCGCTCGCCGGCGGCAACGTGCTCTTCCAGACCGCAGATCACGGCGGGCATTGGACGGTCGTCAGTCCCGATCTCACGCGCAATGAGAAGTCGCATCAGGGAATTCCGGGCGGTCCGATCTCCGAGGATGCCTCGGGCGCCGAAATGGGCGACACGATCCTGAACATCGCGACCACGAAACTCAGCGACGGGCAGATCTGGATCGGCACCGACGACGGTCTCGTGCAGCTTACGCGCGACGGCGGCGCGACGTGGAAGAACGTGACGCCCGCCGCGCTGCCCGAGTGGGGCCGCGTGTACGGCGTGGAGCCCGGTCATCGTTCGGCCGCGACGGCATACGTTGCGGTCGACCGGCACATGAGCGGGGACGACCGCCCGTATCTGTTCGTCACCGACGACTTCGGCGCGACGTGGAACGCGCTTGCGGGCGATCTTCCGGCCGACGCGTTCGTGCGCGCGATCCGTGAGGATCCGCGCGAACCGAACCTGTTGTACGCCGGGACGCGGCGCGGCGTGTTCGCGTCGTTCGATCGGGGCCGGCATTGGCACGCGCTGCGGCTGAACATGCCCGCGACCGCGATCTACGATCTCCAGGTGCAGCCGCAGGCCAACGATCTGGTCGTCGCGGCGCACGGCCGCGGCGTGTGGATCCTCGACGACCTGGCCCCGCTGCAGGCGTGGACGCGCGCGCAGTCGTCCGCGTTTACGCTGTTCGTGCCGCGGGATGCGTACCGCATGTGGCGCGCGGCGCCGATCAACGTGTTCCTCGACGGCAGTCTGCCCGCGGGCGAGTTCGCCGGCGGCAACCGGCCCTACGGCGCACCGTTCACGTACTATCTCGCGCGTCCGGCGAAAAGCGTCGCGCTCGCGATCCTCGATCCGAGGGGGCGCGTCGTGCGGCACCTGCCGGCGAAGCACGTCTCGAAACACGCGGGGATGAACCGCGCTACGTGGGATCTGGCCGAAGACGGACCCGTGCGCTGGAGCGGGACCTTTCTGCAAAATCGCGGACCCGAGGTCGGCGCCGAAGCGGTGCCGGGGACGTATACGGTGCGTCTGACGGTCGACGGCGTCGCACAGGAGCAGCCGGTCGTCGTCAAGGCCGATCCGCGCGATCCGGCGAGCGCCGACGACGCGGCTCGACGGCACGCGTTTCTCGCCGCCTGCAACGCCGAACTCAGCCGGGTCGATCAGATCCTCAACCGGATCGACGCGCAGCTCAAACGCGACCGGCCCGGTGGAGCGACGGCGCTGCGCGCTCTTCGCAGCCGGCTCACGCTCGATCCGCAGAATATCGAGGATCTGCGCACGGCGCCCCGCCTGCGCGAGCGCATCCTCGATCTGCTATCGCGGGTCGGGGGGACGTCGTTCCAGGTCCCGAACGCGGCGCACGAAGAAGAAGCATCGAAAGTGCGCACCGAGTACGAGGCGTCGATCGCCGCGTACGAAGCGCTGATGGCGCGCTGAATCGATGTTCGAGAAAGGTCGGGTGCCATGAGCGAACCGCAGAAACCGCCGGTCGAGATCGTTGCCCATCGCGGCACCGGCAAGGACTATCCGGATCCCGTCGCGATCCAGGCGCACCGGCCGTCGGCGCCGCCGGAGAATACGCTGCCCGCGTTCGCGCTCGGCTGGGAGCGGGGCGTGACGTGCGAGCTCGACGTGTACGTCACGAGCGACGGCAAGATCATCGTGATCCACGATCAGACGACCGGGCGCACGTGCGATCGCGATTTGAACGTCGGCGCATCGACGTTCGCCGAATTGCGCGCGCTCGATGCCGGCATCAACAAAGGTTCGATCTGGGCGGGCCTGCGGTTGCCGCTGCTGAGCGAGGTGCTCGAGATCATGCCGGCCGGACGCCGGCTGTACGTCGAGATGAAGCAAGGCCCCGGCATCATCCCGCCGCTGCTTGAAGTGATCGACGCGTCCGGCAAAGGTCCCGACGAGATCGTTTTCATCAGTTTCAGCATCGATTCGATCACGGAGATGAAGCTGCTGCGGCCGCAGTTCACCTGCTATTGGATCGTGGTGTTCGAGGAACTGAAGCCGGGCGTGTGGCGCTGCGGGTACGACCACACCGAACCCGACGGCCTGACCTTCAAGACGACCTGGCAGCAGCCGGTCGACTACGACGCGCTGGTCAACATGGCGCTCAACGACGGCAGCCCGATCGACGGCATCGACGCGAGCTTCGTGCAGCCGGACGATTTTCCGGAAGCGATGCGGCGCCTCGGGATGCCGTGGGGGACGTGGGCGGTCGACGACGCCGACGTCGCGCTGCACTTGGCGTCGAGCGGTGCGATTCAGATCACGAGCAACTGCACCGACGACGTGCGCGACGCGCTGAGATTCGGCTTGGCGCGATGAGCTGGTCCACCGCCGACCTCGTCGATGCGCATCAGGACCAGCTGCAGAGCTGCGAGGCCCCGCTGCGTCAGTTCGGTGCGCGCGCGGCATTCGCGGGCGCGATCCGGACGGTGTCGACGTTCGGCGACAACGCGCTGATCCGGCAGGTGCTCTCTACCAACGGCGACGGCTGCGTGCTCGTCGTCGACGGCGGCGGCTCACTGCACGTTGCGCTCGTCGGTGACATGATCGCCGGCCTCGCGCTGGCCAACCATTGGAGCGGTTTGGTGATCTTCGGCGCGGTGCGCGACGTCGTCGCCCTGCGCGCGCTGGATGTCGGGATCAAAGCGCTCGGCTCGAATCCGATGAAGAGCGCGAAGCGCGGCATCGGTGCCGTCGACGTTCCCGTGTCGTTCGGCGGCGTGCTGTTCCGGCCGGGCGCGTGGCTCTACAGCGACGACGACGGTATCCTCGTCAGCGACGCCGCGCTGGTCTAAGCGAGACGGTCCTCGCGCGCCGGCGGTCGTAAGAAGGCGTCGAGCGCGTGCCAGAACCGCGCGCGGTTGTAGCCGAGCGCCAGCGAGTGTGCCGACCCGGGCAGCGTGACGAACTGCCGGTCGCGGTTGGGGAGCCTCCGATAGAACGCGAGGCAGTCGTCCTCGGTCGAGATGCCGTCGTACTCGCCGCGCAGCATCAGCACGGGCGCGAGCACTTTCGCGGGATCGACCAGCGGCAGCTTCGTGACCATGTCGAGATAGGTGCCGGTCGGCACCGAATCGCCGTACGGCGCTTCCGCGTCGGCCAGCGCGTCGCCGACGCGCGGATCGGCCGTACCGGCTTTGTCGCGCGTGAAGATGCTCCGATAGAGCTCGCGCCCGGCCGGGCGCCGATTGTGCGTCCGGTAGAATTCGACGTCCTTCGCGCGCTGCGCGAGTGTCGGCGCGCCCTCGCCCGTGTAGGTGAAGGCGCTCAAGGCGAGCCGTGCGACGCGCTCGGGCGCCGCCGACGCGTACGCCGCGCAGCGGATCGCGCCCGACGACTCGCCGTGGAAGTGCGCCCGTTCCGCGCCCGTCTCGCGGCGCACGACCTCCATCGCGGCGGCCAGATCGGCGACGCCGCTCGCGATATCGGAGTTCCCGGCGGTGCGCGACGAGCGGCCATAGCCTTCGTGGTCGAGCGTCCAGACGTCGTAGCCGAGGCCGGCAAAGACGTCCATCATCGAATATCCCGGCGCGCCGGGGACCGTGAGGTCGTACGTCGAGCGGCCGCAGAACGACGAGCCGTGAACCAGGAAGAGGACGGGCAGCGCCGCGCCCTTGCCGTTCGCGGGCGGCGGCGCGGCGGCGCGCTTGCGATACAGGTAGAGCTGAACCGCGTCTTTCCGCGCCCAGTACTCCGCGCTCCATGGCGTGACGCCGGGAGACTGCGCCGCACCGGCCGGTGAGGGTGCGCCTGCGACCGCCGCGGCGGCGAACGCGCCGGCGCCGCCGGTCAGGAGGTCGCGCCGCGAAGTGCTGCCCGTCGTATCCATGTGCCCTGCATTTGCCGCGGAACCCTACGAATGATCCTGCGCCTTCCGCGCTTGGCTTCAAAGGGTTCGCCGTCGTTGCGTGGTACGCCGGGCCGGTGAGCCCAACTCCGGCGTTCGATCAGCGCGGCGCCTTCGTGGCCGAACTGCGCGAGTACGACCCGGCCGACCCGCACGAGGCGATGATGCGCGATCGCTTCGTCGCGTTCGTCGAGAACCACCCGAATGCGTTCGAGCGTACGCTCACGGTCGGGCACGTCACCGCGTCGACTTGGATCGTCGATCCGTCGCGCGCGCGTGCGCTGCTGACCCATCATCGGAAATTACGCCGCTGGATGCAGCTCGGCGGGCACGTCGACGGCGACGTCGACGTCCGGCGCGCGGCGTTGCGCGAAGCGTGCGAAGAATCCGGCCTGCGCTCGCTGCGCTTCGCGAGCGACGCGATCTACGACGTCGACGTTCACGCGATCCCGGCGCGCGGGGCCGAGCCCGCGCACGATCATTACGACGTGCGCTTCGCGCTCGAAGCGGATCCGGCCGAGCCGCTTCTGATGAGCAGCGAATCGAACGACCTCGCCTGGGTTCCCTTCGAGTCGCTCGCGCGATACGGCGTCGACGAGTCGGTGTTGCGCCTCGCACGTAAGACGGCGTCGCTCGGCGGGTAGGAGCACGGCCATGCGCGGCCACTTCGAATTCGCCTTTTACCCTTTGAGTCCCGAGGCCGCCGCGCTGGGCGACGTCGACCCGGCGCTTGCGCTGATGGGCTCGCAAGGCTGGGAAATTCGCGCCGTGACGACGCTGCCCGACGGCGCGGTGCTGGTCGCGCTCCAACGCCCGCTCGATGAAGAGACGCCGCTTCCGGACGGTCCGACGCTCTCGGCGTCGCTCGCCACTCGGCTGACGCTCGACGAGCTCGAACGTTAGCCTGGCCGCTGGGCGAGCAGTGCGAGTGCGCGGTCGAGTTGGGGATCGTTGCCGGCCTCGCCGGGATGGGCTTCCGCGGGCTGCACGACGGTGACGTCGGGGGTGATGCCGACGCGGTCGATGTCGCGGCCGGCCGGCGTGCGGTACTGCGCGACCGTCAGCTTGATCGCGCCGCCGTCCGGCAGTGGGAACGTCTCTTGGACCAAACCTTTGCCGAAGGTCTTCTCGCCGATTACGGTGCCGGCGTGCGCATCCTGTACCGCCGCGGCGACGATTTCCGCTGCTGATGCCGTGTTGCCGTCGACGAGCACCGCGAGCGGCGCGCCGATCAGCGGCGTCGTCGATTTCGCAGCGAACACCGCCGGCGGGGCGCCGCGCTCTTGCGTCGTGACGATCGTGCCGTGCACGAAGTGCGAGGCGACCGCGATCGCATCGTCGCGGTAGCCGCCGCCGTTCGCGCGCAGATCGAGCACGAACGCGTGCGCGCCGCCCGCGTGCAGCTGCGCGAGCACGGCGTCGAGCTGTTTGGCCGACTGCGCGCCGAACGAGCGCAGCCGCACGTAGCCGATCCCGCCCTCGAGCACGCGGCCCGTCACGTCGGGCGCCACGATGGTGCGGCGCACGAGCGCGACCGGATCGCGCGCGGCGCCGTTGCGCGAAACGGTGATGCGCACCGTGGTGCCGGGGGCGCCGCGCAGTGCGGCGGAGACGGCGGCGGGCGTTCCAGCCGGCGGCGTGTTGCCGTCGATCGCGGTGATGACGTCGCCGGCGGCGAGCCCGCCGGCCTCCGCCGGGCTGCCCGGGAACACGTCGACGATGCGCACCGCGTGCGTTTGCGGATCGACGTCGAGCTCGGCGCCGATGCCGGCGACGGCGCGTCCGTCGAGAAACCCGACGAACTGCCGGTATGCGGCCGGTTTGAACAACAGCGAGTACGGATCGTGCAGCGCGGCCAGTTCGCCGGCGATCGTCGCGTCGACGAGGTCCGACGTGCGCACCCGCGCCGCGTAGCGCGTCACCGCGAGCGCGACGTCGCGGGCGATCGCATTTTCGGCGGCGTAACGATCCGTGCGCGCCGGCGCCGGCGGGAGCGCCGGATTCGCGATGCCGTGCGCCTTCAGGTAGGCGATCAACCCGCGGTGCGCGCCCGCGTAGAGCAAGGCTGGGTCGACGGGCTTGTAATAGCGCGCCAGCACGGTCGTGTATCCGATCTCGAGCGCGATGACGTCCAGCGGCCCGAGCGCCGCTCGCGCCGGAGCAGCCGCTCGTGCGGGGACGCCGGCGAGCAGGCAGGCAAGCACGAACGCGACCAGACGGAGCATGCGGTCCCGTTTCCCGGCGGGTATCGAATGCTCATGGCAACGCAACGAAAGTGGTCCGGCCACGTGACCGAAACCAGCAATGCGCTCGACATCCCCGGCGGCACGTTCGCGCTGGACGATCCCAAAGCGATCGCGCGCGAACTCTTGCGCGACGCGCAGCGGTCGCGCCGCCGAAAGGCCACGTCGCCGTACCGCTCGGCGATGTCGATGCTGACCTTCTACATCAACCGCGCCGGCAAGAATCTCCCCGCAAAGCGAAAGGCGATCCTCGAACGCGCCAAGGACGAGCTGCGGGCTATCGCGGCGCGGACGCGCGAATGAGCCGGTCGCGAACCGCGGCGTT
>JAQBPM010000063.1 GCA_028287525.1 Vulcanimicrobiota bacterium | reverse complement strand
CAGTTCCAGCGTCCCGCCGACCGGAAGCTTGTCGAACGCGTCGAAAATTCGCGCGCTCCTGTTCTGGGCGGGCAAAGTGCGTGCGTCGATTGTGACAGACGCCGCGCGGGCGGTGGGCATCGGTTGGTGGGATGCTCCGCAGGGGGCACTTTCCCTGCGACGGAACCCCTCGACCGTGCAACAGCTGCGCCGCTCGGCCGCGCGCGCGCTCGACGTCCTGGCCGTCGCAGTGCTCCTGGCGGCCGCCATCCGCTTCGGCTGGCCGTACGTCGCCGGCTCGCTGCACCACGGCACGACCGCCGCTCCGCCGGTCTCCCTCGCGACCCTCTCGGGGGGTCGCTTCGATTTGGGGAGCAGACGCGGACGCTTCGTGTTTCTCGACTTCTACGCGACGTGGTGCGACCCGTGCCGGGAGTCGATTCCGCTGGTCCAGCGCTTCGCCCGGACCCACCCTGGGGTCGACGTCGTCTCGATCGACGTCGGTGAACCGACGGGTCTCGTGCGGCCGTTCGCCGCCGCGTTCAAGATGCGCGATGTCGCCTTGGACCCCGACTTGACCGTCGCGCACGCGTTCGCCGTCGACGGCTATCCGACGATCGTAGCGGTCGACGCGGCCGGCCGCATGCAGGCCCGCTGGATCGGCTTCAATCCCGATATCGAGCGCGCGATGGGAGACGTGCTACGCAAAGCCAGCGTCGTCGGATTCGAGCGGCCGGCCGTCAGCGGCCGGTGAACTCCGCCTTGCGCTTTTCGAGGAAGGCGCTCGAGCCTTCGCGGAAGTCGCTCGTGGTGATCGCGGTGCCGAAGCGTAGCGCTTCGAGCGCGAGGCCGTCGGCCAGCGTGAGCGCGGCTCCGTCGACGATCGCCCGCTTCGCCGCGTCGATCGCGAGCGGGGCCTTCGAAGCGATGAGCGCGGCGATCCGTTGCGCTTCGCCCATCAGTCCATCGGCAGGGGTAACCTTCTGTACGAGGCCGATGCGCAGCGCCTCGGCGGCGTCGATCATCTCGCCCGTCAGGCACAGGTACATCGCCCAGCCCTCGCCGACGAGCCGCGTCAGGCGCTGCGTCCCGCCGTAGCCCGGGAGGATACCGAGGTTGACTTCAGGCTGGCCGAACTTCGCGTTTTCGGCGGCAATGCGGATGTCGCACGCCATCGCGATCTCGCACCCGCCGCCGAGCGCAAAGCCGTTCACCGCGGCGATCACCGGGACGCGCATCCGTTCGATCGCGGTCGTCAGGGCTTGCCCGCGCCGGGCCTGCGCCTCGCCGGCGCGCGCGTTCGGCAGCGCGTTGAGTTCCGAGATGTCGGCACCCGCCGCGAACGCCTTCGGCCCCGCTCCGGTGACGATGACGGCGCGCAACGCGTCGTCGGCGTCCAGCTCCGCGAACGCCGCGCTGAGTTCGTCCAGCATCTGCAGGTTGAGCGCGTTCAAGACCGCCGGCCGGTTCAACGTGACCGTCGCTACCGCTCCCGAGCGGTCAATCGAGATCGTCGCTGGCATGTTTAAAGGCGCTCCGCCCTAGGCTCCGCGCCCCCCACGCCTATGGCGTGGGCCCCCCCGACCGAGCTCGCATTGAACGTGCTCCTTGAGGCGCGATTCCGCTGCGCTCGCTCCATGACCGTCATCGTGACGTGCCTACGTCGGGGTTTTGTAAACGCCCTCTCGTCTGTTATGGTTGGGATGCCATGCGAACCGCTTATCACCAGGCGCTGGAGAACACGCGTCTCGACGTCGTCCGACTAGGAGCACTGGTCTCCGACGCGATTCGCTCGGCGACCCAAGCGCTGGAGCGCCGTGACGTCGTCCTGGCGGGACGCGTCGTCGCCGGTGACGACGAGGTCGACGAGATGCGGCGCGGCGTCGAGGCGACCTGCATCGAGCTGATCTGGAAGCAGCAGCCGGTTGCCGGTGAACTCCGCGCGATCGCCGGAATGCTGCAGATCGTGACCGACCTCGAACGTATCGGCGACTATGCGGTCGATATCGCCAAGAACGCGATCAAGCTCTCCGACGTCGCGGTGCGCCCGGCGAGCGTCGAGGTCGGCCGCATCGCGAGCCTGGCCTATCAGATGCTGCTCGACGTCATGCGCGCGTATCGCGAAGGCGATAGCGAACTCGCCGATGCCGTCATCGAGCGCGACGATGAGGTGGACAAGCTCTATCACAAGAGCCTCGAGGCGCTCCAGGCGGAGATGCAGCGCGATCCGGGTACGGTACCGGCCGGGACCCTATTGCTGTTCGTGGTCTCGATCATCGAGCGCGTCGGCGACCGGGCCCAGAACATCGCCTGGCATACGAAGGACATTTACGCATGATCCGAATTCTCGCAGCGCTCGTCCTCGCCGTCGCGGTCACCGCGCCCGCCCTCGCGGCGGATCGCGTGGTGCGGCTGACGATCGACGGGCGGCCGGTCGACCGGAACGGCGGGTCGGCCGTGCTGCACAACGGGATCGTGTACGCCGACGTGATCGACTTGGTGAAGTCGTTCAACGGCTTGGTGACGTTCCAGGGTCCGGCGCTGGTCGTCACGATCAGCGGGGTCACCGCGACCTTCACGACCGGCAGCCGAACCGCGAAGGTCGGCGACGGATCGGTCGTGATGCGCGGCGCGGCGTTCCTGCGCGAACGCGAGATGTTCGTTCCGCTCGACACCTTCGTGAACCGCCTGACCACCGCGAAGGTGCGCCTGAACCGCGACCGCAGCCAAGCCGACATCCTCGTCAACCTGAGCGTGCAAAACTAACGGGCGTGGACACGATGGCAGAAGCGCGAAGCACGCCGCTCGCGCCGGAAGCGTTCGCGGTGGAACCGGGACTCGCGTACCTGAACCACGCCGCGGTCGGTGTGCTGCCCGTCGCAACGCGGGATGCGCTGCACGCGATGATCGACGACCACGCCGCGCGCGGCGTGCTCGGCGTCGCGTCGCGCGAGCTCGCGCTGCCGGCGTACCGGCGGCGGGTCGGAGCGTTCTTCGGCGGAGCGGGTGAAGAGGTCGCGTTCCTGCGCAACACCGGTGACGGGGCGACGATCCTCGCGCAAGGGCTGGATCTGGGGCCGGGCGATGAGATCGTGACCGCCGCGAACGAATTCGGATCGAACGCCTACCCGTGGCTCGCGCTGCGCGAACGCGGCGTGCAGGTGACGTTGATCGACGCGCCGCGCGAACGGATGACGCCGGACGTGCTGCGGCGCACGATGAGCGGGCGAACGAAGGTCGTCGCTGTCTCGTGGGTCACGTTCGACGACGGCTACCGGCACGATCTGGATGCGCTCGCCGACGTCGCCCACGCCGGCGGCGCGCTGTTCGTCGTCGACGTGATGCAGGCGCTGGGCGCGTTCCCGCTCGACGTCCGCGCGACGGACGTCGACGCGATCTACGCCGGCGGCGCGAAGTGGCTGATGGCGCTCCAAGGCGTCGGGTTCTTGTGGCTGCGCGCCGCGCTGCTCGACCGGGTCGCGACCCGGCTTCCCGGCTGGCGTTCCGCCGCCGACATCTGGAACTTCCTCGACTACGATCAGCCGTACGGCGCCGATGCGGCGCGCTACGAAGGCGGCACGCCGAACGTTCTCGGTGCGCTCTCGCTCGTGACCTCGATCGACGTTCTGGCGGCCGCCGGGATCGAGCTGATCGCCGCGCACGTCGTCGCGCTCACCGACCGGCTCGATGCGGGTTTGCGTTCGCGCGACTACACGGTGCTCGGCGACCGGTCGCGCGACGACCGCAAGTCCGGCATCCTCACCTTCACCCGCGAGGGCGTCGATCCGATCGCGCTCGGCAAACGGCTGGGCCAGGCGAAGATCTGCACGACCTACCGCGCGAATGGCATCCGCGTCGCGCCGCACGGCCACAACAGCACGGACGACATCGACCGGATCCTCGACGCCCTGCCCGCGTAGGACGCCGCCGGGGCTACTTCGTCGTGCCGGCCAGTGCTGAGAAGATGCCGGCGAAGAGGTTGATCACCATGCCGATAATCACTGAATTGTACGCGAACGAGATGATCGAGTGGATCATCACCTCGCGGCGTACGCGCGTCTCGGTTACCTGCGGATCGGAGACGGCGAACGACGTGCCGAGCGCGAACGAGAAGTACGCGAAGTCGTAGTCGGACGGCTCGTCCGTCCCCGGGAACTTAATCCCGCCGCAGGCGGGACCGCCTGTTGGGTCGTGCCAGTACAAGTGGGCGTAGCGAAACGTGTAGACCGTGTGAACGAGAAACCAGCCGGCGCTGATGGCGACGAAGCCCAGCAGATACGCACTCCATCGCTCCGCCGTTGTGTGGACGTTCGGACCGCGGCCGAGGATCGCGATCGCCGAAACGAGACCGACGACCACCACGACCGTCACGAGCAGCGCGACGACATTGCGGCCGGGATCGTCGACGGCCGCGCGGGCGCGGGTCAGCGCGGGGTTGTCGTGCAGGCCACGCGTCCAGAAAAACCACAGCAGCGTCAAGGCGGCCGCGTCGTACCCGGCGACGAACTGGGTTGCGCCGGTCGCCCACTTTCCGACCAGGAGCGCAACGACGGCTCCGGCGACGGCCGCTGAGCCGAACAGGATCATACGACCGCGGGCACTCAGCCACGCCGCCGCGCGCGCGTCTATATCGCTCAGAAACCGTCGTCCGCGATGCGGCAGGGAGCCAAGATCGCGTCGGTCATGCCGTGGATCACGCGCTTGTCCGCCGGCGCCACGGTCGCCAGGATGCCGCCCAGCCGCGTCTCGTCGCCGACGACGAAATAGTAGGGGCAGAGCCGCACGCGGCCGTCCATCTCTTTGATGTCGCCCGTCGAGCGGTCGAGATAGGGGACGCGCACGCGGCGGCCCTTGTGAAAACGCTGCAGGATGTACGGCGTCTTCTCGAACGACGCCAACGCTTCGTGCAGCGCTTCGCGCCACGCGTCCTTGGTCAGATCGTTCGCGACTTTGACGCCGCGCGAACCCCAGGCGAGTTCGCTGAACCCCGACGGTTTGAGCACGTAGTCGCGCTCGCTCTTGCCGAGCTCCTCGAGCTGCGACCAGTCGTGCACCGGGACGCCGCCGGCAGTGAGGTCCATGATCGCCGCCTGCGGCGGCAGCGGACGCGGATCGACGATCCAGGTCCGCGGGAAGATTCCGAGCAGCCGTTCGTCGACGGTCGCGCCGAGTTCGGCCCGCCAATAGGAGCGCAGCAGCGGATGGTGCAGCAGCGCAAACGACGATTTCTCTTCGAGGTGCGCTTTCGGCGGCGGGGTGAGCTTGACCCGATTGTGCCGCGCCGCGTAGAGCATCAGCTCTTGCTTGGGGATGTTGAGCAGGTCGAAGAGTTCGAAGTTGCGGTAGAGGACGTCGATCTTTTCTTCGCGCCCGTCCTCGTGCCGGACGAACAGCGCCTCTTCGCTGAAAACGATGTCTTGCGGCAGGCAGACGTGGACGTCGGCGAGGCTCAGTGCTCGAATGCGGTCGGCGAGCCAGCGCAGCTCGTTGCGGTAGTCGGCGGACTCGTCGCTCACCACGATCGCAACGGCCGGACGCTCGTTTCCGGCGATCGAAGCGAGCATGGCGCCGAATTGGCGGGCCATGCCGTCGAAGCCGCCGATGCTGTCGCTGCCGATCTCGCAGTACGTCTGCGCCATCGCGCCGACGAAGCCCATCCCGCCCGGTACGCTATCGAGTTCGCTTGCGATGTAGCCGTCGTCGGTGAGGATCAAGTCGGGCCGGATCACCCGCGGAACGTCTTGCTTGAAGCGGTTCAGACGAGCCAGTTTGACGATTTGTTCCGGTTTGCCGCGATCGAGATAGTCCGCGATGAAGGCCGGCGCCGTACCGCGCGCGCTGCGCAGATAGAGGGCGTTGAGCGCGCGATAGAAGGCGAGCAGATCGTTGCCCAGCGTCCCGATCGCAGCGACGGTCGAAGGCGCCAGCGGAAACGGCTCCGGCGAGACGCGCCAGGCGACGCCGCCGACGGTACCCTCGGTAACGCGGAAGAGTCCGGCCGGCAAGTGCTCGGTGACGTAGCGGCCGCGTCCGGCTGCATCGAGGTCTGGGGCTACGCTGGTACAGGACATCAGTTGCGTCGGGCGCGCATGTCTCTGCCCGGGAACCGTTTGCGGTGCGCGCGGTTGCGGCGCCCGCTCGCCTATTTGAGGGGAACGGCCCCGGGGAGCAGCAGCGCGTGCTCGATCGAAGCCGCGCCGTCGCGGTAGGCCAGCGTGATGTGGAGCGTATACGGCATCTTCAGCTGAGCCAGCGAGAGGTCGTCGATCGTGCGTGACGCTGACGCGCCGGGCAGCACCTCGATCGTGGTCGTGTGGGTGAAGGAGCCTGCGGCCGCCTTCACGGTCTCGGTCACGGCCACGTTGCGGCCTTCAGCCGCTCCGGCGCAGACGGTCACGGTGACCGGTCCGTTCACGTCGAAGGTGTCGTGGCTGCACCTCTGCGCGGGCTGGGCGAAGGCGGCGGAGACGCCCGCGGCGAGGAACGCCAACAAGGCGACAAAGGTACGCATGCTCCGGGAACGTATTCGAGGGAGCCGTCGTTGCGCATCCCCGGGGGCTGCTTCGGGGTATCGTACCGGGGGCGTCCCGCGCGGGCGGCGACGCAACCTCGGCGTGAGCCGTTAAAGACGCAAGGAATGACCAGCAACATCGACCTCATCGCGCTCGACCTCGACGGCACGCTGCTCGCGCCGGACGAGTCGATCAGCGACCGCAACCGCCAAGCTATCCGCCAAGCTCTCGCCGCGGGGATCCGGGTCGTCCTCGTCACCGGACGCGGCGTCGACACGCCGATCCGCGTCTCGAAGGAGCTCGGGCTCAACCTGCCCGTCATCTGCTGCCACGGAGCGCTGACGAAGGATTTCGGCGCGAACCGTACGTTGGAGCACGTTCCGGTCCCGCTGCAGTACGCCGTGCCGATGATCGAGCTCGCCGAGGCGCAGGATCTTTCGATTGCCGTGTACGTCGAAGAGGCGTTCTATCGCATCACGGGCTCCCACATCTTCATGCAAGACATGCGCGGCCCGGGCTGGCACGAGGTACCCTCGATTCGTGAAATGCTCACCGAAGCGCCGACCTTCATCCGGTTCCTGGGGGCTGAGTCGGTGAAGCGGATGCAGGAAGAGTTCGGCGACCTTCCGTTGAGCTTCCGGCACGAAACCTGGGGCGACCTCGTCGAGTGCGCCGTGCTGAACCGCGACGCGAGCAAGAAGAACGCACTGGCCCGGCTGTGCGCCGACTTCCAAGTGCATTCCGACCGCGTGCTCGCCATCGGCGACTCCCGCAACGACATCCCGATGCTGCGCTGGGCGAAGATCGGCGTCGCGATGGGCAACGCGCTGCCGGAGGTCCGCCAGGCCGTCCGCTACGTCACCTCTACAAACGATGATGACGGGGTCGCGCACGCCATCGAGCGGTTCGTTTTGCCGCCGGCCAAGAAGTCGGCCTAACGCGTGCAGCCCGCCGCGCCGAGCCCCGAATACGAAGACGAACTGCGCACGCTGCTCGCCGCGCGCGATTGGGAAGCGTTGCGCGAATTCACCCGCCGCAACAATCAGATTCCCGACGACATCTACGCGCAGGATCGCCACTTCTGGGAAGTGCTGATGCACAAACTGACCTGCAATCGGATCGACTTGCTGGGCTTGCACGACGACTCGCGCGGGTGGCTCGAACGGAACGGCTACACGGCCGATCTGGGCGGCGTGTAGCGCGCCGTGCAGGTCCGAGTGCTGGCGTTTGCGCGGCTGCGGGAAATCCTCGGATTCGGCGCGCGCGAGCTCGACCTCCCGGAAGGGGCGACGCTCGATGCGCTGTGGGCGGGCCTCACGCGCGACGCCGCGGAGCTCGCGCCGTTTCGCGCGTCGACGCGCTTCGCCCGTAACGGAGCGCTGGCCGACGGCACGGCCTCCTTGCGCGACGGCGATGAGATCGCGCTGCTCCCGCCGCTCGGCGGCGGCTGAGTGATCGGGCTCTCCGCCGCGCCGCTCGACCCCGACGCGCTGGTGCGTGCGGTGCGCAGCGACGCGCACGGCGCCGTCGTCACCTTTCTCGGCACGACGCGCGAGACGTCGCCCGGCGATCCGCGTCCGGTCGTCGCGCTGGAATACGAAGCCTACGATTCTATGGCGATCGCCGCGATGGAAGAGATCGCCGCGGAGACGCGTGAACGTTTCGGCCCGCTCGGCATCGCCATGGTGCACCGCACGGGACGCGTGAACTTGGGCGAACCGTCCGTCGCCGTCGTCGTCGCCGCCCCGCACCGCGGCCGCGCGTTCGAAGCCTGCCGCTACGCGATCGACGCCCTCAAATCGCGCGTCGCCGTCTGGAAACGCGAATTCTACCGCGACGGCGAAACCGCCTGGATCGCGAACACACCATCGTGAACGTTATACTTCACCGCATCCCTGTCACCCTGAGCTCGTCGAAGGGTGAGCTCGCTGTGCTCGAGTACGAAGCGCGCCGCGCGCGTGATGTGACGCTCGTCGTCGGCCACGGCTATTCCAGCTCGAAGCAAAATCTCGACGGCTTGAGCGCGTTTCTTGCCAGCCACGGCTTCTCGGTGTACTCGCTGGACTTTCCCGGTCACAAGCTCGGCGCGAGTGGCGGCCGTTTGGGCTCGGTGGAGGACCTGCTCGACGCGACGGCTGCAGTCGTCGCCTTCGCGCGCGAGCGCGGCGCAACGAGCGTCTACACGGCGGGTCACAGCATGGGTGCCGCAACGGCGCTATGCGCGGCAGGCCGCGATTCCTCGGTGGCAGGCGCCGTGTCGATTGCGACCGGGCACGGCCGTCCTGCCGTGCTCAACATGCTCGCGGCGCGCGGTGTCGTCGATTTGCGTTCGTCGTACGTCGACGGCCTGACCCTGCAGCAGCTCGCGCAGGAGTGGGAACCGCTGCTGGACGACGCGCTGATCCGTCTCGCCGGGCGCCCCGTGCTCTTCGTCGCCGCCGATCGCGACGGCATGGTCTCGCGCGCCTCGGTCGAGGAGCTTTACCACCGCGCGAGCGAGCCGAAAACGATCGTCACGGTCGCCAGCGACCACACCTTCGCCGGCGACAACAGCCGCTCGGCGGTCCTGCAGTGGCTGACCGCGATGCATCCGCGTCGCGCGGCGGACCCGGTCGAAACCCCGCTCGTCGACGCGCCGCTCTAACGAACGTGAGCACAGCAGCGGGTTCCACGACGAGCCTCGCCGGGAGGCGCGATCTCCGACGGTACAGCCGGCATCTGCTGATCCCCGAGGTGGGGCTGGCAGGCCAGGAGCGCTTGTCCGCGGCCCGCGTCCTGGTGGTCGGGGCCGGCGGCTTGGGGTCGCCGGTGCTGGCGTACCTTGCGGCCGCCGGGGTCGGGCGCATCCTCGTGATCGACGACGACACCGTCGACGTGACCAACCTGCAGCGGCAGATCTTGTACGACACCGCCGACGTCGGCGAATCGAAAGCGCTGCGCGCGGCGGAGCGTCTGCGGGCGCTCAACCCGCAGATCGCGATCGACCCGCTCGCCACGCGTCTAGACGCCTCGAACGCGCGCGACCTCGTCCGGCTGGTCGACGTCGTGGTCGACGGCAGCGACACGTTCTCGACCCGCTATCTGGTGAACGACGCGTGCGTGCTCGAGGGCAAGCCCGACGTGCACGGCGCGATCTTCCGATTCGACGGGCAGGTCTCGGTCTTCGGTGCGGCCGGCGGACCATGCTATCGCTGTCTCTATCCCGAGGCGCCTCCGGAACACCTGGTTCCCACCTGCTCGGAAGGCGGCGTGCTCGGCGTGCTCGCCGGCATCGTCGGTTCGTTCCAAGCCGCCGAAACGCTCAAGCTGCTGCTGGGAATCGGATCGCCGCTGATCGGCCGGCTGCTGCTGATCGACGCGCTCGACGCGCGCGTGCGCGACGTGCGCATCGAACGCGATCCCGCATGTCCGCTCTGCGGCGACGCGCCGTCGATCCGCGAAATCGGCGCAGCGCCGGCGCGCGAAGAGCCCGCGCGTACCGTCCCCGACCTCGATCTCGACGGTCTCGACGCGGCGCTGGCCGCGGGCGCGATCGTGCTCGACGTGCGCGAACCGCACGAGCGCGCGCTCGGCGAAGTGCCCGGCGCCGTCGCGATTCCCGCAACCGTGCTGGAAGCGCGGATGCACGAGCTCGACACGGCGCGGACCTACGTCGTCGCGTGCCGCATCGGCTCAAAATCGCGCTGGGCCGCCGAGCGCCTCAAGGAAGCCGGCTTCGGCAGGGTCTATCATCTGCGTGATGGTCTCCTGGCACTCGCAGCCCGCGATGCGTCGTTCGATCTGTTTTAGCGATCTGATTCTGAAAGGCGGCTCCCACTGATCCAGACGTTCCCGACCATTTTCGCGGAAGCGCGTGTCTTCGTCCCGGATGCGTTCGAAGACGATCGCGGGTTCTTCAAAGAAACGTGGTCGGATCCGAAGTACGCCGACGTCGGGCTCGACATGCGCTGGGCGCAGGACTCGTGCTCGTGGTCGACGCGCAACGTCATCCGCGGCCTGCACTACGACTTTCGCATGGCGAAGCTCGTGCAGTGTTTGAAGGGGCGCATCTGGGACGCGATCGTGGACCTGCGGCGCGATTCGCCGACGTACTTGCGCTGGCAAGGCTTCCTGCTGACGGACCGCAACCACAAGCAGCTCTTCGTCCCGCCGGGATTCGGCCACGGTTTTCTCGCGCTCGACGACGAGGTCGTCGTGCACTACAAGAACAGCGTGCCGTACGATGCCGCCCACGAAGGCGCGGTGTTCTGGCGCAACGCGCGCATCGGGGTGCAGTGGCCGCTCGTCGGGGAGGCGCGGATTTCGGCAAAAGACGCCGTCGTGCCGGAGGGTTTTCTGCCGTGATCCTCCGGCCGTTCGGACCGACCGGGCGCAACGTGCCGATCATCGGCCAGGGGACGTGGAACGTCCCCGTGCGCGGCGGTCCGGCGGAAGAGGCGAAGCGCGCGCTGCGGCGCGGGATCGAGCTCGGCATGGTGCACGTCGACACCGCCGAGATGTACGGCGACGGTGCCTCGGAACGGCTGATCGGCGAGGCGATCCGCGGTCTGCCGCGCGAGCAGCTCTTCATCGCGAGCAAAGTACTGCCGTCGAACGCCTCGTTCCAGGGCACGATCCGCGCGTGCGAGGCGTCGCTCGAACGGCTCGGCACCGAATATCTCGACCTCTACATGCTGCATTGGCGCGGCAGCATACCGCTGAGCGAGACGATGCGCGCGTTCGAGCAGCTCGTCGCCGACGGGAAGATCCGCGCGCTCGGCGTGAGCAATTTCGAGCTCGACGACCTCGAAGAAGCGCGCACCGTGCTGGAGCGGGAGCCGCTCGCGTGCAATCAGGTGCTGTACCATCTCGGCGAGCGGACCATCGAGACGCACGAGCTGCCGTATTGCCGCGAGCACGGCATCGCGGTCACCGGGTACACGCCGTTCGGACGCGGCGAGTGGTCACACCAGCCGGGCGCCAAAGTCGTCGAGACGATCGCGCGCAAGCGCGGGGTGACGCCGCGCCAAGTCATCCTCGCGTTCCTCACGCGCGACCCCATCGTGTTCACGATCCCGAAGGCGTCGACGGTCGCGCACGTCGAGGAGAACGCCGGTGCCGGCGATCTGCGCCTCGACGAAGAAGAACTGGCGGCGATCGACGCCGCATTCCCGGTCCGCCGCCGGCGCGGCGGCTTGCCGACGCTGTAGGCGCGATGGATCGGGCGGCGGCACCCACCAGCGCGGCCGTGAAGCGGATTGCGCGCGCGTGCGGGGCGGCCGCCGTTCGCATCGCGAGCGCCGACGCCGATCCCGCCACGCTCGCCCGCCTGCGCGCGGCCCTCGCGCGCGCAGATCTCGCGACGTGGTCGTACGACGATGCGTACGCGCGCGCCGCGAGCGAACCCGGTGCGCTGCTGGCCGGCGCGCGGAGCGTCGTGTGCATCGCGGTTCCGTATGCGACGCCTCCGCCGGCGGAACGTCGCGGACGCGGCCGCGTTTCAGCTTACGCCTGGTCGTCCGACTACCATCGCGCGATGCGCGCGACGCTGGGTGAAATCGCGCGCGAGATCGACGCGCTCGCGGGCGGTGCGGTGACCCGCGTTGCCTGCGACACCGCGCCGCTTGCGGAACGTGCGTTTGCCGCGCGCGCCGGATTGGGCTGGGTCGGCAAACACACGAGCCTCATCGTGCACGGACTCGGCTCCGCCGTCTTCTTAGGCGAGATCGTCACGACGCTCGCGCTCGACCCGGACACGCCGCTGGCGACGTCGTGCGGATCGTGTGCGCGCTGCGTCGACGTTTGTCCGACGGGTGCCCTGCGCGGCGACCGCACGATGGACGCCAACCGCTGCATCAGCGACCTCACACAGCGCCGCGACGCGATTCCGCGCGCGCTGCGTCCGCTGATCGGAACGTGGGTGTGGGGATGTGATCTCTGTAACGATGCGTGCCCGCCGTCGATCCGCGCCGGCCGGCAAGGCGGCTCCGCGTTCGCCCCCGCGGACGAGGGCGTCGCCGCCCCGGACCTGCACGAACTGTTGCGCGTGCGCGGTGCGGCATTCCGCCGCTTGCGCGCGACGGCGATGGGTTGGCGCGGGGCGACCGTGCTGCGACGAAATGCTGCGGTGGCGCTGGGAAACGGTCTCGATCGCGCAGATGTCCCCGCACTCGCGAGGGCGCTGCACGAGGACCCCAGTCCGCTCGTTCGCGGTCACGCCGCTTGGGCGTTGGGCCGCATCGGCTCGCCGCAGGCGTACGCTGCGCTGCGGGCCGCGAAAGCGTCCGAGCGTACGGCGGGCGTGCGCGAAGAAGTCGATGCCGCCTTGGAACCCGCGGGACCTTCGGTGGCGTTGCACGAGCACAAGCTATGAAGATTCGCCGTTTCGCTTTTCTGGCCGCCCTCACGCTCGCCGCGCTCGCGACGACCCCGTCGCGCCCGGTCGCAGCAGCCGCGACCGAAGCGGACCTCTACGCGCGCATGCAGCGTGTGAACAGCGAGCTCCAGTCCTATCAGGCGGACGTTACGGTGGCGATCCAGCTGCACACGTTTCCGTTCCTGAGCCCGACGCTCGAAGGCAAAGCGTATTACAAGCGACCCGACAAGACCGCGGTTCAATTTCAGACGGTCCCTGCACTCGCCGGGCAGCTGAAGAAGGTCGTCGGCCAGATGGAACCGCCGTCGGATTGGCCCAAGCTGTACGAGGTCACGCCGACCGGCGACGACGGTACGACCGCCACGTTCAAGCTGGTGCGGAAGAAGAACGGCCGCATCGACCACGTCGACGTGAAGGTCGAGGACAAGACTGCGACCGTCAGCGAGATGACGTACTTCTACAAGGACGACGGCGGGACCATTCGGTTCAACAACACGTACGACCAGATCGGCGGCAATTTCGTCGTCAAGCAGCAGACCGGCAAGGTCGACGTCCCGCACTACAACGCCGACATCAACTCGTCGTTCGCGAACTATAAGATCAACGTCCCGGTCGACGACAAGGTCTTCGCCGAAAGTTAGGACAAGCGCCCCCAAACCGCCGCAGGATCCGCCAACCGGAACCTTAGGCCATCTCGGGGAATCATTGAGGTGGTGATGGACCGAGCGCAGCAGGATCGAGAAGCGACCGGAGTACCGGTTGCGAGGTCGGACTGGGGGCCCCACGCAAAGCGTGGGGGGCGCGGAGCCTAGGGCGAAGCGCCGTGCAATCAATCGATTTGATCGAGCAAGGGGCGGTGCCGCTCGTCGACGCTTTCAGGCGGCCGATCACGTATCTGCGCGTCTCGGTGACCGACCGCTGCAACCTGCGGTGCGTCTACTGCATGCCGGAAGCCGGCCTGCCCTGGATCCCCAACCCCGATATCCTCACCTACGAGGAGATCGCCGAGATCGTGCG
>JAQBPM010000061.1 GCA_028287525.1 Vulcanimicrobiota bacterium | reverse complement strand
TTTGGCATACTCGAGGTTTACGGTGGAGATGCAGACGCGGCGAATCCTCGAGCTCTATCGGGAGGTCCTGGCCGCGCGAGCTGCTTGACTCGAACATACGTTCGATATAGGATGATCGCACGAGCCATGACGCAAACCATTCGCCACCGTTCCGCCGACGTCGCCGTCGGCTACGCCTCGGACCGCACCGGTCGCGGCATCGCCTACGCGGCGATCGCGACCGGCAAAGGTCGCGCGGTCGCCAAGATCCCCTTCGGCCTCTCCCCGCTCCCGGCGCTCGAAGGTCGGGAAGTCGGATATGCGGCGGTCGCGGCGGTCAGCGCCCACCTGCGCGGCCAGGGATTCACCCGGGTACGCCTGCGCATCGGCGACGAGCTCGTCGTCGACGACCTCAACGCCCGGCGCACCGTTCCGCCGGCGCTCGCGATGGCCTACGTAAAAACGCGCTGCGTCCTGCACGGCTTCGCGCTGGCGCGCGTCGAACGCGCGGAACCGATTGAAACGCACGAACTCCAAACCCGCGCCCACGCCGAACTCGCCTCGCGCACAGCCGCCGCCGCCTAGCCTGCGCCGTCTTCGCCGTGAGGATCTGCCGCACGATACGGTTGGGCTGGCGCGGGCGCTTGTCGGGAAGCTGCTCGTGCGGGTGATCGACGGCGAGACGCTGATCGGGCGCATCGTCGAAACCGAAGCATATCTTCCGGACGATCCCGCCTCGCATGCCTTCCGCGGGATGACGGCGCGGAACCGCGCGATGTTCGGGCCGCCGCTGCACGCGTACGTGTACTTCATCTATGGGACGAACTGGTGCCTCAACGTTACGGCCGAGCAAGACGGGATCGGCGCTGCGGCGCTGGTGCGCGCGTGCGAGCCGGTGCGCGGCATCGAGACGATGCGCGCGCTGCGCGGGCGCGCCGGCGTGCGCGACCGCGACCTCGCGCGCGGTCCGGGAAATCTGTGCCGGGCGCTCGGGATCGGACCCGCCTGCGACGGCGCGGATCTCGAGACGGCGCCGGACCTCTGGCTCGCCGACGACGGAATCCGGCCGGCGGTCGGCAGCAGCATCCGGATCGGCCTCACCCGGGCGGCGGACATGCCCCTGCGTTTCTACGCCGTCGGAAATTCGAGCGTCAGCGGACCCCGTGCCTTGTCGCCGTGACGCCGCTGTGGTAGACTGCGGTCGTCGCGTGGTCTCGTCATCGCGCCGACCTTCGCGTTCCTTGGCGCTTCGCGCCGACGCGCGGCCCCGGCAGCCTCGCCGGAAGGGCCCCGTCGGACGAATCGTCCGCCTCCCCGAGGGAGCACTTCGCTGCAGTTCGACAACCGACCCCAGAACAACGGACGCCCTGCCGAGGGCGGCGGCCGTCGCCGCCGCTCGCGACGCAATCGCAATCGCTTCAACGACGGTGCGACGCCGCCGCAGCAGCAAGACGTCTTCACGCAGCCGGAATTTCCGCAAGCGGTGGGACCGCCGCTGCTCTCCGCCGAGCAGCTGACGGAGATGAGCAAAGCCGAGCTCAACGAGCTCGCGAAGACTTTCGAGATCGAGAACCCGACCAAGATCAAGAAGGACGATCTCCTCAAGACGATTCTCGAGATCCAAGCGCAGCGCAGCGGTCTCGAGAAAGCGAACGGCGTGCTCGACGTCCTGCCGGAAGGCTACGGCTTCTTGCGGCGTGAGGGCTACCTCGTCGGTACCGACGACATCTACATCTCGCAGTCGCAGATTCGCCGCTTCGAACTGCGCCGCGGCGATCTCGTGGCGGGCCAGGTTCGCCGGCCCAAAGAGAACGAGAAGTACTACGGCATCGTCAAGGTCGAGACGGTCAACGGCCATCCGCCCGAGGCGATCGTCAGCCGTCCGGTGTTCGAGGATCTCGGCGCCGAACCGCCGACCCGGCGCTTCACCCTCGAGACGCGCGGCGACATCGCGACCCGTGCGCTCGACCTCTTCGCACCGCTCGGCCGCGGCCAGCGCGCCCTGCTGCTCGCGCCGCCGCGCACCAACGACGCGGCCTTCCTCGTGCGCATCGCGCGGGCGATCGGGGCCAACGATCCGCAAGCGCAGGTGATCGTCCTGCTCGTCGACGAGCGTCCCGAAGCCGTCACCCACCTGCAGCGCTCGCTCGACGTCGAAGTCGTGGCGACGACGTTCGAGGAACATCCCGACAACCACGTCAGCACCGCCGAGCTCGTCTTCGAACGCGCGAAGCGCATCGCGGAACTCGGCGGCGACGCCGTGGTCCTGGTCTCGTCGCTCACTCGCCTCGTGCGCGCGTACGCGTCGCTCGGCCACCACAAGCCGAATCCGGCGCTGATCGACGCCGCGATGCTGCAGCGGCCGAAGCGCCTCTTCGGCGCAGCGCGCGCGGTGGAGGGCGGCGGTTCGCTGACCGTCCTGGCAACCGTCGGAAGCGGTACCGCCGCGCTCGACGTACTCGTGCTCGAGGAGTTCTCCTCGGCGTGCAACGCCGAGCTGATCCTGGCGCGCGAGCTGGTGGAGACGCGCGCGTATCCGCCGGTCGACCTCGTGCGCAGCAACAACTGGTACGAAGAGCAGCTGCTCAGCGAGATCGCGCTGCACAAGGTGACCGATCTGCGCCGAGCGCTCTCCGGAACGTCGAGCGTCGAAGCCTCGGAGCGCATCTACGCGGCGCTGGCTCGCACCAAGACGAACGAGGAGTTCATCACCACGTTCGATCTGAAGAAAGTGTAGGCGTCCGGCCTGCGCCTTCAGAAATATTTGGCGGCGGCCGGCGTTGCGTCGCGCCGCCGCTCGGAAGAACTGATCGTCGCCGGACGCGTGCGTGTCGCGGGGAAGATCGTGCGCGAACTCGGCACGTCGGTCGAGGACGACGCGCACGTTGAGGTCGACGGCCGGGTCGTCCGGCCGGCCGCGACGCGCACGTACGTCGTCCTGCACAAGCCGATCGGCGTGATGACGACGATGCGCGATCCGGAAGGACGCCGCACCGTCGCCGACCTTCTGCGCCGCAGCGGGATCACCGCGCGCGTCGTCCCGGTCGGCCGGCTCGACTACGATACGAGCGGCGTTCTGCTGCTCACCGACGACGGCGAAACCGCCAACGTGCTGACCCATCCGCGGTTCGGCGTCGAGAAGACCTACCGCGCGACGCTGCGCGGCCGGCTCGACGGCGAAGCCGTCGAACGGATCCTGCGCGGCGTGCGGCTGGAAGAGGGGCGCGCGGCCCCGGCCCTCTTGCGCGTCGTCGCCGTGCGGCGCGACGTCTCGCTCGTCGATCTCACCATTCACGAAGGACGCAACCGCCAAGTGCGCCGCATGTTCGAAGTCGTCGATCACCCGGTGCTCGCGCTGGTTCGCCTGCGCTTCGGCCCGATCACGCTGGGTGAACTGCCGGTGGGCGGCCTGCGCCCGGCTACCGAGCGCGAGATCGCAGCGCTGCACCGCGTCGCGACGGAGTCGCGCGACGCCGCGGCGGAGGCCGAGTGAGCGTCGTGCGCGGCATTCGCGGTGCGATCACGGTCGCGCGTGACGAACCGTCGCTCATCCTCGATGCCACCGAGCGGCTGTTGCGCGCGATCGTCGACGCCAACGGGTTCTCGCCGGACGACGTGGCGTCAGCCCTCTTCACCGTCACCCCGGATCTGATCTCCGAATTTCCGGCGGCGGCCGCTCGCCGGATGGGTTGGACCCTGGTCCCGCTGTTGAACTTCACCGAGATCGGGGTACCGGGACGTCTGGAGCGGTGCATCCGCGTCCTGATCCACATCAACACGCAGGCCGGGCAAGACGCGATCCAGCACGTCTACTTGGAGGGCGCCCGGGTGCTGCGCCCCGACCTCTCAGGCCGTTGATGGTTGGCCAATTGGCCGACTTGAGCGGCAGGTAATTGGCCGCGCGTCGCACAATCGCGCCCGGTCGAGAGCCGAGGCGAGGGGGCCGGGCGTACCCCTACCTCTCCCGGGGGAACCTCCGCGGCCCGGCGGACGTTTCTCTCTCCGCATCACCCCCCGGCGTTTCCCGAGGTACCATGTCCGATCGTACATCACGCGCGTTTGCCGCTCTGGCGTTCGGCGCGGCTGCCCTAGCCGGTCTGCCCCAGACGTCGTCCGCGCAGACGAGCGAATTCTATTCGCCGCCCAAATTGATCAAGCAGGGAGCGAACACGTCGCCGGTCGTCGGTACCGGTTCGGTCACTGTGAAAGTCTTCGTCCATCGCAACGGCTCCGTCGGTACCGTGCAGGTCACGAAGTCGACCAATCACGGCGACGATCGGGCCGCGACCGAAATCGCGAAGAGCTCGACCTACAAACCTGGTGCGAAAGACGGGAAGCCGGGTGACTACTATTACACGCTCGCGCTGAAATTCGGAGCCAATGCCGTTCAGGCGTCCAATACCGGCGGCGGCGGCACCGACCTTTCGCAAGCGAACGCGCTGATCCGCGCCGCGAAATACGACGATGCGAAGAAGCTGCTGCAGACGTATATCGTCGCTCATCCGGGCGACAAAGATGCCGAAGCGCTCTTGGGCGTCTCCGATGAGTATCTGAACGATGCGGCGGGCGCGTCGGCGGCGTTCGACGCGGCCGGGACGATTCCGGACCGCTTCAAAGTCGTTGCGGCGAAGGCATACGCGGATGCGGCCGTCGATGCGCTCAAGGCGAAGAACAACGAGCAGGCGATCGCGCTTTCCGACAAGGCGCTCGCGCTGCAGCAAAACGTGAACACGCTCTTCATCCAAGGCACGGCGTACGCCAACGCGCAGAAGTATCCGCAGGCGATCGCTGCACTGGAGAAGGCGAAGTCGCAGGCGACGACCGGCAAGGCCGACGCGGCGTCGCTCAACGCGATCGACGCGTCGCTGGCGACCGCGTACATCTTCGGCGGCCAGCCCGAGAAAGGCATCGCGCTCGGGAAAGCGCTGAAGCAGCGCGATCCCTCGAACACTCGCGTCGACGAAACGCTTGCGGCGTACTACAACCAGCAGGCCTCCGCTGCGGTGCAGGCCGGCAAGCCGGACCAAGCCGTTGCGGTGCTCGAGCAAGCCGCGCAGGCGTTGCCGAGTAAAGCCGCGATCCTCTACGTGCAGGCGGCGAACGTCCTCGCGGCGGGAAAGCCGCCCGACTGGAAAAAGGTCAAAGCGGAGGCCGACAAGGCTCTCGCGGTCGACCCGAACGAGCCGCGCGCCAACTTCGTCGCCGGAGTCGCGGTCGCGAACAGCGCGAGCCCGACTACCGCTAGCGATAAGGCCGCTGCGATCGCGTTTCTTCAGAAGGCCAAGGCGAACGCCGGTTCCGATACAAAGCTGGCGTCCGATGCCGATGCGGCGCTTGCCCAGCTACAAAAGAAGTAACCGTGCCTTCAACAATCGGCGGTAGGAATGGCGCGCGGGACCGCCAACACCTAGGCCCGCGCCGGGAGCGTCGTCCCGCCGTCTTTTGTATTGTCCGGCTTTTCGCGACTTTCAATGCACCTTCGCCGGTCCGGCACTTTGCCGGAACCTCTCCCTCGTAGACTCGGAGGCTTGACTCGACCTCGTGGATATTTTCACCGGATTTTTTGCGATGATC
>JAQBPM010000003.1 GCA_028287525.1 Vulcanimicrobiota bacterium | reverse complement strand
TACACTTGGCGCGAGAACGAGCGGTCGGCGACGGCGTAAAACGTGCGGCGCGAAATGAGCGTCGCGATCTCGTCGCCGTTCATCACGATCACGCCCGGCAGATTCGGCGACTCGACGAACAGCGCGTCGAGGAATTCGCCGGTCATCGCGCCGTCGACGCGCATGTCCCACAACTCGAGGTCGGCCAACGCCGCGGACGAGTCGGGCATCTCGGGAACGGGAACGGTTGCTGCCGGTGCCATGGGCGGTCCTTCGCGCCCGAGCGGGCGATTCCCGACTTAGGACTTAGGGCAGCCGCATCGATTTCTTGATCGCCCGATCGCGCAGACCGGCCGGGATGAGGGCGAGGATGCTGCCGGCGCGGGCGGGGCCGCCCAGCAGATAGTTCGCTTTCGGCTTCCGCGCGGTAAGCGCGTGAACGATCGCGGCCGTCACCCGCTCGACCGGCATGGCCGTGCGTCCCTCGCGCGCCGTGGCGGCGAACAGCGCGTCGATCGCCCGCCCATAGTGCTCCATCGCGGCCGGTCCCAGCAGGCCCAGAAGGCGGTCTTTTCCGGCGTGTCCCTTTTGCCAGATCGGCGTCTTGACGGATCCCGGCTCGATCAGCGAGACGGAGAGCCCGAACGGGGAGAGCTCGACCCGCAGAGCGTCGGTGACGGCGCGCAGCGCGAACTTCGAGGCGCTGTACGGTGCAACGAACGGCGTGGCGAGCCGGCCCGAGATCGAGCCGACGAAGACGAGCCGCCCGCGCGCGGGGCGAAGCAGCGGCAGGAACGCCTGCGTCACGGTGACGGCTCCGAACAGATTCACCTCGAATTGACGGCGCAACTCGTCGACCGGCAGATACTCGAGCGGGCCCGCAACCGCGATGCCGGCGTTGTTGACGACGCCCCGGACGGCCAACCCGCTCGCGGCGACCGCATCGGCCGCGGCTGCGACCTCTGTTGCGACCGTCACGTCGAGCCGCAGTGCGCGCACGTTCTCGTGGAGCGCACGTACCACGGAGGCATCCGCGTCGTTGCGCACGCCGGCGAAGACGACGTACCCCAGCCGCGCCAGCTCGGCCGCCGCGGCGGCGCCGATCCCGGTCGACGCGCCGGTGACGACGATCGCTTCCGTGGGAGTTGCGGTCACGTCGGCGGCCCTGAGCGCGCGGCGCGCGCGTCGCGATTGATGCGTTTTTGAATGCGTGCATCCCCAAAGACGAGATCCGCCAAGCCGGGAAACGTGTTGATCAAGAACACCGGCACGCGATAGCTCCGTGGGACGACGATCGTGCGGCGCGGCCGCCGCAGCGCGCCGACGATCGCGTCGGCGACGATCTCCGGCCCGGGCAGGCCGTTCATCGCGGCGTTCATCGGCGTGCGGACGAACCCCGGCTCGATCAGCGTCACGCCAATGTTGAAACTCCGCACTTCGCGGCGAATTGAATCGTTCAGCCCGCGCAGGCCGAACTTCGAGCCCGAGTAGACGCCCATCACCGCGGCTTCGCCGGCGATCGAGCCGATGTTCACGATCGCTCCGCGCCGCTGCGCCTTCATCACGGGGAGCACCGCGTGCATCATCCGCGCCGCGCCCAGCAAGTTGACCGCCAGCACGCGTTCGATCTCCTCGTCCGCGGAGTCGCAGAACGACGGGCTCGAGCCGATGCCGGCGACGTTCGCCAGCGCATCGATGCGGCCGTATGTCACGAGCGCCCGGGCGACGAGCAGATCCACGTCACTTCGGCGGGTGATGTCGGTCGGCACGACGAGCGCGCGCCGCCCGTAGGGTTCCACGTCGCGCGCGATCGCGTCGAGCTGCGCGTCTTGCGGCGCGGCGAGGACCACCGACATCCCCGCGTCGAGAAACGCGCGCACCGTCACCGCGCCGATGCCGCCCGACGCGCCCGCGACGATCCCAACCCACCCGCGCACGTCCGTCATGTCAGGTCGAACAGCGGCGGGACGCGATGCAGGTAGAAGCATTGCGGACACTGCTGGATGTACCGCACGGTCCCCTCGATCGCGATCTGCTCGCCGTCGACGATGCGCTGCCCGCGCTCGTCGATCCGCGGGTTCATCGTCGCCTTCTTCCCGCATGCGCAGATGGTCTTGATCTCTTCCAAACTATCGGCCAGCGCCAAGAGATAGATCGAGCCCGGAAACGGCTCGCCTTGAAAGTCGCTGCGGATGCCGTAGCAGATGACCGGGATCCCGAGCACGTGCGCGGCCTGATGCAGTTGGCGCACCTGCTCGGGGCTCAGGAACTGCGCTTCGTCGATCAGCACGCACGAGAGGCCTTCGGACTGCGCCAGCCGCTCGTAGAAGTCGAGCGTCTCATCGAACGTGAACGCGATGCGCTGCGGACCCAGCCGTGAGGTCACGTTGCCGACGCCGTACCGGTCGTCGAGCGACGAGGTGAACAGCCACACCGCGCGGCCGTTTTCCTCGTAGTTGTGTGCGACCTGGAGCATCGCCGTCGATTTCCCCGCGTTCATCGCCGAGTACCGGAAATAGAGTTTCGCCATCGCTGGAGTCCCGGACTTCGCCCTCGCCCGGCGAAGCCCGTTCATCATGGAGGGGAAGAAACCACGGAAGCGCGGCGGAAAGCGCTCGTGTTACAACAAGTCCGGTTCGCCGAAGGCCGCCTTCGCCACGAAGAAGCTCGCCGAACGCGCGATCCCGCGCACGTCGACCGGCCTCGCCCCATATCCGTGCGAGCAGCACGGCTGGCACCTCGGCCACCGATAGCCCCCTTCGACATGCTCAGGGTGACAACGTTGGCGTTACCAGGGCGCGCAGACCGGTTTCGGGGGCGGTGCGCAGTTGAAAGCGGTGTACCAGGCCGGGACGTTGAGCACGGTCTGGTTGACGCGATCGCGGGGGATCGGATGCGGATCGGTCAGCGCTTGGTTCCGCGCCGCTTCGGGGCGGACGCTTTCCGTCCACGATTGCGCAAACGCGATGAAATACCGCTGCTCCGGCGTGAAGCCGTCGATCTTGCCCTGCGGCTTGCCGGCCAGCGCCGTCTGCAGCGCGCGATACCCGATCACCGTACCGCCGAGATCCGCGATCGCCTCGCCGGCGACCAGCTTTCCTTGATAGTGCACGGTCCCGACTGCGACGGTGTTGTCGAACTGCTTGACGACGCACGCCGCGCGCGCATCGAACGCCTTGAGATCCTGCGGGGTCCACCAGTTGCGCACGTTGCCGTGCAGGTCGAACTTGTGGCCCTCGTCGTCGAAGCCGTGCGTCATCTCGTGGCCGACCGTACCCGCGCCGGTCGCGCCCAGATTCGCCGCATCATCGGCGTTCGCGTCGAAGAACGGCGGCTGCAGCTGCGCCGCGGGGAGCACGATCTCGTTGCGCTGCGTGTCGTTGTACGCGTTGACCGTCTGCGGCGTCATCCCCCAGCGTTTCCGGTCGACCGGCTTCCCGATCTGCGCCAGCTGATAGTTGCGCTCGAACGTCCGTCCGCGCTCGACGTTGGCGAAATACGCTCCCGGCTCAACCGCGTAGCCCGCATAGCTGCGCCACACGTCGGGATAGCCTACTTTCAGGCCCATCGCGTCGAGCTTGGCCACCGCCGTCCGTCTTGTCGCCGGCGACATCCACGGCAGGGCGAGCATCTCGGCCCGATAGGCGTCTCGTATGCGCAGCGTCATGTCGAGCGCGCGCTGCTTCGCCGCGGGCGGGAACGTCTTGGCGACGTACGCCGCACCGACCGCCTCACCCAAGAACAGGTCGGCCTGCGTCACGCAGCGCTTCGAGCGCGGCAGCTGTTCTTTGCGACCCTCGAGCACGCGCCCGCGGAACGCGAAGTTCTCGTCGTCGAAGCGCTTCGGGAGCATCGTCGCATACGCATCGAGCAGGCGCCAGCGGAGGTACGCGCGCCAGGTCGACAGCGGCGCCGTCGCGACGGTGCGGTCGAACGCGCGCAGGAACGCCGGTTCGGCGACGTTGACGATACCGGCGGCCGGCACGCGGTTCGCGTTCAGATACGTTGCGAGGGCGACGTGCGGCATCAAGGCCGCGACGGCCGGCGACTTCATCGGGTGGTACACCGCCTCCGGATCGCGCAGCCCCGCCGCCGGCGTCGAGCTCCGGGCGAGCGCCGTCTCGAAGGCGACGACCGCCGCCGCGTCCGCTCGCGACGACGCGTCGCCGCTCATCGCGAGCATCTTCGCGACGTGCCGGGCGTACTGAGAGCGCAGCGTCTGCGATTCTTTGTCCGCGCGCAGGTAGTAGTCGCGCTCGGGCAGGCCGATACCGGCTTGATCGAACTCGGCGATCACTTTGGTGCTGTCGCGAAAATCCTGCGTCGGGCTCAGCGCGAAGCCCGCGTCGACGCCGATTGCGTGCAGGTGCGCGAGCGCGGCGGTCAGCCGGCTGCGCGAGCCGATCGCTTCGATGCGCGCGAGTTCGCCCGCGACCGGGGTGAGCCCGGCGCGTTCGATCGCCGCGGCGTCCATGCAGCTGCCGTAGAAGCTTCCGAGCTTCTGCGCGCTGCTGCCCGCGTCGCCCGGCGCTCGCTGCGCGTCTTCGAGGATGCCGCGAACGATGTCGCGCGTGTGATCGACCAGCGCTTCGATGTAGCCGTATTCTCGATAAGCCGCCGGAATCGGATGCGCCTTGCGCCAGTTTCCCGTCGCGAACTCGAAGAAATCGGTGCAGGCGTTCTTGCTGCGGTCGATGCTCGCGAGGTCGAACGGCGCGGGCATCGTTCCGTCGGCGCGCACCGCGGCCGGCGGCGCGAAAACCGCCGCGCCGGCAAACACCGCCAGGGCGGCAGCCAAACGGATCGCCGCGGAAACGAGACGCATTCAGACCTCCGATGGAATCAGGAGCAGCACGGCCCCCATTCGCCGCGCCGCCTTCGTTCACTCCAGCGGCGGGAGCGGCGGGCTAGCCGTCCAGTTGGGCGACCAGCCGCGGCGGAGCGACGGTCCGATACGCCTCTTCGATGGCGTCGGCGACCCGCTCCCATGCCAACGCGCGGTCGAGCCGCACGCCGATCCAGCCGCGATGGCCGACGTACGGCGGACGAAAATACCGCTCCGGGTCCGCGCTCGTCAACGCCTCCTGCGCGCCGGGCGGAGCCGCGCACCACAGCGCCAGACGGCCGTCGCCGTGATGGTCGTTCAAGAACATCACGAACGACGGTTTATCGCGCACGAAGAACGTCGGCGAGCCGTGACTCACGCGCTCCGTCGCCTCGGGCAGCGCGAGCGCGATACGGCGCACGCGCTCGAGCGCGGAACGCGCGTCGTCGGACACGGCCCTACGCTTTGGAGAGTTCCGCGTCGATGATCGCAATGAGGTCGGGGTCTTCGGGCACGACCGTCGGCGCCAGACGGGCCACCACGTCACCGGTTCGGCTGACGATGAACTTCTCGAAGTTCCACGCGATCTCGTCCGGCGCCGCGGCGTCCGCTGGGCCGGGCGACGCGGTTTTCGCATTGACGCCCGCCTTCGCTTGCGCGTTCGTCAGCGTCTCGTAGAGGGGATGCTTGTCCGCTCCTTTGACGACGATCTTCTCGAACATCGGAAACGTCACGCCGAATCGCGTTTCGCAGAACTGCGCGATCTCGCCGTTGGTCCCCGGCTCCTGTGCGCCGAACTCGTTGGCGGGGAAGCCGAGCACTTCGAAACCCTGCTCGCGGTACCGAGCGTAGAGCTTTTCGAGCCCGCCGTACTGCGGCGTCAACCCGCACTGCGAGGCGACGTTGACGACGAGCAGCACCTTGCCGTCGAACTCCGCGAGCGTCGTCTCCGAGCCGTCGATGCGGCGCAGGGGGATCTTCTGTAAACCGTCGGTCATGCGGTCGGCCTTCGCCGTCCTCGCGGTGCCGCCCCCGGCTTCGCACGTTCGCTCGAACGAGAGCCTGCTTCCGTGCACACATCCGACAAGACGGATGCCGCCTGACTGGCACCCTCGTTTTGTCGCAAGGCGGCACTGTTCGCGTCGGGCGCCGGACTGCTACGCTCTGCGAAACGACGATTCCGCAAGGAGCTGGGAATGCAACGCGACGGTCAACGTGATTTCGATTTCCTCATGGGGACGTGGAACGTTCACAACCGCCGGCTCGAGCGGCCGCTGAGCGGATCCGAGAGCTGGTACGAGTTCGGCGGAATTGTGCGGGCGAGTCCCGTCTGGGGCGGCAACGCCAACCTGGACGAAGCCGACTTCGACAGCCCGCTCGGGCGCATCGAGGGGCTGACGCTGCGGCTCTACGACGAGAAGACGCGCGAGTGGAGTCTCTTTTGGGGCACGCGCTCGCGGGGATTGATCCCGCTTCCGAATGTCGGCGCATTCGACGAGCACGGCGTCGGCGAGTTCTTCTGCCGCGAGGACTTCGAAGGCCGGCCGATGGTCTGCCGGTATCGCTGGGGCGACGTCACGCCCGAGAGTTGCCGCTGGGAGCAAGCGTTTTCCGTCGACGACGGCGCGACGTGGGAAGTGAATTGGACGATGCACTTCACCCGTCGCGCCGACGCCGCATGACTACACGGCCGAGAGGACGTGAATCGCGCGCGACGCGATAAGGTCTTTCACCCGTGCGGCGTAGGCGGCCATGTGCGGCGCGCGAGCGTGCGCCTTGAGCGCGTCGTCGCTCTCCCACGTTTCGAGCACCATGAAGCTGTCAGGGCCGAGCGGTGCTTGGAACCCGCCGAAACCGTCCGCGTCGACGACGGCGGCGTACTCGACGCAGCCCGCCTCCGCGCGGACCGCGGGGACGTTGGCCTGGAACGCCTCGAGCAGCGCTGCGCGCTGACCCGGCTTGGCGGTGATGTGAGCGACGACGCGGAGCATCGCGGTCACTTCCGCTCCGAATGGGAGGTCGCCTGGAAGCTCAGCGCTCGCGGTTGAACCGGTTGGTGTAGAGCGGCGCGTCGTCCTCGAAATCGCGGCGGTGGCATTGGTCGCAAAGACTGTACTTGTTCGGAATCGGAAACGGCTTCTTGTTCCACCGGATGCTCAGGTCGTGAACGAGGTGCGCTTCGCGCTTGCAGCCGGGACAGATGAAGTGCTCGCCGTCGGCGAGCAGCACGGGGTCCTTCGGCGTCCACGCCTCGGGAGCGCCCGCATAGTGCGGGCCCTTCTTGATCGCTTGCTCGTACGCATATCGAAGGCCGGCGGCGTGATCGGTGAGAGCTTCGGCTGCGCGTTCCTGCTCGACCTGACAGTCGGGGCAGATCGAGTCGCGCAGCGTGCGCACGTCCTTGACCTCTTTGCAGACTTTGCAGCGAAACTCCATGTCCGCCCCTTCTCGGTCCGGCGTCGACTGCTCCCGCCGAAGAAAGGGCGAACCGGTGGGGGCCTAGCGGCGCGAACACCAGGACAGCAAGCGCCTAGTACCGCAGCCGGGCCGCCGCCTATTCTTCGCCGTCGTAGTAGTCGAGCGGCGTGGACCGGATGTTCGCGGGTTGCGGTGAGCGCACTCGCCATTTGCCGCTGTCCGGAAAATAGGCCGACTCGCCGACCGGGTTGTCCGCAACGACGTACATGATCAGATCCACCGAACCGTCGTTGGCGAACCCGTGCGGCTCGCCCGGCCGAAATATGAACGCGTCGCCGGCGGCGATTGCGGTCGTGCCGTCCGCGTGCCGTACGATTCCCGAACCGGAGATGACGTGATAGAACTCCCATTGCGCACTGTGCGAATGGTAGGGGTACGGCGTCGCGCCCGGCGCGATGCGGGCCAATTCCACGTCGAACGGATGGCGTTCGTTCAGATCGAGCGATTGCGGCCGGCGTCCGAGCGCCTCGGAGATCTGTTTTCCGGCGCCGCGAAATTTTCCGCGCGGCGACGACCACGTCAATTCATCGATCTCGCCGGTGTTGATCTTGCGCATCGGCGTCTGGTTTCGGCCGCGCTCGGGCGGACGCCTAGCCCGCGACGAAGTGCCAGCCCATGCGCACGCGCAGGCGCTCGCCGAACCAGTCGGAGAGCGCGACGAGTCCCCACGTCACGAGGATGTACGCGAGCATCTCCTTGTAGAAGAACAGCTGCTGCGCTTCATACAGCGCCTGTCCGATGCCGCCGGCACCGATCAAGCCTACGACCGTTGCCGCCCGCACGTTCCATTCCAGTCGAAAGAGCGTGTGCACGACGTTCGGGCCGAGGGCCAGCGGGATGAACCCGAACGCGGCGATCGCCAGCGGGCGCGCGCCGGTCGCGGCGAGCGATGCGATCGGCGCGTCGGGCACGTTTTCGAACGTCTCGGCGTAGAGTTTGCCGAGCACGCCGGCGGAGTGGAGGCCGAGCGCGATTGCACCGCTGAGCGGTCCGATTCCGGCGCTCACCACGAGAATGAGGCCGAAGACCACTTCGGGGATCGCGCGAGCGACGTCGAGGACGCGACGCACGACCAGCACGACGGGGACGGGAGCGAGCCGCCGCGCGGCGATCAGCGAGATCGGCGCGGCCAGCACGGCGCCGATGAGCGTGCCGCCGACCGCGATCAGCACCGTCTGTGCGATCAACAGCGGCAGCGAGACGATCTGCGCGGCGCGCAGCTCCGGCGGGAACATGCCGGCGAAGGTGTGCACGGCGTGCCGGAAGGCGAAGATCTGCGGCCAGTCCAGTCGCAGCGCAATCACCCCGAGGGGGACGAGAAGCAGCGCGAGCCTGGCATCGCGCCGGACCAGCATGCCGAACGCGTCGACACCCGCGACCAGCGCCACGAGCACGATCACCACCGTCAGCGCGCGGTGATAGTCGAGCGCGTTGAGCGAGCCGATCAGCTCGGTGCCAAGGCCGCCGCCGCCGACCGCGCCGACGATGACCGACGCCCGCATCGCGCACTCGAACGCAAAGGTTCCGAACGAGAGCATGTCCGCCAGCGTGAGCGGGATCAGCCCGAAGGCGGCGAGCGGGATTCGCGATGCGCCGGTTGCGCGGAGCGCTTCGAGCGGCGCGGCATCGGCGGCCAAGAACAGGCTGCCGTAGACGCGGCCGATCATCGCGGTGTAGAACAGCGCGAGCGCCGCGACGCCGGCACCGGGACCGAGTCCGACGAGCACGACGGCAAGGATCGCGAGCGTGAGGTCGGGGATCGCGCGCAGCGACGCCAGCACCGTGCCGACCAGGCGATGCCCGGGCGCTCGCGTGCCGATGATGACCGCGAGCGGAACGCCCACCGCGAACGCGACGAGCATGCCGGCAGCCGCCATGCCGATCGTTTCCGCGACCGGAACGGCGAGCGCCCGCAGGTACGCGGGCGAGAGGTCCGGCGGGATGAAAGAACCGAGGATGCGCAGCGCGTCGTTCACGCGATGCGTCCGCCTTCGAGGGCGACGACCCGGTCGAAATAACGGCGCGCGATCTCGGGCTGATGGAGCGAGCAGATCAAGGCAATGTTCCGGCTGCGCGCGAGGCCGCAGAGCAGCGCGACGATCTGTTCGCCCAGCTCCGGATCGACGGAGGCGATCGGTTCGTCGGCGAGGATCGCGCCCGGTTTCTGCACGAGGGCGCGGGCGATCGCAACCCGCTGCTGCTGCCCGCCGGAGAGGTCGCGGGTGGGCTCGCGCAGCTTCTCGGCGATGCCGACGCCTTCGAGCGCCTCGCGCGCCTCGGCGATCTCCGCCGCCGTCGGCGCGATCAGGAACCGTAGCGCGCGCAGCGTGCTCCAGCGTCCGAGCGCGCCGGCCATGACGTTTTGGTACACGAACAGCCGATCGACCAGATCGTGCTGCTGCGCGATCACGGCGAGGTGCGTGCGCATGCGCCGAAGCGCGCGGCCGCGCAGCGTCGAGATGTCGACGCCGTCGACGCGAATCGTCCCCGCCGCGATCGGCACGGAGCCGTTGATCGACCGCAAGAGCGTCGTCTTCCCGCCGCCGCTGGGGCCCACGATCGCGACGCACTCGCCGGCGTGGACCCGCAGCGTCACCTCATCGAGCGCCGGCGGCGCGCCCTCTCCATAGACGACGCGAACGCCGGTAAGTTCGAGCATCGCGATCAGAGCAGTTTGAGTTTCGTCGCAATTCCCCGCAGCGTGTCGTATTCGGCGTCGTTCGCGCGGACGAACCCCGTCCCGCGGAGGATCTCCAGAATGGGAGCGTTCGCGGGAGCGCGCAGCGAGAGGAACGCGTCGGAGAACGCGGCGCGATCCGCCGGCGCCGTGTCTTTGCGCGCGACCCAGACGTAGTCCAGAAACGGCGGCGTGGTGTAGAACACGCGCACTTTCGCCTTGTCGACCTGACCGCCGTCGACCATCGTGCGATAGACGCTTTCGTCGACCGCACCCGCGTCGCCGGCGCCGGCTTCGATCGCCTTCACGGTCGCGGGATGATTGCCGGAGTACCGGAACGACAAATCTTTGTCGGGATCGAGTCCGGCCTGCGCCATCGCGTAGTACGGCATCAAGTGTCCGCTGGTCGAGTTGATGTCGCCGAAGACGAACTTCTTGCCGCGCAGGTCTTTGAGGCCTTGGATCGCGCTGCCCGCCTGGGTGATGAACAGCGAATGGAACTCGCGGTCGCTCGTGCGCTGGACCAGGGGGATGACGCCGTAGAGCCCGTGGGCCTTGGCATACGTCAGGCCGCCGAGGTATGCGAAATCCAGCGACCCGTTGCCGAGCGCTTCGACCGTCGCGTTATAGTTCGTCGGGATGACGAGCTCGACGTCGCGGCCGAGCTTGGCGGCGAGGTAGTCCCGCAACGGTTTTTTCTGGTCGACGGAAACCTGCGTCGCGCCCGCGTCCGGGATCATCCCGACGCGCGCCGTCGCGGCGGCTCGCGCCGCGCGCGGAAGAACGCTCAGCGTGAGAACCGCCGTCACGGCGGTGAGGGCGGTTCGTCGCGAGACCGGGTGCGAAGTCATACGCAGTTCTTTTCGGTGCCCCCAGGGACACCTACCGCGTAGGACCCGCGACGTTCACGGCCGCGGGCTCGGTGCGGCCGAAACGACCGGCACCGCGGGCGATGCCGGTAATGAGGCCGGGGGAGCCGTCGGCAGAACGGTCGGCGACGGGCTCGGCGTCGGCGTGGGCGGCGCGACGCACGCCTGCGTTTCGATCTGCAGCTTCAGGCCCTTCCCGATCGTCTGCGGTGCCGGGCGCGGCGGCGCCGTCGGGACCGGCGTCGGAGTCGGCTCGGGCGTGGGCGTCGGCGTCGGCACCGGCGTCGGCGTCGCGCGAGACTTGCCGCGCGGCGGCTCGGTCACGGTGGGCGACGGCGCGACCGCGACCGTCGGCTCCGGCGACGGCGTCGGCGTCGGGCACGGCACCGCATCGGCATAGTAGTGCTCGGTGAAGCCGATCGCGATGTCTTTCTTGATCACCTTGCCGAAGTACGACGTCGGAAACGTCGAGACGATGCGGTTCATGTAGGTCCAGGCTCGTTCCTGATTGTGTTTGAGCCAAATCCTCTGGTCGGCGCGGATCGCGAGGTAGTAGGTGCGCGCGAGCTGCGGGTCGCGCGGAAATCGCCGCGCCCATTCCTGCAGCGCGTCGTCCGCGAACTCGACCTTGCTCACGATCGACGGACTGACGGTGTGGTCTCCCGACATGATCGCCGCGTCGCGAAACGTATTGTTCATGCCGAGAAAACTGATCTTCATCTTGCCGAAGTACCGGTCGGCGGGAGCGGAATTGTTGTACTTCTCGAGTCGCTCTCGCTGATACCGCGAGAGCGGGGCCGGCGATTTCTCCGCAGCGGGTCGAACCTTTGGGGTCCCGCTCGGTGCGGCCGCGACGACGGTAGCGATGCCCAGCATGACAACGGCGATGACGTTCACGGAAGACTGTTTTTCACGAACCGCACCCGTATCCATGCCGGGACAAGCGTGATGTCAAACATGCTATCGAGGCGGCGATGGTCGCAAAGGGTACAATTGCGGCGATGCGGTTTTCACTCGGGGTCAACTACTGGCCGCGGACCAGCGCGATGGCGATGTGGCGACGCTTCGACGCCGGCGAGATCCGCGAGGACTTCGCGCGGATCGCCGCTCTCGGACTCGACACCGTGCGGTTCTTCCTGCGCTGGGACGATTTTCAACCCGAGCCGGATCGGCTCGACCCGCTGATGCTCGATCGGCTCGAGACCGTCGTCACGCTCGCCGCCGGCGCCCACCTGCGCACGGTGCCGACGCTGTTCTGCGGACACATGAGCGGCGTGAATTGGCTCCCCGTCTGGTCGCTCGATCGCGATGCGCGTCACCCCCGCTTTCGCACGATCACGCCCGACGGAGCGTCACCGCTCGGCATAGGGAACCTGTACGGCGGCCGCTTGCTCGACGCGCAGCTCGTGTTCGCTCGCGCCGTCGGGGGCCGCCTGCGCGAGCATCCCGCCGTCGCTGTGTGGGACATCGGTCACGAGTTCACCAACGTGCGCGAGCCGTCGTCCGTTCACGTCGTCTCGGGCGAACACGCCAATGAACCGGCGGCGGAACGCGAGGTGGCCGACTGGAGCCGCCGGCTCTCCGGCGCTCTGGAAGAGACCTCGTCGATCCCGTCGACCGCGGGAACGCACGCCGGCGACGTCACCAGCGAGCGCCACATCCGGCTCGGTTCACTGTGCGCGCCGTTCGCGTTCGCTTCGATGCAGGGGCGCACCGTCGAGTGCGCGTTCGCGCGCAGCCGGCTCGATCCCGAAGTCGTCCCGTTCCTCGCCATGCTCGCCGCGGCGTTCTCCTATCAACCGGTGACCGTGACGGGCTTCGGAGAACCGACGTGTCCGAACGACAAGTTCTCCGCGTTCGAACGCTTCGCGATGCCGGGCGAACCGCCGAACATGACGATCCCCGCCGACGATACGGCGTTCGCGACCTATCCGTGTCTGACCGAGTACGAGATGGCCTCGTATTGTACGAACGTTCTCGAACGGCTGCACGCCGACGGCAGGCTCGGCGCGTATTGGTGGTGCTGGGCGGACTACGGCGATGACGCGGCATCCCAGCCGCCCTTCGATCGCGCACCGCACGAGCGCACCTTCGGGGTCGTGCGCAGCGACGGGAGCGAAAAGCCGGTCGCGGCGGCGCTCGCCGCGTTCGCGCGCCAGCAGCGCACCGTGGTGCCGGCGAACGACATGCCGATGATTTCGAGCACGTACTACTACCGTACGCTGCCCGTCAGCACCAAGACGCTCTTCGACGCGTTTCTGGGCTTCGTGAGCGAACGCCGCACCGCCGCCCAGGCGCTATGATAGGATGAGCGGATGACGTACGAACTCCACATGAGCAACGGCGAAATCTATCTCGCCGACGACGCGGCCTACGCGATCGTGCGCGACTATCAGGACGGCAAGCCGTCGTCGTCGCGTCACGTGCCGGTGCGCTTGCCGGCCGGCACGGTGCCGCGCGACCCGCGGGGCTGCACGATTCATCTCGGGCAGATCGTCGCCGTGATCGGCCCCGTCGCGGAGTCCTGAGCGATGCTCGCCACGGTCGACGGCCGCCGCGTGCACTACGACCTGCTGGGTGCCGACGATGCTCCCGTCGTGTGCTTCGCGCATTCGCTCGCTTCGGACGGCGGGATGTGGGCCGAGCAGGTTGCGGCAGTCCTGGACGGCGGCTTTCGCGCGCTGCGCGTCGACATGCGCGGGCACGGCGGAAGTGAGGCGCTCCCGCCGCCGTATTCGATCGATGCGCTCGCCGGCGACGTCGCGGCGCTCCTCGAGATTCTGGGCATCGAACGCGCGCACTTCGTCGGCCTCTCGGTCGGCGCGATGATCGGACAGACGCTTGCGATTCGCTACGGCGCGAAGGTCGCGTCGCTGCTGCTCTCCGATACGCAGCCGTCGTCGCCCGCCAACGCCCGCGCGGGCTGGTCGGCACCGCTCGCTATGGTTCGGCAATCGAATTCGCTCACTCCGGTCCGTAGCGGGATGATGCGCGCTTGGCTGAGCGATGCGTTCAAAGCGCGGCGCCCCGAGCGGTGGGCGCAGATCGAGCGCACCCTCCTCGCGACGCCTCCGGCCGGTTTCGAAGGCTGTGTCGCCGCGATGACCGATTTCGACGTCACCGCGGAGCTGCCGTCGGTGCGCATTCCGGCACTCGTGGTCTGCGGCGCAGCCGATCCGATGACGCCGCCGGCCGAGAACCGGCGCCTCGCCGCGCTGATCCCCGGCGCGCGCTACGAAGAGATCCCCGACGCCCGCCATTTCGCCAACGTCGAGCAACCCGAAACGTTCAACCGCATCATGACTGCGTGGCTAAAGGAGCCGCACGCGCTGTCACCCTGAGCCGACCACTGTCACCCTCGCTTGTCGAAGGGCCCCCGTCGTCATCCTGAGCGGAGTCGAAGGATGACGCCGCATCGTGAATGCCGCGACGCGGGGCGAGGTTTAGGGCGCGCGCAGGAGCGAGGGGGTCATCTTGCCGGGCGTTCCCGAGCCGTCGAGGGCCGGGAGGGCCGTGCCCGCGTCCCGCTTGCCCGACAAGCGGCGCACCAGCGCGCGCAGGAGCTCCGAGCTCTCGCGCGTCGAGGATGAGGACGCGTCGATGCGGCGCACCGCGTGCGCGAGCGCACCGGTCGCGCCGGCGGCGTCGTGGGCGGCGGCGGCGCGCTGCTCGCCCGATGCCGCGATCGAGGTGAACGCTTCGACGAGTGCCGCGCTTCGACGATGCAGTTCGACCGCCGCGGCCGCGGTCTCCGCCGTTGCGCCGGTGATGCCGTCGACGCTGCCGGTCAGCCGTGAAGACGAGCCGTGCATCGCGGTAGAGCGGCGTTCGAGCTCCTCCGCGGCGCGCGCCGCGGTACCGATCGCATCGTTCATCTCGCGCAGCGCGCCGTCGGCTTCACCCGCCAGCTGGGTGCCCTCGTTCATGCGCTCGCGCGCACTGCGCACGGCGTCGGCGGCAGCCAGCGCGTCGGCGCGCACCGTCGCGAGCGATGCTCCGATCTCGCGCGTCGCCGCACCGGAACGGTCGGCCAGTTTGCGAATCTCGTCGGCGACGACGGCGAAGCCGCGGCCGTGCTCGCCCGCGCGCGCCGCTTCGATCGCGGCGTTGAGCGCAAGCAGGTTCGTCTGTTCGGCGATGCCGTCGATGGTGCTCACGACGTCGGCGATCGTGCCGCTGCGGCTCTCGAGCGCGACGATGTGGTTCGCGGCGCGGTCCGTCTCGCTGTCCAAACGGCGCAGCGCGGAGACCGTCTTCTCGACCGCTTCGGCGCCGGTGCTCGAGGAGCGTTCGGCCGCCCGCGCGGCTTCGGCGAGCTCGCGGCCGAGCTGCCCGAACGCGCCGATCTGCTCGTCCAACGCCTGCACCGTTCGCCCGGCTTCGTCCGCCGTTTTCGCTTCGGCGGTCGCGGTTTCCGAGATCCGCGTCGCGACTCCGGCGAACGCCGCCGCTTCGTCGCGCGCCTGCGCGAGATGCCGCGCGAGCTCGTCGACATCGGCCGCGATGCCGGCCACCACGTCGGCCAGCCGGGCCGTCGCGCCGTCGGCTTCGTGCGCCGCGGTGCTCGTCGTAGCGTTCGCCTCGGCCAGCTCGTCGGCGACGCGCGAGACTTCTCCGACCGCGTCGCGCAGCGTCGCGGCCATCGCGTCGAAGCCGTCGGCCACGCGGCCGAGCCCGACCGCGACATGATCGTGGCCGTCGGAAAGCTCGCGAATCTCGTCGCGTCCGCGATCGTCGATCACTTCATGGCGCGAAACGAACGACGCGGCGAGATCGCCGTGCGCCAGACGCTCGAACGCGTCGACCAGTTGGGGGACGTCTTCGCTCGCAACGACGGTCAGCGCCCCGGTCACCCGTCCCAGACGCCGTGCGAGCCGGCGGCCGAGCGTGAACGCGACGAAGGCTGCGACCCCGATGACGGCGACGATGCCCGCGATGAAGACGACCTCGACGCGAAGCCGCGCGTCGTCGAACGCCGCTTTCGCGCTGTCCTCGCCTTTGCGCGTGAAGTCGTCGAGCACGTTCGCATCCGCTTGGAGTTTCGCCAGCGTCGCCGCGGACGCGGCGACGGCGCCGTTCTTCCCGGCGCGCTCCGCCGCGACGTTCGCGCGCAGCGCCGTAACGTCGGCGGCGATCTGTTCGCCCTGCACGACGATCTGCTCGACGCGGTTGACCGAGATCGCCTTGGTCTCGTCGTCGGCCGCGAGGCCTTTGAGGTCCTGCGCGAGCGACGCCTCGGCCTGCTCGGCGGCCTTCACCTCAGCGGCGTCGCCCAGTGCGACGCCGCGCGTCGCAGCAACGAGCTGTTCCGCATTGGCGACCGTCGCGCTCACCTTGCTGCTCACCGCACCGAACGCGGCTTGTTCGTTCGCCCGCGCGCGCATGTCGCCGAGCTCGTAGGCGCCGGCCGCGCCGACGAGCAGAAGCAGCACGATCGCGGCGAGATATCCCGCCGCGATCCGCGTTCCGAAGCCGACCCGCCGGCGCAAGCGCTACCGTCCTACGATTTGATGACGGCGCACGAAGCGATCGTCGCGACGTCGACCGCCGACTTGTGCACGTTGACGACCAGGTCGCCGCCGACGAGCTTGGCGATCGGCGCGTCCAGCGTCGTCGTCGACTTGCCTTCGACCACGCCCTCGAGGTTGTACTCGTGGTGCGGATTGTACTTCTCGCACGTCCCCAGGTGGAAATGCGCAGGCTGGGGCAGCTTCGGGCCGTTGGCGAGCTCGATCGTGATGACGGTCTTCTCGCCCTTGGGCGTCAACGTCATGGTACCCGACTCTTCCGAGCCGTTCATAGCGGCAAGCTTGATCTTGACCGAGTTGTCGGCGGGCGCGCCGGCGGCGGCGCCGGCCAGCACGGGCGCGGTGAGAAGCGCAGCCGTCAGTATCGCTGCGAGGACCGTGGGTCGATTCATGGCGTCCCTCTCTGAGATGTTTTGTCAGAGCCCGCCATTCGGCCGAGCTTCCACTTCGGGTGTTCGGCAGGAGACCGAGCGAGCCCAAGCCCGAGCCGGTTCAGTTTTAGCCAAGAAGCGGGCGCTCTAGCGGCTGCGGACGATCAGCAGTGCTCCGAGGAGGCAGAGGGCGATGATGCCCAGGCCGGCGGCGGCGGGGGAGACGACGAATCCCAGCATCACCGCGGTCAGCGCGACGCCGATCCAAAACGGCGCCGGCGAATGGGTGATGAACGTTCCGACGTGCTCGCCGGCCGCCTCGGCCATCGTGGCGTTCTCCTTGTCGGCGTACAGATCGGCGTCGCGCTCGGCGAAGATCATGTAGAAGACGATCACCATCAACGCGACCGTCATGGCCCCGAGCAGGGTCGTGCCGGCCGGCTCGTGCGCGACGAACCAGTAGACCACGGCGAGCGTCCCGCTGAAGATGGCCGCCGAGACGAACAGCAGGAGCCCCGTCTTCACCGGGCCTCCGCGTTCTTCGGATGCTCGACGTCCCACAACGGACGCGCCGAGCGGATCGGCGGGAGCCGCCGGAAGTTGTACTCCGGCGGCGGCGAGCTCGTCGCCCATTCCAGCGTGTAGCCGTGCCACGGATTGTCGCCCGCGGGCTCGCGGCGGCGCGCCGAAACGACGACGTTCGTGATGAACACGACGGCGGCGATCAGCATGAGGTACGCACCGGCGGTCGCGATCGCGTTGAGCTGCGGCAGCGCGCCGGCGTTCGCATAGGTGTAGATGCGGCGCGGCATCCCGAAGACGCCCATGAAGAACATCGGCAAGAACGTCAGGTTGAAGCCGGCGAACGTGAGCCAAAAGTTGATCTTGCCGAGCCGCTCGCTCAAACGCCAGCCAAAGACTTTCGGCCACCAATAATAGACGGCGGCGAAGAGCGCGAAGAAACTGCCGCCGCCGATCGTGTAGTGGAAGTGCGCGACGACGAAGTACGAGTCTTGCGCGTGGAAATCGAGCGGCGGCGACGCGACCATGACGCCGGTGACGCCGCCGAGCAGAAAGTTCATCAAGAACCCCAGCGCGAAGAGCATCGCGGTGGTGTAGCGGATCGAACCGCCCCACATCGTGCACACCCAATTGAAGAACTTGATCCCCGTCGGCACAGCAATCAGGAACGAGACGAAGCTGAAGAACGGGTTGTTGACGGCCCCGGTCGTGAACATGTGGTGCGCCCACACGCCCATCGAAAGGCCGGCGATCGCGAACGCGGAGAGCACCATCCCCGTGTAGCCGAACAGCGGACGGCCCGTAAACGTGGAGATCACCTCGCTGACGACGCCGAAATACGGCAGGATCAGGACGTAGACCTCAGGGTGTCCGAAGAACCAGAACAGGTGCTGGTAGAGGATCGGGCTTCCGCCGAACGCGGGATCGAAGACGTGCCCGCCCAGACGGCGGTCGACGAACAGCAGCAGCAGCGTCGCGGTGAGCGACGGAAAGGCCATGAAGATCAGCAGCGACGTGGCGACCATCTCCCACGTGAAGATCGGGATGCGCCACATCGTCATCCCCGGCGCGCGGAGGATGAACGTCGTCGTCACGAAGTTGAGCGCCGTCATGATCGAGGCCACCGAGACCATCGCCAAGCCGACGATCCAGAAGTCCTGGCCCAAGCCGGTCGAAATGATGATCTCGGAGAGCGGCGCGTACGAGGTCCAGCCGGCCGATGCCGCGCCTTCGTTCGTCGCGGCGCCGGCGAAGACGACGAGGCCGCCGAAGAGGAACATCCAGTACGAGGTGGCGTTCAGTCGCGGGAACGCCATGTCCGGCGCGCCGATCTGCAGCGGTATCAAATAGTTCGCCAGCCCCAGCGCGAACGGCGCGATGACCAGGAAGATCATCGCCGTGCCGTGCAGCGTGAAGATCTGGTTGTAGGCGTGCGGCTGCAGCAGCGTGCCGTCCGGCCGCGCGAGCTGGGTGCGAATCGCGATCGCGAGCAGTCCGGCGACGGCCATGAACAGCAGCGTCGTCGCCATGTAGAGCACGCCGATCCGCTTGTGATCGGTCGTCGTGATCCACGAGAGAATGTCGTGACGTTCCGGTGCGGTCACCCGCACCGCCTCCACGGCGCTCACCGCGTCGCCTCGCCCTTGCGCCAGCGCTCGTACGCGACCGGCGCGACGACGCGCACGCGGAAGCTCATCAGCGCGTGGTCGAGCCCGCAGAATTCGCCGCAGCGCCCGAGAAACGTGCCCTCCTTCGTCGGCGTCAGATCGAACGCGCTGACCTGCCCGGGGATGGCATCGCGTTTGAAGAGCATGTCGGGAATCCAGAACGAGTGCACGACGTCGCTCGAGCTCACCCGGATCGATGCGACCTCGCCGAGCGGCAACACCATCTCCGGCGGATGCTCGGCGGTGCCGCGAACCGTCGGACCGCCTCGATAAGCGAAGGTCCAGCCCCAGCGATAGCCGTCGACGGCGATCTCGACCTGATGCACCTTCGCCTGCGCTTCGACTTCGGTTTCTATGTGGGCGGTGCGCACGAACAGCGCGATCACGATCAGCAGCGGCGCGACGGTCCAGGCGATCTCGAGCGGCGGGTTCGCGTCCTTCTGCGAGCGCGGTTCGGGGTTGCGCGCCGTGCGGCGAAAGCGTACGGCAGCATACAGAATCAGCCCCCAGACGAAGACCGCGACGACGATGGCGGCGTACGTGAATATCCACCAGTCCTCGGCCAGTGCGGCAGCCTGCGTACTGCCGATCGCAGGCCAGGTCTGAGCGTGCACGCGCTCATGCTACCCGGTTTGCCGCACCCTGACGCGGGTAGGGTAGCGGCATGCGATCCGTCGCGATCCGGGCGCACCCGCTGGTGTTCGGAACCGTCGTATTTCTCGCCTCGGAGTCGATGGTCTTCGCGGCACTGCTCGCCGCGTATTTCTCATTGCGCGGCGCGACCTCGTCGTGGCCGCCGCCCGGAACCGAACTCAGCGGCGCCGGGATGGCGGCCGGTACGGCGCTCCTCGCGCTCGGCAGCGTCACCATGGCGATCGCGCAGGTTGCAGCGATGCGGCAGGGCCGCGTGCTCGCGCGGGCGATGCTGGGCGTCACGATCCTCGCGGCGCTCGGATTTCTGCTCCTCGAGCAGCACGACTGGAACACGGCGAATTTTCATATCGTCGACAATGCGTACGCAACCATCTACTACGTGCTGACGGGAACGCACTTCGCGCACGTGCTGGCCGGCGTCGCGCTGCTGGCCGCGGTCGCGATCTTTTTGCGCGCGCCGGCGTTCACGCGCGAGCACCACGCCGGCGTCGAGGCCGTCGCCTACTACTGGCACTTCGTGTTCGCGGTCTGGCTCGTGCTCTACGCGACGATCTTCTTCGTCCGATGAAGGTCGCGCTGTTTCTCGCGCTGGCGATGCTCGGTGCGCTCGGCGCGACGGCCGCAGCCGCGACGGGAGCGGCGCCGGGGATACTCGCCGGCTCCGCCGCGCTGGCGTTCCTCGGGCTGGCCGCCGGGGCCGCCGCCGCGGCGCTCGAACTCCGAGCCCCGGACGATCTGCGCGAACCGCGCACCCCGCGCGGCCCGACGAGCCCCTCGCCGATCCCGAGCGACGGCGTCACGCGCCCGGTCTTCGGAAAGATGTGGCTCGGCGCGCTCGCCGCGTTCGGCGTGCTGGGTCTCGTTCCGCTGGTTTCGCTCGCGCGCAAGCCCGGGCGGCGCGTGCTCACCGGCTGGCGCCCCGGACTGCGCCTGGTCGACGAGAACAACCGGCCGATCGGCTTCGACCGGCTGGTCGCCGGCGGAATCGAAACGGTGTTCCCCCAGAACGGCGTCGACTTGCCCGACGCGTCGACGGTCTTGATCCGCGTCGCCCCGGAGCTGGTAAACGGCGCCGCGGACGGCCGTGCGGCCGCAGCCGGCTATCTCGCGTTCTCCAAGATCTGCACCCATGCCGGCTGTCCCGTCGCGCTCTATCGCCGGCAATCGCACGAACTCTTTTGTCCGTGTCATCAGTCGCGCTTCGACGTGCTCGACGGCGCGAAGAATCTCTCGGGCCCAGCTCCGCGGCCGCTGCCGCGACTCGCCATCGACGTCGATGCGCAGGGGTATCTCGTAGCGCGCGGCGATTTCGATGCGCCGGTCGGCCCCGACGACTGGGATCGCGTGCGGTGATCGTGCGCAAAGCCGCCGGCTGGCTCGACGACCGGCTCGGCACGAACGCCGGCATTCGCTATTTGCTCGCGAAGATCTATCCCGACCACTGGTCGTTCTACCTCGGCGAGTTCGCGCTGTACTTCTTCCTCGCGCTCGTCGCCACCGGAATCTGGCTGTCGTTCGCGTTCGACTCGAGCGGCGCCAACGCGTACGTCTCGGTGCTCGCGCTCGCCGATCGTTCGCACCCGATCGGATACGTGATCCGCCAGGTGCACCATTGGTCGGCGGTGTGTTTCGTCGCCGCGATCCTCGTGCACATGGGCCGCATCTTCTTCACCGGCGCCTTTCGGCGCCCGCGCGAGCTCAACTGGATGATCGGCTTGACGATGCTCGCGCTAGCGTCGTTCACCGGCTTCACCGGATACTCGCTGCCGAACGACGACCTCTCCGGGATCGGGCTGCGGATCGCCAACAGCGTCGCGCTCTCCATTCCGCTGATCGGCCGCTGGGCGGCCGGCGTCTTCAACGGCGACGACTTCTTCCCCGGCTCGCTGCTCCCGACGCACCTCTACACGCTGCACGTCTA
>JAQBPM010000493.1 GCA_028287525.1 Vulcanimicrobiota bacterium | reverse complement strand
GATCGCCGCGTACACGCTGCAGATCTACTTCGATTTCTCGGGGTATTCGGATATGGCGATCGGGCTCGCGCGCATGTTCGGGTTCCGGTTTTTGGAGAACTTCGACTTTCCGTACGTGTCGGGGTCGATTCAGGAATTCTGGCGGCGGTGGCACATCTCGCTCTCGCGCTGGTTTCGGGACTATCTGTACGTTCCGCTGGGTGGGAATCGCGGGGCGGCGTGGCGCGTGTACGTGAACTTGCTGATCGTGTTCTTTTTGTGCGCGCTGTGGCATGGGGCGAAGTGGACGTTCGTGGTGTGGGGGCTGATACACGGCGCGTTTTTGGTGCTGGAACGGGTTGGGGCGCTGCGCGGGGTCACCGCGCTGCCGGTCGTGCGGCACGTGTACGTGATGGCGGTGGTGATGTTCGCTTGGGTCTTCTTCCGGGCGGATTCGTTTCCGCAGGCGTTGGGGTTCTTGGCAGCGCTCGGCGGGCGGGCCGCGGCGCCTTCGCTTGCGATCGGGCAGTTTGTGGATGTTGAGACGGTGCTCGTGTTTGCGGTTGGGTGCGTGTTGGCGACGCCGGTCGTGGCGAACTTCGTGCGGGCAGGGATGCGGCACACATGGGTGGGCGCGGGTGCCGTGCCGGCGTTGATGGCGCTGCTGTTCATGGCATCCGCGGTGAAGCTCGCTGCGGGGACCTACAATCCGTTCATTTATTTTCGGTTTTGATGGGGGTGCAAGATGGCGGTGATGGCAATGTCATGCCGAGCCTCCCTGTCATGCTGAGCTTGTCGAAGCATCGGCCACGATGGTGGCTCACCCTTCGACAAGCTCAGGGTGACAATGACGGCGGAAAGATCAGCAACACTGTTGCGATTGTCGTGTTTTTGGTGATGTTGGCGGTCCCCGGAGCGCTGGCGCTGGCGGGATTTGCTCGGGTGGATACGGCGTTTATCGAGACGCGGGAGCAACGGTATCCGTTCGTTGCGCCGGCGGTGAGTTCGGGGGCGCTGGCGACCGGCGGATACGAGCGCGATTTGGAGCGGCAGATCGCAGATGCGTTTCCGTTGCGCACTCCGCTGATCGAAGCGTACGACTATGCCGAGTTTGTTTGGTTTGGGGAATCGACCACGCCGACCGTCGTTCGCGGCCGTGACGGCTGGCTGTTCTACGGTGCGGAAGAATTGCGCTACGTCACCGGCTCGTGGAAACCGTCGGATGCGGAACTCGCGCACATCGCGAATGTCTATGCGGCGCGCGCCCGATGGTCGAGCGCGCACGGCGTAAGGTATGTCTTCCTGATCGCACCGAACAAGAGCACGATCTATTCCGACGAAGCACCGCCGTGGTATCGGCCCATGCCGCCGACGCCGCTCGACCGTCTGCTCCCGATCCTACGCGCCGCCGGCGTTACCGTGATCGACGTGCGAGCGCAGCTTCGCGATGCGGCGCGTCGCGGCGAAGTGTATTCTCGCGGTGACACGCACTGGAACGATGCCGGCGCGTACATCGGGTACCGCGCGGTCCTCTCGGCGCTGCGCGGAGCCGGCGTGCGCGACGCCGTTGCACCGACGGGCACACACACGACGGCGAGAAGAGGCGATCTGCTCGACATCAGCGGCGTCGGCGGACGCATCGCCGACAGCGTTGTCATCATGGACTATGTGCGACGCGCGCATCCGACGGCAGCGTCGGCGCTCGAGCGCGAAGCGGCGGCGAAGGAGTTCACGGCGCAGGTCACCGCCGCCGACGCGCACCTGCCAGCGGCGGTGATCTTCGGCGACTCATTTTCCCTTGGCCTTGCGCCATTTTTCGCCGAGGACTTCAGCCGAATGGCGGCTTTCCAAAAGAGCGGGACGTCCACCAGTCCTCAGTTCGACCCGGCGCTCGTGCAGGCGGCGCGCGCGAACGTCGTCGTCCAGGAACTCGCCGAACGCAACCTGGTGTTCGGCGCGTCGTTTCACGCGGACGTCCCGTCGCCCTGACGAGGGGGGCGTTGCGGGGATCGCTAAGGCTATTCGACTTCGCCGGTCCCCTGTGAAAGAGGGCGTACCATGAGCGCTACGATCCGCAAACTTTCCGTCGTCGACTCGGCATTTCTGTTCGGGGAGACGCCGGAGTGCCCGATGCACGTGGGAAGTCTCACGATCGTCAAGCTGCCCGACGGGTACGCCGGTGACTTCTACGAGGATTTCAAGAGACTGGTCGGCTCGCGGCTGCATCTCGCTAAAAGCCTGCGCTGGAAGCTGGCCAGCACGCCGTTCGACCTCGACCGGCCGAGCTGGATCGAAGACGACCAATTCGACCTGAACCGGCACATCATGCGCGGCGCGCTGCCGGCGCCGCACGACGTGGCGATGGCGGAGCAGCTCGCCGGCTGGCTGCACGCCAAAACGCTCAATCGCGCGCGGCCGCTGTGGGAAATCTACGTTTTCGACGGCATGCCGAACAACGAAGCCGCGATCTACTCGAAGATGCACCACGCGCTGATCGACGGGGGCGCCGGCGCCGCGCTCACCGAGATCCTTTATGAGTCGAGCCCCACGCCGCAGCCCACGCCGCCGCCGGCCGAATCGACCGATGCCGCCGCCGGCCGCCAAGATGTGCGCGACGTAGCCTCGTCGATGTTCGCCGCGTATGCGGAGTTGTGGCGCTCGCCGCTGAAGTCGTCCTCGGAACTCGGCAGCCTCGAACTGCCGCGCAGCGGCGGGACCGATCTGGCGTCGGTGCTGATGAACGCCGCGATCGAATCGGTCGAATGGCCGCTGCGCATGAGCGCTAACCTCAACGAGATCGTGACGACCTACTCGGCCGCGGTCACCAACGCGTTCAAACCCGAGTCGCTTAAGCAGCTCGAAGCGCTCAGCGCGCCGTCGACGCCGCTCAACGTCGCGATCTCCTCGGAGCGCAGCTTCTCCGGCGTCACGCTCGACCTGCGGCGCATCAAGGCGGTGGCCGCGAAGGCCGGCGGCAAGGTAAACGACGTCGTCCTCGCGCTCTCGAGCGCAATCCTGCGCCGCTATCTGATTGAAATCGGCGGCCTGCCGAAGAAGACGATGACGGCGTTCGTGCCGATCTCGGCGCGCGAAGCGGGCAACACCGAATTGAAGAACCAGGTCTTCGGCATGGTCGTTCCGCTGGGGTCCGACATCGACGATCCGAAGCTGCGGATCGAGACGATCATCGCCGAATCGGCCAAGTCGAAGGCGATGGCGAACCCGATGCGCACGCTCATGCCGCACTTCGCCGAGATGCCGACGTTCGGCACGCCGATGCTGCTGCAATTGCTGGCGGTCTTCTACGGCCGCTCGCAGCTTGCGAACAGCATGCCGCCGCCGATGAACGTGGTCGTCTCCAACGTCTTCTTCTCGCGCAAGCCATTCTACGTGGCGGGCGCACGCATCGAGCACGTCTTCCCGATGTCGATCCCCATCCACGGCCAAGCGCTGAACATCACGGTACACGGCTACGTGGACAGCCTCGACTTCGGCGTGATCGCCGGCGCCAACGTCGTCCCCAACGTGCATCACATCACGGACATGCTCCCGGAAGAGCTCGCCAAGCTCGAAGCCGCCTACGGAATCACCGCATGAAAGAAGCGCCGAGCAGGCCGCTCGAGCCGATCCCGAACCCGCCCAAGAAGCCGGTGGTCGGCAACGCGTTCGACGTCAGCAGCAAGGCGCCGATTCAGACGCTGATGGCGCTCGCCCGCGAGTGGGGTCCGATCTTCCAGCTCGACATGATGGGCAAACCCTTCACGGTCGTCTCGGGCTTCGAGCTCGCCGAAGACCTCTTCGACGAGCACCGCTTCGACAAGTCGGTGCGCGGCGCGCTGCACAACGTCCGCGCGATCGCCGGCGACGCGCTCTTCACCGCGTACACGACGGAACCGAACTGGGCGAAAGCCCACAACATCCTCCTGCCCAACTTCGGCGACCGCGCGATGCAGAGCTATCACCCGATGATGCTGGACGTCGCCGAGCAGATGATGCTCAAATGGGGCCGCCTCAACCCCGACGACGAGGTCGACGTCGTCCACGACATGACCGCGCTGACGCTCGACACGATCGGGATGTGCGGCTTCGGCTACCGGTTCAACTCGTTCTACCGCAAGGACAACCATCCGTTCGTCGACGCGATGGTCGACGCGCTCGAAATCGCGATGAGCCAGCGCGGCTTGCCGCTGGAAGATTTGTTTACCCGCGGGCGGCAGCAGCGGCTCTCTTCCGATGCCGACTTCATGAACGGCATCGTCGACCGCATCATCCAGGAGCGCAAGGAAGAACGCGCCGCCGGCGACCCGTCACAAAAGACCGACCTGCTCGATTACATGCTCGCCGGCGTCGACCGCAAGAGCGGCGAACGCCTCGACGACACGAACATCCGCTATCAGATCATCACGTTCCTGATCGCGGGCCACGAGACGACGAGCGGCATGCTGTCGTTCACGACGTACTACCTGCTCAACAACCCCGACGTCCTCGCGCGCGCGTACGACGAGGTCGACCGCGTGTTCGGAACCGACCCGTCGGTCAAGCCGACGGTGAAACAGGTCAACCAGCTCGTCTACGTTCAGCAGATCCTTAAAGAGTCGCTGCGGCTGTGGCCGACGGCGCCCGCCTTCGCGCTGCTGCCGTACAAAGACGAGATCATCGGCGGCAGGTACGCGCTCAAGGCGCGCTCGCAGGTCCTCGTGCTGCTGCCGATGCTCCATCGCGACAAGAGCGTGTGGGGCGAACGCGCCGACGTTTTCGATCCCGACAACTTCTCGCCGGAGAACGAGAAGAAGCGGCCGGTCAACGCGTACAAGCCGTTCGGCAACGGGCAGCGCGCATGCATCGGGCGCCAGTTCGCGATGCAGGAGGCGACGCTCGTCATCGGGATGATGCTGCAGCGCTTCCGCCTGATCGATCACCAGCGCTACACCTTGCGGCTCAAAGAGACGCTCACCATCAAGCCCGAGGGGCTGAAGATCAAGCTGCGTCCGCGCCCGCAGGTGCCGGCCGCAGCGTCCGCCGCTTCGGCGGCAGCACCGCCGCGCACGCAGGGAAACGGTTCCGTTCCGATCGTCGCCGCGCCCGCCACCGTTCCCACGCACGGCACGCCGCTGCTGGTCCTGTTCGGCTCGAACCTCGGCACGTCGGAAGACGCCGCGCATCAAGTCGCCGATGCGGCGGCCGCGCAGGGGTTCGTCGTGACCGTCGGCTGGCTCGACGACTACGCCGCAAAGCTGCCGATCGAAGGCGGCGTGCTGATCGTCTGCGCGTCGTACAACGGCGCGCCGCCCGACAACGCCGCCGGCTTCTACAAGTGGCTGCAGGACGGCCTCGCGCCAAACGCGCTGGCGGGGGTGCGCTTCACGGTCTTCGGCTGCGGCAACACCAATTGGGCCTCGACGTATCAGGCCGTGCCGCGCTTTCTCGATGAGAAGCTGGCGGAGTTCGGCGCAGAACGGCTGTTCGCGCGCGGCGAAGGCGATGCGCGCGAAGATCTCGACGGAGCGTTCCGGGCCTGGCGCTTCGCGCTGTGGCAGGCGGCAGCAAAAGAACTCGGCATCGCGATCGACCTGAAAGCCGAAACGGAGAATCGTCCAAAATACACGGTCGAGCTCGTCGCCGGCCCGCAAGCGAACCCGCTCGCGGCGACGCACGGCGCGACCGCCCTGCGCGTGCTCGTCAATCGCGAGCTGCAGACGGCCGACGCGCGTTCGACCCGCCACATCGAACTGGCGCTGCCGGACGGCGCGACGTATCGCGTCGGCGATCACCTCGGCGTCGTCGCGGAGAACCCGCCGGCGGTCGTGGTGCGCGCGATGCAACGGTTCGGCTTCCCGCCCGATTCGTACGTGCGCCTCGGCGCGGCCGGCCCGCGGGCGAACGCGCTGCCGCTCGGCGAGGCGATCTCAGTGGAGCGTCTGCTCGCGCGCTTCGTCGAACTGCAGGTTCCCGCGACCCGCAAGCACGTCGAGCTGCTCTCCGAGCACACGCGCTGCCCGAACACGAAGCCGCGGCTGCAGGGCCTCGCGGTGGACGACGGCGACGCGAGCCCGTACAAGACCGAGATCAAGGCCAAGCGCCGCTCGGTGCTCGATCTGCTCGAAGAGTTTCCGGCGGTCGAGCTGCCGTTCGAGACGTATCTCGCGATGCTGCCGACGATGACGCCGCGGTACTATTCGATCTCGTCGTCACCGCTCGTTGCTGCCGATCGCTGCAGCATTACAGTCGGCGTCGTGAGCGACGCCGCGTGGTCGGGGAACGGTACGTACGAAGGCGTCGCGTCGACGTACCTGCGCCGGCACGACGGCGGGGTCGCGGTCGACGCATTCGTGAAAGATTCGAAGAGTGGGTTCCGGCTGCCGGACGATCCGGCGCGGCCGATCATCATGATCGGTCCGGGCACCGGCGTCGCGCCGTTCCGCGGTTTCCTTCAGGAACGGCGCGTGCTCAAGCAAGGCGGAGCGCAGCTCGGGCCAGCGCGGCTGTACTTCGGATGCCGCAGGCCGGACGAGGACTTTCTGTACCGCGAAGAGCTCGAAGGTTTTGCGGCCGAGGGGATCGTGGAACTGCACGTCGCGTTCTCGCGCGTCGATGCGGCGAAGCGCTACGTACAGCACGTAATTGCGGAACAGGGCG
>JAQBPM010000488.1 GCA_028287525.1 Vulcanimicrobiota bacterium | reverse complement strand
GGATCTCCTTGGCGTACTCGATGCCGCCTTCGTTGATGTACTTGAGCGCGATCGCGCGCTGATACGCTTCTTGGATGACCGCGTCGCGCTTGTCGATCGAGACGGTCGAGATCTTCGCGATCTCGAGGACGATCCGTTCGACTTCGTCTTGGCGCAGGAACTTGAAGATCGTGGCGGCCAGCTCGAGGCCGATCGTGATCATCAGAATCGCGGCCTTCTCGGGCCCCGACATCTCGGGAATCGCCGGCGCGCCGTACGAGTCCATCATCGTCGAGCCCATCGGCTCATCACCCAGCGTCAGGATCGGCTTGTCATGAATCATTCTAACGGCGCTCCGCCCAAGGCTCCGCGCCCCCCACGCCTATGGCGTGGGGCCCCCCGAACTCACGCGCGCTCACGATTTCGGTCATCTGATGATTCCCCGTGGGCGCGCTCAACAACATGCTCTTCATTCGGCCAGCCAGAGCTTGACGAGTTTGGCGATGTTGTCCGGGTTCTCTTGAGCGACCGTGGTCACGTACTCGATCATCTGTTCTCGCGTGAGGTCCGCAGCAGAGCGGATCGGGGCGGCGAGTGACGGCGTGCCGTCGAGCATCGGGTGCTCTTCGAAGGACGGCAGTTCTTCGGCGAGCGTCGAGTCGAAGGTCGGCATGTCGCTGGCCGGGCGGAACGTCCGGCGGCGGATCAGCGCGAACGCCGCTCCCGCGCCGACGAGCCCGAGGATGATCAGCAGTGCAGCGAGCGTACCGTTCGGGACGCCGGGAAGGAGCTGCGTCGTCGCGCCCCCTCCGTTCGCAAGTGCGACCGGCGGTGCGAACGGCATCGCTTCGACGGAAATCTGGTCGCCGCGCGCGGTGTCGATGCCGGCGGCCTGCGCGATGACGTTGCGGATCTTCGCGACGTCGGCGGGCGCGACGGCATATGCCGCAGCGGTGGCGGCGGCGTTGCCGGGAGCCGGCGCCGTCGCCGGAACGTTCACCAGCACGGCCACCGACAGGCGCGACACCTTGCCGGGCGCGTCGACGTGTTTGGCCATCTGCTCGGTGATGTCGAAGTTGGTCGTCGCCTTGGCTTTGTTGTACTTTCCGTTGCCGGCTTGCGTCTGCGTTCCCTGATAGGTCGGAACGACGTTGGTCGTCGTGCCGGGGACGCCCACGGCGTTGTTCTTCGGCGGCGCGGAGCCGGTGTAGCTCTCGCGCTCGGTCTGTTGCGAGCGTACCGTGCCTTGCGGCGCGAACGATTTGGTCTCCGTCGAATTGGCGTCGAAGTTCATGACGCTGGCGACCCGAACGGCCGAGCGATGCGCGCCGATGGTCGCGTCGAGCAGACCTTGCAGCGATTGCTGGAGGTCGTTCTCGTACTTCTCTTTGGCGACGAGCTGGTCGTTGACCATCTTCAGTGCCGTGGCGCCGTCGGCGATGCCGCCGGTTTCGTCGACGGCCGAGGGCCGCAGAATCGTCCCGTTCTGGTCGACGATCGTCACGTTCTCGGGTTTGAGCCCTTCGACGGCGCCGGCGACGAGCTGGGTGATGCCGCGAACCTCCTGCGCGCCGAGCTGCAAGCCGGGCTTCGTCTGGATCGCGACCGATGCGGTCGTCGGCGACTGCGAGGTCGAGTAGAGCGAGGCCGCCGGCGATGCGATGTGCACGCGCGCCGACTGGACCTGCGCGAGGCCCGCGATCGTGCGCTGCAGCTCGCCTTCGGTCGCGCGCGTCTTGGCGATCTTCTCCTGGAAGTCGGTCATCCCGAGGTTCGTGCGATCGAACAGCTCGTAGCCGGTGCCGCCGCCTTTGACGACGCCTTCACCGGCGAGCGCTACGCGCTCTTCGTAGACGTTCTCGCGCGGCACGAGAATCGTCGCGCCGCCGTCGGCGAGCCGATGCGGAATCTTCAGTCCTTCGAGCTTCTGCACGACGGCATTGGCTTCGTCCGGCTGCAAATTGGAGAACAGCACGCCGTACTCCGGCCCGCGCGCATTGACCGCGAAGAGCAGCCCAACCGCGATGACCAGCACGAGCGCGATAGCGCCGTACACGATCCGATTCGTCGTCGCCTGACTGCCCCACCAATCGCGCATGCGCGTGGGGTAGCCGCCGAGGGACGTGGTCAGACGATCCAAATGCCACCTTCGCGGAGCCATGAACCATGCTCCGTGGGGATGCCGACCATGGCCGTGTCCACCGGACGTCCTTGCCCGGTACTGTGGATACTATCGGCCCGAAGTTGTCCGTGCTTTAAGATGCTTGGTTGGAGAGCTACCCGTTTGACCTCCGTCACGCTTTGTGAGGGAACCGTTAAGTCGCGAGTGCCGAGCGCTCGGGCCCGACCGACACCGCGGTGACGGGCACGCGGGTCAATGCGGCCAGCCGGTCGACGAACGCTCGAGCGTTCGCGGGCAGGTCGGCGATGCGGCGCACGCCCCGCAGGTCGTCGTTCCATCCGGGATGTTCCTCGATCTCGACGCGCAGGTCCGGATCGCCCATCGCTTCGACGCCGCACGGCGTGCCGTCGGCGCGCCGATAGCCCGTGACGATGCCGAGCCGGTCGAATCCCGAGAGCACGTCGAGCTTGGTGATCACCATCGCGTCGAGTCCGTTGAGCTGCGCGGCATAGCGGGCCGCAACGGCGTCATACCAGCCGCAGCGGCGCGGCCGGCCGGTGTTCACGCCGAATTCCCGTCCCACCGCACGGAGCCGCTCGCCGATCTCATCGGTCAGCTCCGACGGAAACGGGCCGGCCCCGACACGCGTGCAGTACGCCTTCGCGACGCCGAGCACGCCGCCGACCGTTGTCGGTCCGACACCCAGGCCGATGCACGCGCTTCCGGAGAGCGTGTGGGAACTCGTCACGAAGGGATAGGTGCCGTACGTGACGTCGAGCATGGTGCCTTGGGCGCCCTCCGCGAGGACCCGTTCGCCGCGATCCATCGCGTCGTGCAGCCACGTGACGCCCGGGACGACGTGCGGAACGATGCGCTTTGCGAGCTCGAGCGTCTCGCCGATGATGTCTTCCTCGCTCGGCATCGCGTCGGCCCCGACGAACAGCGGGGCTCGCGCCAGCATCGCGTGGCGGATCTTGGTCGCCACCACTTCCGGCTTCGCGAGATCGCCGAACTGGATGCCCAGCCGGCCGACCCGGTCGATGTAGGCCGGACCGATGCCGCGCCCGGTCGTCCCGATCGCGGCTCCGCCGCGCTGCTTTTCGCTCAGCCGGTCGAGCGTTGCGTGATAGGGGAAGACGACATGCGCGCGATCGGAGATCGTGATGCGGCTGATGTCGATGCCCAGCTTCTCGAGCTTGTCGAGCTCGTCGAGCAGGCCGCGCAGAGACGCGACGGTACCGCCGCCGATGAAGAGCCGGGTCGTGGGGACGAGCACGCCGGACGGGACGACGCGCAAGGCGAGCTTCGTGTCGCCGACCTCGATCGAGTGTCCGGCGTTGTCGCCGCCGCCGAACCGCGCGATCACGCCGTAGTCGCGCGCCATCAAGTCGATGATGCGCCCTTTGCCCTCGTCGCCCCATTGAATCCCCACCACGACATCGACCGGCCGCCGGTCGTCGTGCGGGTTGGGGAACATGCTCATGTCAGTCTCCGCGGAAATCGAGATCGCTCGTACTTCCGACCGGCAGGGACGGGACGCCTCCGAACGACGTCATGACGTACTCGCTGAAGAGGGCGTTGGGCCAGCCGAAGTCTGCGCGCGAGAACTTCAGCGGGTCGTCGGGATTGAACGACTCGTGGAGCAGGTGGTCGCCGGGGTCCGACGCGAGCAACTGGCTCAGCACGTCCTTGCGCTCGGCCTCGTTCGAGGCCGTGAACCCTTGCATGAGCATCGCGAGCGGCCAGACCCAGCCGTCGCTCGTGTGAGGCGAGCCGATCCCGCGCGCCACCTTGCCGACGTAGTACGTGGGGTTGTCTTTCGAGAGCAAGAAACGCCGCGTGTTCTTATAGATGAAGGACGACGTCTTCGTGTACCCGAGGTACGGCGCCGACAGGAGCGAGGGGATGTTCGCGTCGTCCATCAGGTTCGCGTGTCCCATTCCGTCGACTTCGTAGGCGTACACGTAGCCGTAGTTCGGGGTGAAGACGACGCCGTACGTCTGGATCCCGGTCTGCACCTCGTCGCGCAAGGCACGCGCGCGCTGCGCTTTGATCAGGTTGTGGTAGGCGTCGCGCTCGATCTCTTGCAGTTCGCCCAGCGCCACGACCGCCATCATCTCCGAGGGGATGAGATAGTTGTAGGTGCAGGCGTCGTCGGAGGGCCGGAAGCCGCTCCAGATCATCCCAGTGTAGACGACCGGGTTGCCCTTGCCGCCCGGCAGTTCGCGGTGCGCGTAGTGCGAGTTGCGCGGATGGTCCTGCTCGCGCTCCATCGTGTCGAGCGCCTTGTCGAATCCGGCGGCCAGATCGGGCGTGAAGATCGACGCGTCACCGGTCTGCTTCCAGTACGTCCACGCGAGCGTGATCGGATAGGCGAGCGAATCCAGCTCGAACTTCTGTTCCCACACCCGGTAGTCGAGCGTAAACGCGTTGGCGTACGGATCGACCTGCAGATACTTGCCCATGCGCGCGATCATCCCGCGCAGGATCGTCTGGACTTGCGGATCGTCTTTCGCGAAGAACAAATACGGGCGCACCTGCGCCGAGGCGTCACGCAGCCACTCGGCCGGGATGTCGCCGGTTTTGACGTAGGCGGTACCGTCGGAGGCGAGCGTGATCTGCTTGCTCGTGTTGAGCAGCGCCGCGCGATAGAGCGTTTCGAGCTTCGGATCTCCAGTCGAGTATCCGGCCGCGGCCTTGGCGATCGCGTCGAGCTCGACCGCGTGAACCGACAGCGGTGCGAGCAACGCGAAGATCGCGAGCGTGCAGAGGAGCGCGCGTCCGACGGGAGATCGCATCGTTGGACTTCACCTTACCATGCGTTCCTGGGCGCTTCCTTGAAAGAAGGCGCACAGATAGAGGCGGCCGGCCCCAGCGGATGGGACCCTCAGGCCAGGTCCGCCAGGACGTCGCCGAATTCCACGCTTGCCCGTTCGCGCAGGATGCGGTAGATCAGCGAGGCCGGAAAGCCGAGCCGCTCCAGTTTCCGCGCCGCCGATTGGTAGGAGACCCCCGGATTCGTGCGGCGGATCTTCTCGTAGGCCGCCGCCACCCGCTCCGGTTCGGGGAGCGCCGCCGCGTCGACCCGCTCGCGCGCAGCGTCGCGATCGATGCCGCGCTTCACGAGTTCGGCAACGAGCCGCGCGTCGCCGACCGCGGCGCGACGTCCCTCGACGTAGAGCAATGCGTACAATCCGTCGTCGAGCAGACCGTCACGCCTGCAAGACGCGACGGCGGCCTCGACCGCATCGTCGTCGTAGCCCTTGCGCTGCAGCTTCGCCGCGAGTTGTGCCTCGGTGAGACGGCGTTGCGCCAACATGCGCAACGCCGTCACCCGAGCGGTTGAGGCCACCGGGCGCGGTGGTTAGTCGTCGTCGCCGGGGGCGACCGCGCCGACCGGCTTGGCGATGCCGTTGGGCGACACGGTCGCCTTGAGGGCTTCGCGGATCTTCACTTCGATCTCGGCCGCGGTGTCGCTGTGCTCCTCGAGGAACGATTTCGCGTTCTCGCGGCCCTGACCGATGCGCTGCTCGCCGTAGGTGTACCACGAGCCCGATTTGCCGATGATGTTCCGTTCGAGCGCGACGTCGATGATCGAGCCCATCTTCGAGATGCCCTTGCCGTAGGTGATGTCGAATTCGGCCATGCGGAACGGCGGCGCGACCTTGTTCTTGACGACCTTCACGCGGGTGCGCGTTCCGACGACGTCCTGGCCGACCTTGATCTGCTCGAGTTTGCGCACGTCGAGCCGGACCGACGCGTAGAATTTCAGCGCGCGGCCGCCCGAGGTCGTCTCGGGACTGCCGAACATGACGCCGACCTTCTCGCGCAGCTGGTTGATGAAGATCATCACGCACTTCGAACGCGAGATCGCCGCGGTCAGCTTGCGCAGCGCCTGCGACATCAGCCGCGCCTGCAGGCCGACGTGCGTGTCGCCCATGTCGCCTTCGAGCTCGGCCTTGGTGACGAGCGCGGCGACCGAGTCGACCACGACCACGTCGACCGCGTTCGAACGCACGAGCATCTCCGCGATCTCGAGCGCCTGTTCGCCGGCGTCCGGCTGCGAAACGAGCAGGTTGTCGAGGTCGATTCCCAGACCTTGCGCGTAGGTCGGGTCGAGCGCGTGCTCGACGTCGACGAACGCCGCCGTGCCGCCCGCTTTCTGCGCCTCGGCGATGACGTGCAGCGCGAGCGTCGTCTTACCGCTCGATTCCGGGCCGTAGATCTCGACGATGCGGCCGCGCGGCAGACCGCCGACGCCGAGCGCGAGATCGAGCGCGATCGAACCGGTCGAGATGACGTCGAACGCCATCTTGTCGGTGAACTCGCCCATCTTCATGATCGAGCCTTTGCCGAACTGGCGCTCGATCTGCGCGAGCGCGCTGTTCAGGGCTGTCTGCTTGTCGTCTGCCATGGTGCTCCGTGCGGTGTGTGCGTGTCGGGATTTGGTACCGACGGTATCGCGCTAGAGTGCCAGATGCGTGGCAGAGTGCGAAGGCCGTCGCCGGACATTCCCACGCTGCACCCGCGCCGGCAAGGGCGCGTCATTACCCCTGCATTTCGGAGCGACCAGGCATCGAACCTCTGTTCGATTGCCTATATTATTCGATCTTGACTTAATTAAGTGATTGTGAAATAACGTGGTGCATGCTCGGGTTCATGGCGCTGTCGGATCCCACCCGGCGACGGATCGTCGAGATGCTCGCGACGCGCGAGCTGCGCGCCGGCGAGATCGCGCGGCGCTTCGACATGACGGCGCCCGCCGTGTCACAGCATCTGAAGCTTCTCCGCGAAGCGGGCCTGGTTCAGGTGCGGCGCGACGCGCAGCGGCGGATCTACGCCATCGACCCAGCCGGTCTTGCGGAGATGGACGTTTGGCTGAGCCGCTTCCGCCGCCTTTGGGCGGGCCGCCTCGACACGCTCGAACGCGAGCTCACCGATCCCGCCGCCGTACGACGGAACATTCCATAACCGATCCCGGCACGCTCGACGCCGCGCCTCCTGTCATTGCGAGTTGTCGAGCCTGTCATTGCGAGCTCGTCGAGCAACCCTTCGTGTCGTCCCGACCGAAGTGGAGGGACGACCCCTCATCTCGATCGCCGCGATGTAGGCTCGCGCTTCGACGAAGCTCAGCGCGAACCCGAGGGTTGCTCGACAAGGTCGCAATGACAGGCTGCAACGACGAGGACTTCGCCGGATAGCGGCTACGCCGCCGCCGTCACTTCGAACAGCGCCTTCGTGAACTCGGCCGGATCGAACGGCTGCAGTGCGTCGATCGCTTCGCCGAGGCCGATGTACTTCACCGGCACGCCGAGCTGATCGACGATGCCGACGAGAACACCGCCCTTCGAGGTTGAGTCGAGTTTCGTTACCACGACTCCGGTGAGCAGTGTCGCTTCGTTGAAGAGCTTCGCTTGTGAGAGCGCGTTCTGTCCGGTCGTGCCGTCGACGACGAGCAGCGTCTCCGCCGGCGGGCCGCCGGTCTCGCGCTCGATCACGCGCCGCATCTTCTTCAGCTCTTCCATTAAGTTCGTCTTCGTCTGCAGGCGGCCGGCGGTGTCGACCAGGACGACGTCGACGCCGCGCGCCTTCGCGGCGGTCATCCCGTCGAAGACGACCGACGACGGATCCGACCCCTCCGCGCCGCGCAGATATTCCGCGCCGGCGCGCTCGGCCCACACCGCGAGCTGCTCCGCCGCCGCAGCGCGGAACGTGTCCGCCGCGACGACCATCACCTTGCGGCGCTGAGCGCGCAGGAGTGCTGCAAGCTTCCCGATGGTCGTCGTCTTGCCGCTCCCGTTCACGCCGACCACCAGCACGACCGCGGGCTTCGCGCCTAAGACGAGGCCCATCTCGGGAAGCGTCAGGAAGTTCTGCACGTCCCGCCGGAAGCGCTCGACGACGCGGTCGCTCGTCTCGTAGCGGTCCTGCTTCGCGACGCCCCGCAGCGCGTCGACTATCTTCAGCGTCGTCGGGACGCCGAAGTCCGCTGCCAGCAAGATCTCTTCGAGATCTTCCCACAGTGCTTCGTCGACCGGACGGCGAGCAAGCGCCATCGTTTCGAGCTCGCCGCCGAACGCCTCGCGGGTGCGCGTCAGCGCGGTCTTGAGCTTTGCGAACCAACTCACGGGGGACCGACATTCGCCGTCTCGC
>JAQBPM010000473.1 GCA_028287525.1 Vulcanimicrobiota bacterium | reverse complement strand
CATCCCGTTTTCCTACACTGGACAGTGGTAATCGTCGGTCAGTGATCGTAGAAGTCGGAGGCTTCTTTCATCGTCGGGTCGAGGCGCAGGTCTTCATGGGCATATTTTCGATCTTCGTGCCCTCCGGAGACCTTCACGCGCACGAGGATTTCGTGTGGATGGACGTCTTTCACCGTGCCTTCTTCGTTGGTACCGTCAATATAGACCCTATCGCCCGGTTTCAACATCTCGCGCTGCCTCTGGCTTGCGTGTAGCTACCTGGCGAACGTAGCCTGCATCGATACGGGTGGCAACAGGCAAGCCGCAGCGGTTTGAGGGATGGATATTTGGTCTCCGAGCAGACGAGCGAAGGCTACGACGCGAAGGCAACGGTCCGCGCGCGCTCCACAACGTGGAGGTCACAAGCCTTACTGGCCCGTGCCCTTACACGAATAGAGTCCGATCGCGCCGGCGTTTCGCGATAGCCGCTTCGCGATAGCAGCCGAGATGGGAAAATACGTCGACTCGGCGCTCTTGGCGACGCCTGATGCGAGATTGCCGGCGCTCACGTCGCGAAATGCATCGGCCAACAGAGCCGGCGAAGCTACTTGGATGAAGTGGTTGCCGTTCCGGGTTGTGTATAGCCAACCCGCGCTTGCGTGCTGCGCTTTTACGAACACGATCTCTATTCGAACAATGTCCGTGTCCGAAGAGTCTGCGCCGAATGGCAGATTCTCTTGAATTGCGGACTGTGACCCGAAGCAATGGCGTCCCGGTTCAATCTGGGACGTCGGTTGCTGAGCGGCGGCTCCGGCCGCAATAAAGAGAGTGAACGCCGCCGTCGCCGCGGCTAGCAGACTATGCAGCACGACATCGCCTTCTTGGACTACATCGGTTCCTTGACCCCTTTGCGCACGAGAAACCAATTCGCCGGATAGGAAGTGGCGAAACCGATGACCATCCCGATCTGCATCAGGAACCAATATGTCGGGTCCATCGGAGTAAGGTGGAACGGCAGGTGAGCCATCACCGCCATCCAGGCGAAGAGCCCGACTTCGAACGCGATCAACGAGAAGGTGTCGGCTTGGATCGCGGCCCAGAGGCCAGGTAGGAGCGATAATCCCCGCATCGGAGCGATCGCGAAATACTGGAATACGACCCCGAACGCGTACGCGAGAACGAAGTCGCCGGCGTACTCGGTGAGCAGCGCCGATGCCCCGATCGAAAAGCCGGTAAAATAGATCGTGAATTCGGCGATGACGTCGCCTAGAGTACATCCGGCGCCGCAGTGCGTCGCCTCCACGATTATCGTCTGCCAGAACGGGCGCTTCGATTGATGGTGGTGGTCTACGGAGCTTCCGCGCGGCATCGCTCGAGCCAGCGTCCAGTACCACCACACGGCGATTGGCCCGAAATAGAGCGCGGTGATCGGCCACACGGCATTCATGATCCACATCGGCTGCGGCCGCCGAGACAGATCGATGCCGATCGCGACGGCCGACGCGAAACCAAGGATCAGCGACGCGACTGCGAGCGCCTGCAACCACGCCGGCACGGTCATGGAATTGCGTCCAGACTCATTGCGCTGACGGTCGCCGTCAGGTCACCGCGCGCTTTTGATCTGAGCGGGGGTTACGGTCGGGGCGTGGTTTCCCCACGACGTTCGTTCGTGATTGATGATCGCTGCGATGTCGTTGTCCGACAGCTGCGCGAAGGGGGGCATTGGGCTCGAGTATGATTTTCCGCCGATCGCCTTGCCGTGCACGCCTTTGAGCACGGCGCTGATGTGGGCGGCGGGGTTCGCGGCGGTCACCACCGGATCGTGGACGAGAGGCGGGAACGCGCCAGGGACGCCTGCGCCGGCCGCGCCGTGACACGCCGCGCAGTTCTGCGCGTAGAGCTGCGCGCCGTTCGCGTTCGTCGTCGACGCGCTTGCGGTCGACGCGCTCGCAGACGTCTCTGCGTTCGTATACGTAACGGGAGGCGCGGTGACGACGGTATTCGGCGGCGGCTGCGGCACACTCGGCCCCAAGTGCGCGGCGAGGTAGGCGATAACCGACGCTTCGTCGGCGGCGGGGAGCGGTGAACCAAAGCCGCGCATCTTGACGATCTCGGCTTTCCACGTAGCGGCCGACAGACGCTGCTGCGTCACCAGTCCGAAAGAATGACATATTTGGCACGAGGACTGGAGCGCGGCAAGTTGCGGTCCGGCGGGAAGCGTCGCGCCGTCAGCAACCAGCGGCGTCGCCTGTGCTGCCGGGGGCGGTGCCGCGGCGGTCGCCGCGGGACGCGTGGCTTCATAATAGATGAGCGTCTCGAAGGCGAGCGCGAGGAGTGCGATAACGACGACGTTACGCAGCGGACACCTCCACGTTGACGCGTTGGATCGCGTTCCACAAGTAGCCGCCGGGATTCCACGGCGACACGTTCGGCTGCACGGCGCCGCGATCGTCGTGCGCGCGCGCCAGGATGATCGCCGATCCGGCGGCTGGCGTCCAACTATACGTGAAGGTACGCCACGAATAGCGACCGGGGCTCGTGCCGAGCTTGGCGTCGCGCCAGGTTCGACCGCCGTCGATCGACACTTCGACGCGGTTGACCTGCGCGCCATCGCCTGACCAGGCGATGCCGCTGACGCTGTTCGGCGCGCCGGCGCGCACGCGAGTGCTCGTATCCGGCGCGGTGATAATCGACTTCACGTTCAGCGCCGTCAGCGGGTGCTCGGCTTGCGGCGGGACGCCCTTCCCCGGTGGACCGAGTTGGTTCGGATAGCGGTATCCGACGGCGGTCCAGAAATCCGTCGTGAGCGTCGGCGCAAGCGTCATGTGCGCGATCCACTTCACCGAGTGGTCTCCGGCCCAGCCGGGGACGAGGAGACGCACCGGATACCCGTGCTCGTAGGGAAGCGGCTGTCCGTTCATCTCATAGGCGAGGATCGTATCGGGATCGAGGAGCTTCGCGAGTTCGATTCCGCGAATGAACTTCGGCGTCGTCGGCAACACCGGGTTGTCGAGCCCGCTGTTCGTCGAAAAGCGCGCGCCTGGGCGCACCCCGGCGCGGGCGAGAACGTCGCGCACGCGCACGCCGCCCCAGCGAGCGTTTCCAACGCCGCCGTACGTCCATTGCGCTCCCGCCGGATGCGAGACCGTCGGGTACGCCTTGCCGAAAAAGTACCGCCCGTTCCCCGAGCACTGCAGGACGGATGCAACCTCGACCTTTTGCATCTTGCGCAGGTCGTCGAGACTCAACTGCAGCGGATGGGCGACAAGGCCGTCGACGACGAGCCGCCAAGCGTGCACGTCGATCGACGCGGGCGGCCCCATATGGCTGCGAATGAAGAAGGTGCGGTTCGCGGTATAGACGCTCGGCGCGAGCTCGCCGAGCGGCGTCTCGTAGTCGAACGGACGCGAGTTGACGACGATCATCGTGTCCCCCGCGGCCGCGAACGCGGGGCGGGGAAGAGCGCCGGCAGCCACCGTACTGCCAAGGGTGGTGAGAAACTGCAAGCGCGTGCGCATCGAGTCTCCAACGTCTTAGCGGCGACCCGGCCACCTGCTCAGAAGCTACGTCGGGAACCCCTTGACGTCAAGGTTGCATTTTGCGGGGCTTGCGCAGTGGGGAAACCTTCGCAAAATCCACTTAGCGTCCGGCTGCCTACGGTCGACTCGGAATGCATGGTCGGCGGTAAAGAGCCCAGGGCGGGGAAGAAGAGCCCTCATGAACGATCCGCGTCCCCTTCTCGTCTGGTCCGACGTCGTTTGACCGTTTTGCTATCTCGGCTCGGTCTGGGTCGAACAAGCGGCGCTCGAACTCGGCGTGAAAACGCGTTGGCTTCCGTTCGAGCTGCATCCGGATACGCCGTCACACGGGGCGCCGAAGCCCTTTAGCGACGAGCAATGGCCTGCGATCGAGCAGCGTCTGCGCTCGCTCGCGCACCAGGTCGGTGTGCCGATCGAGCCGCCGCGCCGCAATGTCAATTCTCGTCTGGCGCTGGAGACCGGTGAACTCGTGCGCGCGCGCGACGGGGACGACTCCTCGGCCGCCTTCCATCACGCGGTCTCGAGTGCGTTCTTCGTCGACGGCGCCGACATCGCCGATCTGCACGTCATCGCCGACCACGCCGCGCCTTTCGGCATAAGCGAGGACGACATCCGCGCGGCGTGGACGTCGCACGCGTATGCCGGCGCTATCGACACCTCGATGCGCGCCGCGCGCGCCGCCGGCGTGACCGGCGTCCCGGCGTTCGGCTGGCCCGGATCGCGTGCCGTCAGCGGAATGATGGAACCGGACCGCATCGTCGCTCTGCTGCGAGGCCCCGCGCGCTGACGTCAGGATTTTCCCAGGATCGCGAATTCTGGGAATGCATCGTCGTGGTTCCCTAGCGGCTCACAGGCTCGCCGTCTATTGTCGGTGACGTCATGCCGATGCTGTATCGAACGTCGCGATTCTTCGCAGGCGCTGCGCTCTGTGTTGCCGCGGCCTGCGCCATCGCTGCGAACGCGTCCGCGCAGGTTCCCGCGCCGCTCCTCATTGGGCCCGACCGCGTAGGCAGCGCGGTGACGTACAGCATCATCACGGCGGGCGGCCGCGCGGGGAGCGTGCCGACCCTGCAGACGCTGGCACTGCGCTGGAAGCTGGGACAGAAGGTCGTGGTGACGCTGACCGGCGCCGACAACCCGCAAGCGATGCCCTACGTCGCGACGCGCGCCGCCGACGGCACGCTCACGCTCGACAATGTGAACGCGGACGATCCCCAAGGACAGCGCCTCGCTATAGCCATCGGCGTGCTGAATCGCCTCGGCGGCTTCGTCGCGGCCGCACCGGCGGGCGCGAAGACGTGGAAGACGACGCTCGTCGTGCAGCCGCCCGCGCCGCGCGCGGCACCCGCGCCTGACGCGCAGAGCACCCAAGCGCCGCAGCCGCTGAACATCCCGGTCGCGGCGACGCGTAGCGACGACGCGACGGGGACGATCCTCGCGGCCTCGGGTTCGATCGATCGTACGGTGACGCGTCCGGCCGGCGGCGGCTCTCCGCGCGGCGGCGGCGGCGGCGAAGGCGGCGGCATGGGAGGCGGCGGCATGGGGCGGCGTGGGGGCGGAATGGGCGGCGGCGGCATGGGCGGCGGCGGCCGCGGGGGCGGCGGCGGCATGGGCGGCGGCGGGTTTGGCTCCGGACCGAAGAGCATCAAGGTGACGACAAAAATCACCGTCGACGCGCACTTCGGTCGCGATGGCAGGCTGACGACGGGGACGATCGTCGAGACGTCTGGGGCCGCCGGCGACCAGAGCCAGCAGAACGATCAAGATCAGCAGAACGGGCAGAGCCAGCCGAACTCGCAGAGCCAGCTGCAGACGCGTTCCTGGGAGATCGAGCGGACGCCGTAGCAACGCGGCCGCGCGCGTCCTCGGGGTGCCACTACGAAGGAGGTTAGTCCATGCGAAATCGACCTTTCACGATTGCCTGTGGGCTCGTGCTCGTGCTCGGAATGGCCGGCCCTGCCGCGGCTCAAGACAATGGAGCACAGCAGCCTTCAGCGCGTGAGCAGCTCCAGCGTATTCATTCGCCGCAATCGATCGATCAGGAACTTGCTCACCTCACGAAAGATCTGGAGCTGACTCCGGAACAGCAGCGGCAAGTCTTGCCTCTGCTTCACGAGCACCATGACAAGATTCAGGCGCTGCTCGATAAGAATCCGACTGCTTCACGGCAGCAACTCTTTCCGCAGATTCACGCCATCAGCGACGAAACGCATCATCAGATTCACGCGCTGCTTACCGATCGCCAGAAGAAATTAGAAGCAGCGATGCAGCACCGCGAGCGGAGGCTCCCTAGACGCGGTGCCGGCTGATGTGATCGCCGGACGCGATGACGTAGTCGCGAAACGCGCGCGTGGACGCGGGGAGATAGCGGTCTTTCATCCAGATCGCGCCGATGCTGCGTCCCGCGAGCGGCTCGGTAATGTGCAATCGAACGTAACCGCTTCCGTGCGGTGTCGCCGTCGGGACGATCGCGACGCCGAGCCCTGCGGCGACGAAGCCGGCGACCGTTCCGGACTCTTCACCCTCGAACGTGATCGTCGGGGTGAATCCGGCTTGGCGACACAGATCGTCGCCCAGGTCACGCATCGCGGTATTGGGCTTGTACGAAACGAATGGTTCGGAGGAGACTTCGTGCAGTCGCACGGCGCGGCGCTTTGCGAGCCGGTGGCCCTTGGGCACGATGAGCACCAGCTCTTCGTCGCCGAGACGCTTCCACGCGAGGCGCGGGTTCGTTACCGGACCCGACGTCAAGCACAGGTCGACTTCGCCCGCGATCAGTTGTCGCTCGAGTACCGTACCCGGGCTCTGGCGCAAATCGAAACGCACGCTGGGGTGCTGCTCCTTGAACCCGCGTACGAGTTCGGGGACGACCTCGACGCCGAGCGTGAACAGAAAGCCGAAGGCGATGATGCCGTGCTCGACACCGCTCAGCTCGGAGAGCTGACGGCGGCCTTCTTCGAGTTCGCGAAGCCCGCGATCGACGTACGGCAAGAACGCCTCGCCGTAGCGGGTGATTCGAACGTTGCGGCCGGTCCGCTCGAACAGCGGGACGCCGAGCTCGCGCTCGAGCCGTCCCAGCGATCGGCTGAGCGCCGGCTGCGTCATCCCGAGCTCTTCCGCCGCGCGCGTGACGTTCTGCGTGCGGCCGACCGTGCGGAAATACCGAAGTTGCTCCCAATCCACGATTCATAGCCTTTCGGTCATGTATCAGGCCATTACCTGGCATTGGACAGCATCATTCGGTTCGCTGTAGCCTGGCGGAGTGACCCGTTCCCCGTCGCTCGTCGTCCCCGCGCTCTATCTCGCTACCACCGCCGCGTTCGCGGACATGTATGTCACACAGCCGCTCCTCCCGCAGCTTTCCACCGACTTCGGCATCAGTGCGGCCAGCGCGGGGTTGACGATCTCGGCCGTCGTGCTCACGACGGCCGTTTCGTCGAGCGCATACGGGCCGCTGAGCGACGTCCTCGGGCGGCGGTCGCTCATGGTGTGGGGTTCGCTCCTTCTCGCGCTCGCGACGTTCGCGTGCGGATTCGCGCCGTCGTTCGGAACGCTCGTCGCGCTTCGCGGGCTGCAGGGTCTCTTAGTACCGTGCATCTCGGCGCTCGCCGTCGCGTACATCCACGACGACCTCGCCGGTTACGACGCGGGCACGGTGGTCGGCGGGTACGTCGCCGCGTCGGTCGCCGGCGGACTCACCGGTCGCATCGTCTCGGGCCTCGTCGCCGACGCTTATGGCTGGCACGCAGCGTTCGGGGTGTTCGCGGCCGTGACGCTTGCCGGGGCGCTTGCGCTCGCGTTCACGCTGCAGCGCAGTTCCGAGCGTCCGTCACGCGCGCGCGCGATGCACGACCTCTCCGTATCGTACGCCGGGATGTGGGGACATCTCCGCGACCCGCGTCTCGTCGGCGCGTTCGCGATCGGCGCCGCGCTGTTTTTCGGCTTCATCGGCATCTTCACGTACCTTCCGTTCTATCTCACCGCGGCGCCGTTCCATCTCACGACCGCCGCCGTCTCGTGGCTCTACGCTTCGTACCTCGCAGGCGTGCTGGTGTCGCCGATCGCGGGGAGGCTCTCCGGCACGTTCTCGAAGCGGCTCGTCATGGCGATCGGAATCGCGATCGCGATGGCGGCGATGCTTGCACTCCTTGCGCACTCGTTGGCCGCGATCGTGGTCGCGTGCGTCGTCCTGTGTGCCGGGATGTTCCTGGCGCAGCCGATCGCGCCGATGTTCGTGGCGCTGACGGCCGGCGAAGCGAAGGGGAGCGCGACCGCGCTCTACCAATCCTTCTATTACCTCGGCGCGGTTTTCGGCTCGACGCTTCCGGGTCTCGCGTGGGAACGGTGGGCGTGGCCCGGGGTCGTGGGGACCTGCGTGGCAAGCCTCGTCGTCGCGCTCCTCGCGGACTGGCTGCTATGCGGGCGCAACCCGTCACCCCGAGCTTGTCGAGGGGCCTTCGTCACGGATGGTGCCGCGGGCGCAACGTGCGTCGTGAGGCACCGCTGGTGACGTGGGCCCTTCGACAAGCTCAGGGTGACATGGGGCTCAGCCGTTCAGCAGCCCCATCATTGCGGGCGCGTAGCGGTCGCCGGTCGTGCGGTCTGCGATCGCGTCGAGCTTCTCGACGTCGGCCGGAGTCAGGCGTACTGCAAGCGCGCCGGCGTTCTCGTCGACCCGCGCGGCTTTCGTCGTTCCGGGGATCGGCACGATATGCTCGCCGCGGCTCAACACCCACGCGAGCGCGACCTGCGCGGGCGTGACGCCGTGCGCTGCGGCGACCTCGCGGACGATCGTAACGAGGCGCGCGTTGCGCTCGCCGTCCTCGCCAGTGAAGCGCGGGACCGTCTTGCGGAAGTCGTCGTCGCCGAGCGACTGCGCGTCGACGGTTCCGGTAAGGAAGCCGCGGCCGAGCGGGCTGTACGGCACGAAGCCGATCCCGAGTTCCTCCAGCGTGGGCAGGACGTCGCGCTCCACGCCGCGCTCGAACAACGAGTACTCGCTCTGCACCGCGGTAATCGGGTGCGTCGCGTGCGCGCGACGGATCGTGGCGGCCGACGCCTCGGAGAGTCCGATGTACCGCACTTTGCCGGCGGCAACGGCCTCGCCCATCGCTCCGACGGTCTCCTCGATCGGCACGCCGGGGTCCACGCGGTGCTGGTACCAAAGATCGATGTGGTCGACTCCGAGCCGCTTGAGGCTGCCCTCGAGTGCGCGCCGTGCGTTCGCCGGCGAGCCGTCGACGCCGAGACGCTGCATGTTCTCGTCGAACTTGAAGCCCCACTTCGTCGCGAGCTGGACCTCGGCGCGCCGGTCGCGGATCGCCGCGCCGACGACCTCTTCATTGCGGAGTGGGCCGTAGACCTCGGCGGTGTCCATGAACGTGATGCCGAGGTCGATCGCGCGCCGGATCGCCGCGGTGCCGGACTCCTCGGACGGCGGCCCGTAGGCGGAGGAGATGCCCATGCAGCCGAGGCCCAGCGCTGAAGTCTCCAGCCCTCCGAGGCGGCGGCGGGGAATGGTAATCGTCATGCGTCGGTTATACCGCTCGCGTGCGCACTCAACCAGACGATCGGCAATGGTATCACTTGCACTGATAGGATGCGCGAATCGCAGAAACCGTCAAAGCGTCGGCTCGGCGCCGCCCCAACCGAGGCTTCGGTCATCGATGCCGGCGATGTCGAGCGAAGCCGGAGTTCCCGCGTCGGGATCGATCTCCGCGACGTCGACCCCAAGGATGCCGGGAGGGAGCAATCCTCCGCCGGTCAGGTCTTCCTCGAGTGGAGCGTCGTCGGGTTCCGCCTTCTTCGGCTGTCCGGGATCGTCGCGTTTGTCCACGCATTCCTTGTATCCTAACGCACGAGGACGAATCTGCCGCCGTCTGTGAACATGATGACAAGCAGCATAGAGATGAACGTCAAATCGTACGACCAGCCGAGTCCGCCGTTGCCCCAAAAACTGACTTTCCAGACGAAAATTTTCCTTTGAATCGCGCCGAGCATGATGAGGATTAATCCGATCGCCGCCAGTTGCGTCAGCACGCCCAAGATCAGTCCCGCTCCGCCGGCGATTTCGGCCACGGCTAGGAAGGTGGTAAAGTTCCGGGACATGCCGATGCTCTTGCTGCGCGCGTCGAGGTCCTTCAAATCGCTGAAACCGCTGTCGACATAGGTCGCGCCGGCCATGATTCTCAGAAACAGTAAGCCCCAATCGGTTAGCTGATCGAGATGAAACATGCGTTCGAACTCCGGTGCGTTCGCGTACGATACAGCTCGCGAACGAAGCGATGCAGCGCCTACTCGGCCCTATCGGCAGTGCTGTGCTTGCCGTCTTCGGGATCGTCTGTAAGACGACTGCATCGTCTCGAGACGATAGCGCTTCCGGCAAGCCGAGGGGACGAAAGCCCTCGGTATGAGCGCCATTAGTCGCGCGGCTCCGCGCATGGATCGCCCTACGATTGCCGTGACGTCGATGCCTACGACCACGCACGGAGCGGAGCACCATGAGCACCACGCCCACACAGGAATCGCGGAGTTACGTCACCGTCGGTCAGGAAAACTCCGCACCGATCGATCTCTATTACGAGGACCATGGCGCTGGACCGCCGGTGGTGTTGATCCACGGGTACCCGCTGAGCGGCGCGTCGTGGGAGAAGCAGGTCCCCGCGCTGCTCGCCGCCGGTTTTCGTGTGATCACCTACGACCGTCGTGGATTTGGAAAGTCGAGTCAGCCGGCGAGCGGTTACGACTACGACACCTTTTGCGACGATCTGCGCAAGCTCGTCATGCACCTCGGGCTGCGCGAGATCTGTCTCGTCGGGTTCTCAATGGGCGGCGGCGAGGTCGCTCGGTACGTCGGCAAGTACGGCTCAGAGGGCGTGCGCAAAGCCGTGATCCTCTCAGGCGTACCGCCGTACCTGCTCCAGGCCTCCGACAACGCGGATGGAGTCCCGAAGGATGTCTTCTCCGGTCTGGAGGCGGCCGCAGTCGCTGACCGCTATGCGTACTTCACCGATTTTTTCAAGAATTTCTACAACACCGACGTGCTGCTCGGAAAGCGTGTGAGCGAGCAAGCCGTGCAGGCCAACTGGAACGTCGCCATCGGCTCGTCGGCGACTGCGACGGTCGCATGCATATCGACGTGGTATACGGATTTTCGCAAGGATCTGGCGCGTATCGACGTCCCCACGCTGGTCATGCACGGCGACGCGGATCGCATCTTGCCGATTGCGGCGTCGGGCGCGAAAACGGCCAAGCTCATCAAGGGCGCCAAGTACGTGGTCGTCAAGGATGGGCCGCACAACATCGCGTGGACGCACCCGGAGATCGTCAACCCCGAGCTGGTGAGCTTTCTAAAATAGCGTCACTCCGCGGGCTGGGTTGGCGTCTTCCTCGGCAGCAGTACCTTCACGTACGTGCCGTACACCGGAAGCCGTTTGATGTGAAACTCCTCTCCGAGCGCGGCGACGAGGAAGAGTCCTCGACCTGACTCGGACCAGAGGTCGTTCGGCAGCGACGGCGGTCCGTTGAAGCCGGGGCCGTCATCTATCACGTGGAGCCAGATGCCGCGGTCATCGACGGAGAGGCCGAGGCTCAATCGCCCGGGCGCGTACCGCAGCACGTTCCCGACGAGCTCGCTGAAGATCATCTCGCACGCATTGATGTCGGCGGCGCTGCCGTACTCGTTCGTTACCGCGGCCACGAAGTCGCGTTTGATGGCGTACGCCGCCCCGGAATCCTGGACGTCGAACGCCCACCGGCCTTCGGTCTGCCCGAAGCGGACCGTCAAGATCGCCATGTCGTCGCGCGCGCGCTTTCCGGCGATGAGGCGGCTCGCGAAGCGTGCGGGGTTCGCCGCGTACAGCACCTCTTCTCCGGAGAGCAGATGTGCGATCGCCGCTTCGCCCTGGACCGGGTCGCGGTCGACCTCCGTCAAGCCGTCGGTATAGAGCATCAGCAGCGCGGTCCCGTCCAGCGGCGCGGTGTATTCCACGTATTGCGTGTCGCGCTCTACCCCCAGCGGCACGCATGCGCTCCCCGGAAGGAACGACGGAACGCCGTCGATAGGTTTCAGAATCGGCGGCGGATGCCCGGCGGAACTGTACGTCATGGAGCGCCCGGCGCGATCGATCACGGCGATGAACGCAGTCGCAAGCTCGTCGCGTCCTTCGAGAATGAGGGCGCGATTCAGCAGCGTCATCATCTGCGCCGGGTCGAGCGTGACGACGGCCGTCATGCGGACCCACTGCCGCAGCTGCACCATCAGCCGCGCCGCGTCGACGCCCTTTCCGGTGACGTCGCCGATCGTCATCACGATTCGCCCGTCGACGGCGAACGCGTCGTACCAGTCGCCGCCGAGCGCGGTGTCGACCTGCGCGCCTTGATACATCGCGTTGAACTGCAGCGCTTCGGTATTCGGCAGTTCGTCGTTGAGGAATGCGCGCTGCAGCGTCTCGGCGACGTGCTGTTCCCGGCGGTACTGCTTCGCGTTCGCGACGGCGAGCCCGGCGCGGCGGCCGAGCTCTTCGGCGGCCTGCATGTCCTCGATGCCGAACGGTTCGGAATCATCCGTCCGAACGAACGTCAGCGCTCCGAAGATGCCCCCGTGTGCCACCACTGGGACCACGATCTTCGACCGGTACATCATCCGCCGCATGAATGACTCGTGCTCGTCCGACGACGCGTGCTCCATCAGCGTCAACTCGTCGAAAACCGGCACGAAGAACGGCTCGCCGGTTTGCGCGACGTGCCGGGCGGGATGGATGCCCCGCGTCTCGGACTGCAGCAGCGGCGTGACCATCGCCTTGAGCGACGACTCGATCAGCGGATCGCGATGCGCGCCGACGCTCACGTAGAGCCGGCCCGTGTTCTCGTCGATCAGGTCGAACAAGCACAGCTCCGCAAACGACTCGACCGCCGTGCGTGCGACATTCGACAGCGTCTCTTCGAGGTCGAGCGAACGGTGGAAAAGCTCGCCGGCGCGCACGAGCAGCGTGAGTCGCCGCTGTGTGGCATCCAGCGTTCCCCCCAATACTACGGTCAAGATCCCTCCCGCGGCATGGCCCTAGTATCTCCACGAAGCGCCCGCCCTCGCTGCATGTACCCGCTCGGCAGGTTTCTCCACCGCAGAAGAACCGTACGGTCGGGCCAGACCCCGACCGAGGTGAACCCCCCGAGGGCCCCAGGGACTGGGTGCCTCCGACCGCCTGAGGGCCTTGCCCTGTAGACAAAAGGTCCGGCACGAAATATTCTCGGGATCGTGTCGAAAGTGCCGCCCCGCCGTTCGACGTATGCGTAGAGCACCCACCAAAGGAGAGTTACGATGCGGTTTGTGGTCCTGGTCAAAGCGACCAAGGAGAGCGAGGCGGGCGTCCTGCCGACGTCCGGGAAGCTGACGGAGATGGGCAAGTTCAACGAACTGCTCGTCAAGGACGGCGTAATGCTGGCCGGGGAAGGCCTTCACGCGTCTTCGAAGGGCGCGCGGCTGCGCTTTGACGGCGGGAGGACGACCGTTACCGACGGGCCGTTCACCGAGACAAAAGAGCTCGTCGCGGGCTTTTGGATCGTCCAATGCAAGTCGCGGGAGGAAGTCGTCGAGCGCTTCATGTCCGCGCCGTTCGACGGCGGGGAAGAGATCGAAATTCGTCAGGTGTTTGAGGCCGACGATTTCGGCGAGAACTTGCCGCCGGAAGTGCGCGCCCTGGAAGAACGTCTGCGGCAGAAAGTCAAATGAAGATTCTCTCTGTCATGACGGTGACTCCGTCGGCTGCCTCTGGACCGCCGACCCAAGAAGAGATGGAGAAGATTGGCGCGCTCATCGCAGAGTGGAGGGGCAACGGGGTGCTCCTCGACACCGGCGGTCGCATGCCCGACATGCTTGAACTGACGGTAGCGCGCAAGAACGGCAAGACCACGGTTACCGACGGGCCATTCACCGAAGCCAAGGAAGTCGTCGGCGGTTACGCCCTGCTGGAAGTCAAAGATCGCGACGATGCGATCGCGCTGACGAACCGGTTTCTCGATCTCATCGGAAACGGGACGTGTCATCTTCACGAAGTGGGGGATTCCCCGTAACCTTGCGTGACGAGTCCGAGATAAATCGTACTCTCAATGCGATTTGGCGCATCGAAGCGCCGAAACTGATCGCGGGCTTGACGCGCATGGTGCGAGACATCAGCCGCGCCGAGGAGCTCGCGCAGGATGCTTTCGTCTCCGCGCTCACGCAGTGGCCGGAGTCGGGCATCCCGCGCAGTCCCGGCGCGTGGCTGATGACGGCCGCAAAGCGGCGCGCGATCGATGAAGTGCGCCGCGTCAAGTCGCTGGAACGAAAGACCGAAGAGCTCGGCCGCGATCTCGCCACGCACGAGTCGCACGAAGAGTTCGCCATCGCGCACGAAGAGATCAACGACGATCTTCTGCGCATGATGTTCGTCGCGTGCCATCCCGTCTTATCGACCGACGCGCGGGTTGCACTGACGCTGCGTCTGCTCGGCGGACTTTCGACCGGAGAGATTGCACGCGCCTTTCTCGTCTCCGAGCCGACGATCGCACAGCGCATCGTGCGCGCAAAACGCACGCTCTCGGAAGCGCGCGTTCCCTTCGAAGTACCGTCCGGTCCGGATCTCGCCCAGCGTCTCGGCTCGGTGCTCGAAGCGATCTATTTGATCTTCAACGAGGGCTATTCCGCGACGGCAGGTGAGGACGTGCTGCGCCCGGAGCTGGTTGAAGATGCGTTGCGGCTCGGCCGCGTGCTCGCCGGGCTGATGCCGAACGAACCGGAGGTGCACGGACTCGCTGCGCTGATGGAAATTCAAGCGTCGCGGATGAAGGCGCGCGTGGGTCCATCGGGCGAACCGATTCTCTTGCTCGATCAGGATCGCGGCAGGTGGAATCATCTTCTGATCCAGCGTGGACTGCAGGCACTTGCGCACGCTGAAAAACTCGGCAGCGTGCTGGGACCGTACGCGCTGCAAGCCGAGATCGCCGCGTGTCATGCGCGAGCAGGCTCCCTCGAGCAGACGGATTGGGAGCGCATCGTGGCACTCTACGACGCACTCGCGCAGCTCGTGCCGAATCCCGTGGTGGAATTGAACCGCGCGGTCGCAGTTGGAATGGCGTTCGGGCCGCAAGCGGGCCTCGAGCTCGTCGACGCGCTGCTCGAGGAGCCGACCCTCAAAACGTACCACTTGCTGCCGAGCGTTCGGGCGGACATGCTTTTCAAACTCGGGCGCTTGACCGAAGCCCGGACCGAGTTCGAGCGCGCTGCGTCGCTTGCGCAGAACGCGCGCGACCGAGCGTATTTGCTGGGACGCTCTGCGGCATGTCGATTTTGACGCCCTGAGTTCGACGCCTGGAGTGAAGGGCTCGTAGCTGTTGGTGATTTTGTGGACGTCCAAGGACGGGCTTGGGTGTCCTTTGCGTCACTGGGAAGGCCATACGTATGGCACACTCACGATCTATAGTCGTTTCGATGAGGCTCGCGCACCGCGTTCGGCTTGATCCGACTCCGGCACAACAGGAGTACTTCAGCCGCGCCTGTGGTGTCGCGCGCT
>JAQBPM010000301.1 GCA_028287525.1 Vulcanimicrobiota bacterium | reverse complement strand
ATCGCATGCGACGCGGTCATAACGGCAAATACTCGATGACGGTGCGGTTCTCGGCGCGCAGGTACGTCTGCGCGACCCGCCTGACGTCGTCGGCCGTTACCGCGAGGTAGCGATCGAGATCGGCGTTCACCACGCCCGGATCGCCGCGTTCCGTCGTCGCATGCACCAGCGCGAGCGCGATTCCGCTCGCCGTCTGTCGCGAACGCACCAGGGCGCTGGCGATCTGCGTCTGAACGCGCGCGAGTTCCGCCGGCGATGGCGGCTCGGTGCGAACCCGCTCGAGTTCCGCGCCGAGTGCGGCGCGCGCATCGGCGAGCGCCACCCCGCGCGCGCACGTCACGCGCGCTCCGAAGAGGCCCGGCTGCTCGCGCAAATCCGCCGACGCCCAGGCGCTCGTCGCGAGCTGCTTGTCGTAGATCAGCGAGGTGTAGAGCCGCGAGGACCGGCCCGCGCCGAGCAGCGCTTCGAGCACGTCGAGCGCCGCGGCGTCGGGATGCGAAGCGGCCGGAATGTGATACGCCTCTTCCGCCGCGGCCAACGGTACGTTCGCGGCGCGATGCGTGTAGGATCGCTGGGCCGTCTGCACCGGTTCGACCGCGAGCACGCGCGGGATCGGCGTCTGGGGCGTTGCGATCGGCCCGAAGTACCGGTCGATCCAGCGCCACGTCTCGTCGACGTCGAGATCACCGGCGACCACCAGCACGGCGTTGTCGGGACGGTAGTACGTCGCGTGAAACGCGACCACGTCCTCGAGCGCGGCAGCGTTGAGCTCCGCCGGGCTGCCGATCACGCCGCGCCGGTACGGGTGCAGCGTGTAGGCTTCGCGATTGACCAGCTCGTCGAGCATTCCGTACGGTTCGGCCAGGATGCGCTGATCGTACTCACCGATCACGACGTCGCGCTCGGTCGCGAAGTTCGCCTCGTTCACCGTCAGCGAGGCGAGCCGGTCCGCTTCGGCCCACAGCAATCGCTCGAGGTGGTTCGACGGCACGACCTCGTAGTAATTGGTGATGTCTTCCGAGGTGAAGGCGTTGTTGAAGCCGCCGACGTCTTCGGTCAGCCGGTCGATCGTCTCGGGCGCGGTGCGCGAAGTACCCTTGAACATCAAGTGCTCGAAGAGGTGTGCGAACCCGGAGCGTCCCGGCGGATCGTCCTTGCCGCCGACGCGGTATGCGACGTTGATCGCGACCGACGGAACCCGGCTGTCCGGCACCAGGATCGCGCGCAGGCCGTTGGCAAGCGTGCGGTCGACAAAGCGGATCGGGGCGACGTGGATCGCCGAAGCGGAGATCGTTGGAAGTGCGGTCACGGGCTCTCCGCTTCATCCCCACCCGGCCCCCGCGTCCCTTCCTAGCGGCGGCCCGCCACCAGCGGAAACCGCCCTCCTGCCTTTGGCGAGCTCGTCGCAATGACAAGCATGGAGCGGGCTGAAATCGCATTGACAATCGAACGTGTGTTCGATACGATCGGCGTCCCATGGCCGTCGACCCCCTCCCTTCGGCAGGCTCAGGACAAGCGTTCGCGGCGTTGCGCGAGCGGCTCAACCGCGATCACCGTGAGGCGACCGCGGCGGCCTTCGCCCTGGGAGACGAGGCGCTCGTGCGCACGGAATTGGTCGACCTCGACGCCGCGCTCGGCGGCGGCTTCCCGCGCGGCACGATCGGGACCATCGAGGGGCCGCCCAGTTCCGGCCGCAGCACGCTGGCGGCACGGCTGCTCGCCGCCGCGACCCGGCGCGGTCTGGGAGCGCTGATCGGGGTCGACCTCTTCCCGCCCGCGCTCGCGGCTGCCGGCGTGCGGCTCGAGCGGCTGCTGGTGGTTCCGGTGAGCGAGCCGGTCGCCGCGGCGCGGGCCGCCGACATCGTGGTGCGCTCGGGGGCGTTCACCGTCGTCGTCATCCCGACGCTGCCTAGCGGACGCGGCACCGGCTCGGCGATGTGGACGCGGCTGGCGAGCCAAGCCCACCGCGCCAACGTGCTGCTGATCGCGCTCGGCGACGAGGCGTCGGCGGAGCTGCGCTACTTCGCCTCGGTGCGGCTCGAGACGGCGCTCGAGCGCGTGCGCTGGAACGGTCCGGCTGGTCACGTCAGCGAGCTGGCCGGATTCGACCTGCGCGCGATCGTGCGCAAACACAAACGCGCCGCCCCGGTGGGCGACGCGCTCGTACGATGCGATGCGTTCGAGGATCGTCCGGCGCCGGTCGATCTGCGCGAGCACATCCTTCAAGGAGTTGCTGTGCCGGCGGCCCGCGTCTCGTCGGGCTAACGGCTAGTGCTGGTGCGGTCCGTTGTGCTTGTCGAAGGAGATGCGGTCGGAGAGACGGTTCTGCTCGCGGTTGAGCTGGCGGTATTCGGCCGGCGTCAGATGTCCGTCGTTGCGGCGCAGGTCGCGGGCGCGCTGCGCCTGGATGTGGTCGAGGCCGTTGTCGAGCCGGTGGTACTCGCCGTACGTCAGCGAACCGTTCCGGACGCCTTGGTTGATGCGGTGCTGCTGGTTGTCGACGCGCTGCTCGACTTGACCGGCGCTCGCGGCGAGCGGGGCGACGAGCGCGGCGAGAAGTGCGGTGGCGACGAAAGCTTTGGTGAACATCGGTGCCTCCAGATGATTGCGGTATGAGTGCCGTGGAACGAGGTTCCGTGCAGTCATGCTACGCAGCGGCACACGCGATTGCACTAGGGTCTTAACGAACGTTCACCACGCTCTTAGTTCGATCTCATGTTCGTCTCGCGCGCGGCTACGGCAGCGGGCGCGCCATGAACGAGACGCCGGCGGCGTCGGCCAGCGCGAGCGCGTCTTGTTGGAGGGCCCGCGACGTTCCCGGGCACGAGATGTCGGGCGAGGTCTTGCCGCGATAGACGATGACCATCGACGTCCCGAACGACGCGCTCTTCATGCACGGATGCATGGCGAGCTCGTCGAGCGGGCCAGTCGCGCGCAAATCGGCGAACAGCCGCTGGACGAAGCGCGCGGCGACGCGCTTGCGCAGCGCGACGTCGCCTTGCTGCAGCGTCGTCCAGCCGCTGGTCGAGACCCGCAGGCGATACCCGGCCGTGTTGGTCGAGCCCGAGTTCAGAATCAGCGCTTCGGTCGACGAGACCGGGATCCGCATCCCCGGCGGCGTCGTGGACGCGGGCTGGGCGATCGGCCCATAGGTGGGCAGAAAGACGGCGGCGAGAGCGAGCGCGTGCAACAGCATGTTCCCTCAACGCAACGCGCGCCGCGGGCATTGCACCTTCGCAAGGCAACCGTTCGGCCGAATTGACGATCTCGCGATGACGCGCGACCGGCGCTCCACGTCATTCCGAGCTCGTCGAGGAACCCATCGTGTCGGCGCGAGCGAAGCCGAGTGCCGACACCGCAACCGCGAACGTCAGTGATGCCGCGGATCCGGCACCGCGGCGAACGTGCTGGGCGAGACGTGGGCTCGCGCTTCGGTCCTGAGCCTGTCGAAGGACGCTCAGCGCGAGACGAGGGTTGCTCGACAAGCTCGCAATGACACGTTCGCAATGACACGTTCGCAATGACCCCACATCGCGTTACGACGGCCGTTCGCGCGTGCCGTCGAGGGGCCAGAAGCCGAAGATCGCGCGGCCCGGTTCGAGATCCCAGAAGCGCGTCGCGTTATCGCCGACGCCGTAGACGATCGCATACGGAACGTCGCGCGCGAGAACCGCGCGCACGAGGCGGGCGAAATCGCGCTGCGACATCCACGTCGCGGCGTAGCGCGCGAACTTCTGCTCGACGCTCAAACCGAGCCAACCCGAGGACTCCGCGACGCTGGGGTCGTCGGGACGATCGATCGCGGTGATCGAGCCGATCCGCACGCACGTCACCTGCAGCCCGAACGTCTCGCTGTAATACCGCCCGAGCGTTTCGCCGAACGCTTTCCACACGCCGTACAATCCGTCGGGGCGATACGGTCCGTCGGTGCGCACGACCAGACCGAAGCCGGGCTCGTAGATGTGCGGAAGGTTCTCGATCTCGTAGCGTCCGACGGCGTGGTTGGAACTCGCGAAGATCACGCGCCGCACGCCGGCGCGACGCGCCGCTTCGAAAGCGTTGTACGTCCCCGCGATGTTGGGACCGTGCGTGTCTTCCCACGACGTCGTGACCGAGACGACGCCGGCGAGGTGGACGACCGTCTCGCAGCCGTCGAACGCGGCAACGAGCGCGTCGAGATCTTGCACGTCCGCGATGACGCCGGCGTCGCGCAGGTCGATTCCGACGACCTCGTGATCCTGCGCGAGGTCCGCGCACAGTCTCCGTCCGATCGTTCCCGCCGCACCGGTCACCGCAATCTTCATGCCGACACGTAAAGCGCTACCTTGCTCGCCGAATCCTGCCTGTTTGAACGCTGAAACTGCCGTTGACGCTCCGACGGCGTGCGCTATCGACAAGCGTTGCACGATCATTCGAACTGCGCCGAAACCATTGGACGCATTGCTTGTTGACAACGCGCACGATTACGCCCAGCATGTGGATGGCAATTTGTCGGGCGTGGGGCCGAAAATGCGCCGCGTGCGCATTGTGCAATCTCACGACATCGGGAGATGTTCATGACGAAGACGACCCTCGCACTTGCCGCTGCGACGATCCTTGCGACGTCGGCGATCGCGCTGGCTCAATCCGCCGCCCCCGTCCCCAACCCTGCCGCCAGCGCTGCCGAACCCAAACTGGCAGCCACTATGGTGTGCCGGCCCGCCACGGCTGGCGAACCTGAGACCGCGAAACACGCCACCGGAACTTCGCTCATCTGCAAGAAGATGGACGGCGTCGCCATGCTCAGCGGCAAATCCGGCCCGAAGACCGATGGTCTTTCCGCCCCGCAGGTGGACTCCGCGTGGCGCGACTTCATCTACAGAGCCGTTGTGGTGCGCAGCGGAGACGGTGGCGGCTAACGAAGAACACTCCGAGCTCGTCGCTCAGACGCACTCCAGCGTCGGCGGGTTGACGGTGCAGTTCAGGAACGGCGACTTGCCTTCGGGACAGTCGATCGGCCCGACGGACTGATCGCCGCATTTCCCCGAGCACGTCCGCGAGACGATCTCTCCCGTTTCGTCGCGATGAGCGAGCACCGTGCTGCCGTCTTCGTGCACTTCCAAAGAGATCTCGTGACCGTTTCGGGCCTTCGCTTTCGCGATCGAGTGCCGGTCCGATTCATGATGCGACGTCGCGTGCCGGACGACGTCGCGAACGACCGCGAGGAACCGGTTTGGATTGGTGATGTCGTACGTGATGACGTGCCAGAAGTCGCCCCGGCACTCCGATCTCGCTAAGAACACCGACATGGCAAGTACCTCCGCCCGCGAGGTCGACGCGGTGCACCGCGTCCCCGAAAAAGTAGAGTTAACGGCCGGTGCTTGACGAATCGAACATATGTTCGTATCGTAAGCCTCCCTATGCCGGTCGTTTGCGTTTGGATTCCCGCTTTTCGGCTTGCGGTCGCTCGGCTCAACAAGCCTGAGGTCGACCTCGATGCGCCGCTGATCCTGGCCGACAAAATCGAGCGCGGGCGGGTCGTCGACTGCACGCTGACGGCTGCGGCGCTGGGAGTGCGGCCGGGGATGACGCTCGTGCAGGCCCAGGCGGTGGCCAATGAGGCACGGACCGTGTTCGACGATCCCCTCGCCGACGCGCGGGTGTGGGCGGAGGTGCTCGAGGCGCTCGATGCGGCCTCGCCGCTGGTCGAGGACGACGGCCTCGGCCGGGCGTTTCTCGAGATGCAGGGGATCGCCGGCGACGCGGCCGGCTGGGTGCGCGCGGTGCACGGCGCCCTTCGTGACACGGACTTGGGCGCTCGCGTCGGGTGCGGGGCGAATCGGTTTGTGGCGGGGGCGGCGGCGTGGCGCGGGGATGGGGTCGTGTGCGAGGGGGATCCGGCGGCGTTCGTGGCGCCGTTGCCGCTCGAGGTGCTCGAGATCGACCACGGCGTGCGCGAACGGTTGCGGCTGCTCGGCGTCACGACGCTGGGCGAGCTGGCGGCGTTGCCGCACGGGCCGTTCGTGCGCCGCTTCGGAACCGAAGCCGCGATGTGGCACGACCGCGCGCGCGGGATCGACGAGCGTCCGTTGAAGCCGCGCGCTCGCGCGCTGCGCGTGGACCGCAGACTGTACGGCGAAGGCGAAGCGAGCTCCGAGGAGCAGGTGCTCTTCGCGCTGCGCACGCTGGTCGGTTGGGTGGTCGACGATCTCGCTGCAGCCGGACGCCGCGCCGGACGGCTGGTGCTCTCGCTCGAGTGCGACGACGGCGAATCGCACGTGCTCACGACGCGCGTCGCGCAGCCGACGGCGGTCCCCGCGACGCTGTTCGAGCTGCTGCGCGCGCGGCTCGAAGGCGTGACGCTCACCGCACCGGTCACCGGCTTGCGTCTCGCCGCGGAAGAACTCGCGAGCGGCGGCGTCGCACTCTCGCTGTTCGCCGCCAGCGATCCCGACCCGGACGCGATCGGCATCGTCCTGGCCCGGCTCGACGCGGCGCTGGGTGAGGGGAAGGCGCTGCGCGCGCGCGTCGTCGACGGTCCGCGGATCGAACGGCGCTTCGCGCTCGAACCGTTTACGCTCGAAATCCTCGCGACCCGCGGCCCCCGGGCGGAGCCTGCGCCCCTCGCCGCCGCCGCGACCTTGCAGCTGCGCATCGTCCCGACGCGGCCGATCGACGTGCGCATCTTCGAGGGCGCGCCGCGGTTCGTCGGCTCGCCGCCGCAGCAGGTGGTCGATCACGCCGGACCGTGGCGCGTCGAGGAGCGCTGGTGGGGCCCCGCGACCGGCGAAGGCGCGCCGCTGGCCCGCGACGAGTACGACGTCTGCCTCGACGACGGCGCGCTGCTGCGGATCGCGCGCGAGGGCGACGCCTGGAGCGTGCGAGGGATTTACGACTGATCGTGATTCCGCTCACGATACCTAGGTAAGCCGAGCGTGCGGTCGGAAGGGCAAGAGTCCTTTCCTGATTTTGCCGGAGACAGAGCATGCGTACAAGACTCGGTCGCTTCGTCGTGCGCAGCGCCGCCGTTTCCGCCGCGTTCGTTCTTGCCGCCTGCGGCGGCGGGGGAGGCGGCTCGACCGGCGGCACCGGCGGGAGCTCCGCCGTTCCGGTGGGGCCGCCCAAGGCGACGTCGGCGCTGACGATCTCCGGCACGCTGAGCGGAACGGGCCCCTACGTCCTGGGCGGAAAACGCCGGCCGGCCGGCACTCGCGGTACGAGCGTGCAGCCCGTCGCTCCCACCTTCGACCACATCGACGTCCACGGGACGCTCTACGCCGCCGACGCCTCCGCGACACCGATCACCAACACCGTCACGATTCCGCCGCCGGCCGGCGGCGTCTACACCGCGAACGTCGGCTTTTCGAACGTCACGAGCGGCAACAACGAGTGGGCGCTGCTCGAGTTCACCGGCGTCGCGGCCGACGGCTCAAAGATCGCGCTCGGCGAGGTCGGCGGACTCGTCAACGTCGGCGGATCGAACCCCAACACGGCGGCGTTGAACGCGACGACGACGCTGTCGCTGCAGCTCTTCATCACGCTGGTCGGCAGCGGCCTCATCTCGACCTACGACATCGACAACCTGCCGAACCTCTCCAGCCTCCTCGCGTCGCGAATCGCGACCGCAGGCGGCATCACGCCGGACCCGGCGACGGGCGTCTTTACCGCCGGAGCAATGCAGCAGCTCTACAGCCTGATCGGACCAGGCTTCGAGCGCGTCGTGAGCATCTCCACCAACCCCGCGACGCCGGGCAACTTCGCGATCGTACGCGACTACACGAACGCCTCCGAGCTCAACCTCGAGGCGAGCCTGACGCAATTCCTCGGCGACATCGGGATCCCGTCGATCCTGACCTCGAACGCCGGGAGCTTCCTGCTGCGCACGAGCGGCGTGCTCGGGTACGATCGCAACTGCGGCGGTTTCACCGTCGACGCCGGTACGCTGCGCCTCGCGCGGCCCGGCCTGACGGTCGTTCCCGCCGACGTCAGACCGTGCACCGTTCCGAACCCGACCGGTTCCGAACAAGTGCGCAACGTCTACGGCGGCAACGTCATGATCGGCGCAACGAACGACCCGTACGACCCCACCGCACCGTTCACCCAGCCGTTTCTCGGCGGCTGGACATCGGTCGCGGGACGCCCGACGGGCGCCCCGCCTGCCGCGGTCAACGTCGCGATCGCCTCGACCGAGTTTACGATCACCGTGAACGATCCGTTCGAGGCTGCGTTTCCGTTCATGACCGCACCGTACGGCGCGTTTCCCACTTTCGGCACCGGCGCGTTTTCGGCGACCAACTTCCACCAACTCGCGAACAGCCCCGATCCGTACCGCGCGGTCGAACTCGGATTTACCGGGAATCAGGAAACCGTCGTCGTCGACACGTTCAACCCGTGGAACGTCTCGACCGCGAACCTCTCGCTGTGCAGCGTGCCGTTTCCGAAAGCGGTCATCGTCGTGCTCCCGGCCTGCTTCCCGCTGGGCGCGGTGCAGCCGATCACCGTTGCGCGCACGTTCGGCGACGACGGATCGAACCTGTCGTACTTCAACTGGACGCTAGGCGGCGCCGGTGGGACGATCGCGCCGGACGCCGGCGGCATCGGATACGACGTTACGCCGAACCCGGGCACGATCACGCTGACGACCACCACCCCAACCGCGCTCTACGGCCGTTCGCAACTCACGGTTTTCAACAATCTTCCCATCGGAACGGTGTGGACGGCAACGGTCACGACGAGCGATAACAACTGGATCCACACCAATCACGGCGCGAACGTCGCGGGCTGCGGTTGCGGCAAGACGGCGGCGATCATCGAGCTCGACGACATTGCGAGCACGAAGCCGGTCAACAACATCACCTTGTCGGTCGATGCGGGCGCGACCGGTTTCGTCTTGGATTCGATCTTCGCCGACCCCAGCGGCACCTCGATCGGCGGCAACTACCTCATGCGGAGGCAGGCTGGGCGCCTCGTTCGCCCGGCCGCGAAACGCGGCTGACGCGCAGTGGCGATCGCCGCCAGATAGCCTTGACGTGAGCCTCAGCAGCCCCTAGGAGCCGTCGATCGCCCACCGGGTCGGACAGGCCGGCGCGGGTATGAACGGGTACAGGAAAACGGATGGACCCCCAGGACCCGCTCGACCCGCTGAACCCGCTGGACCCGCGCGAGGACGACGACGAAGAAGACATCCCGCCGCAGTTCTACATGACCACGTTCATCCCGAAGCCGGCCTGGTACAGCCTCGGAACGGACGAAGCGACGGCCTTCTTGCAGAACCGCGTCGCGCAGCTCAACGAAGCGTTCATCGACGAAGACGAAGGCGTGATCTGGGCGTACCGCTACCACGTCATGGAGCGCGCCCACGAAGTCGACGCCGTGGTGCTGCTGTGGATGATCAACTCCGACGAAGCGCTCGAACAGCTCGAGAGCACGCTGCGGCGCTCGGACGTGAACGAGTACTTCGACTGGAGCGTGATCGGCGGGCCGCAGAACAACGCGCCGCAGGATATCCTGGGCGCGTTCCTCGGCACGCTCG
>JAQBPM010000290.1 GCA_028287525.1 Vulcanimicrobiota bacterium | reverse complement strand
GATGGATGAGCGCCGGCAGCGCGAGCGTGACGACCGCGAGGCCCAGATACCCGCAGGCCGCCGTCATGCGCTGCGGGACCGTGCGCAGTTGGGCGGTCGCGAGCAGCACCACCGCGAGCGCGAGAAGCGCCACGCCGAGCGGCGTTTGATGATCCGCGAAGATGATCTCGAGAAAGCCGGCGTACAGCGCGACGTCGAGCGAGAGCAGTGCGACGCGCACCGGCGACGCCGCGCCGCTGCGCGCGGCACCGAAGCCGAACGCGAGCGCGAACTCGAGGAAGAAGAGCGAGGCGACGGCGTACGCATCGCGGTCGCTCCATTGCGTCGCCGGATCCGGCGAGAACGCGCCCGCGTACAGAAACGTCGCGACGAACGTCACGGCTTCGACGGTGCGGAAGCCGCAGCGCGCCGAGAGCGCGAGCATGCCGCCCGCGAGCACTAAGAGGTATGTCGCCAACTCGACGTGCGCGGTCGGGCCGCCGCTGAGCAGAACCGGTGTGAGGAAACCGCCGACGAGTCCAATCAGCGCCAACCGTTCGGAGCGGCGCAGCGCCGAGAGCGCCGCGACGACGGCCGTCACCGCGATCATCGCTGCGAACGCCGCCGGCCGCGCGACGTGCAGCTGCGGGAAGACCGCGACCGACGCCCAGAGCGAGAGGTACAGGATCCCCGCCCCCAGGCCGACGAGGCCTTCCGCAAGGTACGTGTACGTGCCGCGCAGCAGACGCGCGCCGGCACCGATGAGGGCCGATCCGGCGACGAGGCCGAGGATGATCCGCTGCGCTGGGCCGATCCAGCCACTCGTGAACGCGAGGTCAAGGAAGAACGCGGTGCCCAAAAGCACGAGCAGCAGCCCCGCCAACTGCAGACCGCGTCCGGCCACCAGCGTCTCGAGCGAGCTTTTTTCGCGCGGCGCGACCGGAATCTGCGGAGTCCCCTCGACGCGCGGCGGCGCCGCCTCCGCCGCCGGCCCGGGAGCGGGCGGCGCGGCTGCGGCGAGATCGGCCCGCAGCTGGCGGGCCTGCCGTTCGAGCAGCGTGAGCCGCGCGTCGAGCGCGTCGTACCGGTTCGAATCCATGTCAGCAGGCTCCAAAAGCGAGTTCGAGAGAAGCGGCCATGAGCGAAGCCTAGCGCGCGGGAAGCGTGCCGGCGTCCGTAGTTCTACGCTGTGCGAGTTGTCGCCGGGACGCGGCACCTTCCTGGGCGGAGCGGCCGGGAGGCCGTCTGCGTCGTAGAACACGAGATGCGACTGATCGCCCGGGAGGCGCTGCTCCCTACCGGCTGGGCCCCCGACGTCGCCATCGACGTCGCTCCGGATGGGACGATCGTCGACGTGCGGCCCGGCGCGTTCGAAGTGGACGGGGACGCGGAGCGGATCGACGGTCCGGTCGTCCCGGGCCTGCCGAACCTGCATTCACACGCGTTTCAGCGCGCGATGGCCGGCTCGGCCGAACGCCGCGCCGCGGACGGCGACGATTTCTGGTCCTGGCGCGAAGCGATGTACGCACTGGCCGGCACGCTGGAACCGGACGGTCTGCGCGCGATCGCGACCGGCGTCTACCGCTCCATGCTGGCTGCCGGGTACACCGCGGTCGCCGAATTCCACTACCTGCATCGCGATCCGCGCGGCGCCTGGTATGCCGACCGCGCGGCGATGTCGCGCGCGCTCATCGCCGCGGCGAACGACGCGGGGATCGCGCTCTGCCTCCTGCCGGCGCTCTACGCGCACTCGGACGCCGGCGGAGCGCCGCTGCGTCCCGAACAGCGCCGCTTCGCGAGCGGCGTCGACGACGTGCTCGAACTCTCGCAGACCTTGCGCCGCGATCATGCGAACGATCCGAACCTGATCGTCGGCGCGTGCGCGCACTCCCTGCGCGCGGTGACGCCCGACGAACTTCTCGCGCTGATCGGCGGTGCGCCGCGCGACGTCCCGATCCACTTGCACGTCGCGGAGCAGGAACGTGAAGTCGACGCGGTGCGCGCGGCGCTGGGCGCGCGTCCGGTCGCGTGGCTGCTCGCGAACCACGACGTCGACGCGCGCTGGTGTCTCGTGCACGCGACGCACCTCGACGCCGCGGAACGCGACGGTTTGGCGCGCAGCGGCGCCGTCGCCGGATTGTGCCCGACGACCGAAGCGAACCTCGGCGACGGGCTGTTCCCGCTCGCACCGTATCTGGCGGCCGCCGGAACGTTCGGTATCGGATCCGACAGCAACGTCTCGATCTCGCCGGTCGAGGAGCTGCGCTGGCTCGAGTACGGCCAGCGGCTCGTCGCGCGGCGGCGCATCATCGCCGCGACCGAGCCCGGCGCGTCGTGCGGCGAGACGCTGTACGCTGCCGCGGCGCGCGGCGGTGCGCGCGCGTGCGGGCTGCCCGCCGGCGAGATCGCACCGGGACGGCGCGCGGACCTCGTGGTGCTCGACGATCGGGAGCCGCCGCTGGCCGGCGCTCCGCCTGGCGAACTGCTCGATCGCTACGTCTTTGCCGCCGACCGCGCGGCTCCGCGTCACGTGATGGTGCGCGGCCGCTGGCGCATCCGGGACGGCGCGCCCTCGGCCTGAGCGCGGTACCGCGCATACGGGCGCCTAGCCATTAGGGGGGAGAAGGCGAGCAAGGGCGTACCCGGTAGATATGGATCTGTTCGAACGGGTGCGGCTTTTCTTTGTCGTCGGCGTGTGTACGGCGGCGCTGGCAGCGTGTGGCGGGGGTGGCGGAGGTGGAGGCGGCAGCGTCACGCCGACGGCCCCAGGCGTAGGCACGGTCGGCGCCCCGACGCCGACCCCGACCCCTACTCCCGCGTCGGGACCATACGTCACGCCGTCCGGAGGCGTGACGTCGCTCGGACCCAACGTCGCGAACGTCTTCTCGTCGTCGCTGCTGGCGGCGTCGACCGACGGTACGCTCGTCGTGCAGAGTATGGACGCGCCGCCGGAACCCGCCGGCGCCGCTTCGCCGCTGGCGGAGTATAACGTCGCGGTTTCGGAATCGGCGGCGGGTCAAAAGCCCTCGTCGCTCGGGAACCGGTTTGCCGCCGCGATCGCCGCGCTGCGCGGGGACGGAGCCGCGTCGGCGCCCTATCGCGT
>JAQBPM010000289.1 GCA_028287525.1 Vulcanimicrobiota bacterium | reverse complement strand
ACAAACTGTAGTGGTAACTCGTAGTCCAACCCTTTTAGCAGCTGGATAACCTTTTGCAGATCGTCCTTGGACTTCGCTGAGACGCGGATCTGCTCGTCTTGATACTGGGCCTGGACCTTGAGCTTGGCCGCCTTGATCGCCTCGATCAGCGGCTTGGACTTGTCCTTCGGGATTCCGGCGCGGATCGCGATCTTCTGGCGGAAGGTGCTCCCCGAGGCGGGCTCCGGCGTCGAGGACATATCGAGCGCCTTCAGGTCGATCCCCCGCTTGACCGCTTTGGACTGGAGAATGTCGATGACGTTCCGCAGCTTGAGCTCGTCGTCGGCCAGGATGGTGATCGTCTTGTCGTCGCTCTCGATTGACGCCATCGAGTTCTTGAAATCGAACCGCCCCGCAATTTCCTTACGAGCCTGATTGAGCGCATTGTCCAATTCTTGCGGATCGACTTTAGAGACTACATCGAATGAGGCATCAGGCATAATTCGGAACTTTCGTGACGGTTACCAAGCTGCGGCGATGGACCGAGCGCAGCAGAATCGTACAACAGGGACAACGTGGTCGCGAGGTCGGACCCGGGGGCCCCACGCCAGAGGCGTTGGGGGCGCGGAGCCTAGGGCGGAGCGCCGTTAGACTTTAGAGCACAAAGCGGTGTTCGACGACATCGCCGTCTTTGCCGAGGGTCGCGGGCGCGCGCCGGTCGACCGTGATCGTGACGCCGCCGGCATTGCCGACCCGGACATCCGCCAGCTTGCCGGTGAACGTTCGCACCGTGCCGGCGGGGTAAATCCCTTCGAGCTGCGTGGTGCCGTCGACCGAGACGCGCAGCCAGGACCGCTGCGTCAGCCGGATCTCGAGGGCGTGGTGCAGGTTCGGGGGCGCCGTGGCGCCCGGGGACGCAGCTTGGGACCCGCCGGGCGGTGCGGCCGGTTGCGCGGCCGGCGTCACGCTCGGCAGCGGGGCCGGCGTCGCGACGCTGACCCTGGCGACGCCGCTCCCTTGGGAGAACGACCACCACTCATAGCCGGCGAAGGCGGAGAGCGCCACCGCGACCACGACGCCGCCCAAGGCCCACGGCGACGGACCGGACTGCTCGCGCTCGTCTTGGACGGAGACGTTGGCGGGCACGGGGCGCTCGACAGGGACCGTTTGGTTGAATTGGGCGACCGCGGCTTCGCTCTCGAGCGCGAGGAACCGCGCATAGGTGCGGATGAACCCGCGGACGTAGACCGGCGCGCCGATCGACTGCCAATCCTCGTTTTCGATCGCGTTCAGGTACACCGAACGGATGTGAATCCGTTCGGCCACGTCCGAGAGCGTGAGCCCGCGCGCTTCCCGCGCGCTTCGGAACTCGTCTCCGAGCGCAGACATGTCTGCGCACCCTTTGCGGGCGCACCCCGTTTCCCTTGTATGGAGTTCTGTCGAACAGAGATGAACGAGCGAGTGCGCGTCGTCGCCGCGATGAGCGGCGGCGTAGATTCGGCGGTGGCGGCAGGCCTGCTGGCAGAGGCGGGCTACGACGTCGTCGGCGTGACCATGAAGATGTACGCGCCCACGAAGCCGGCACACGCGAAGTCGTGCTGCGGCGCCGACGACTTCGACGACGCCCGCCGGAGTGCGGCGACGCTGGGCATTCCCCACTACGTCCTCGACTTCGAGGAGACGTTCCGGCGCGGCGTGATCGAGCGGTTTGCCCACGACTACACGAACGGGCGCACCCCGAACCCCTGCGTTTCGTGCAACAACGAGGTGAAGCTGGGGACCCTGCGCGCCTACGCGGACCGGCTCGGAGCGCGCTACGTCGCGACGGGCCACTACGCCCGGCTCGAGCATCGCCCCGACGGGCCGCACCTCTTCCGCAGCGACTCCCCCAAAGACCAAGCCTACGCACTGGCCCAGCTGACGACGGCACAGCTCGAGCGGCTGCTGCTCCCGATCGGGTCGCTCACGAAGGCCGAGACACGCGGCCACGCGCTGCGTCTGGGTCTCGGCGTCGCCGAGAAGACCGAGTCGCAGGACATCTGCTTCGTCGAGGGCGGAGACTATCGCGAGGTGCTGACCCGGCTCGCACCCCAGACGGCCCAGCCGGGCGCGATCCTGACTACGGCGGGTGCGGCGGCCGGCACCCATAGCGGGATCGGCGGCTATACGGTCGGCCAGCGCCGCGGGCTTCCGGGCGGCGAGGCGCAGCCGCGCTACGTCACCCGCATCGACCCGGCGACGAACACCATCGTAATCGGACGGGAAGACGAACTCGACGCCTTCGGTCTGATCGCCGACGAGCTGAACCTGATCCGCCCCGAGGCCTTCACGGGCGGGCGTGCCGAGGTGCTCGCGATGACGCGCTACCGTTCCCGCCCGGCCCGCGCCACGGCCATCCTCGAACCCGACGGCACCCTGCGCGTCCGGTTCGCGGAGCCGCAACGCGCAATCGCCCCAGGCCAGCTCGTCGCCCTGCTCGACCTCGCCGGCCGCGAAGTCCTCGGCGCCGCCACGATCCGCGAAGCCGCCTGAGCCTCGTCATTGCGAGCGCCGCATGTCATTGCGAGCTTGCCTCGTCATTGCGAGCTTGTCGAGCAACCCTCGTTTCGCGCTGAGCGAAGTCGAAGCGCGAGCCGCTTTCCTGATGTTCGAGATTCGGGGTTAGCCCTCGGCTGCGCTCGGGCTGACGACGAGGGTTGCTCGACAAGCTCGCAATGACATGAGCGCGCTCGCAATGACTACGCCGTGGCGAGTTCCAGGTCGCTGCGGAGGTTCCAGTACGTGTCGCGGATGACGGGGTTGAAGCCGGCGCCGCGGACGAGGCCTTCTACCTGTGCGCGGGTCGCTTCGTTCGTGCTGCCCGCGTCGTGCACGACCTGCTCTTCGATGATCGTGCCGCCCATGTCGTCGCAGCCGTAGAACAGCGCCATCTGCCCGAGCTTGAGACCCGGCGTGAGCCACGACGCCTGCAGATGCGGGACGTTGTCGAGGAAGAGCCGCGAGAGCGCCAGCACGCGTAGATACTCGAGGCCGGTGGCCTCGCGCCCGCGCAGCGGCGTCTTGTACGGCACGTAATACCACGGGATGAACGCGGTGAAGCCGCCGGTCTCGTCTTGCAGGTCGCGGATGACCTCCAGGTGCGCGATCCGCTCGTCGTCGGTTTCGATCGAGCCGAACATCATCGTCGCGGTCGTCGGCATGCCGAGCTGCTGCGCGTCGCGCATGACGCCGATCCACGCGTCCGGGACGATCTTGCGAGCGCTGATGCGTTTGCGCACGCGCTCGACGAGGATCTCCGCGCCCGCGCCCGGGAGCGACTTCAGACCGGCAGCCTTGAGCCGCGCCAGCACGTCGCGCGTGCTCAGGCCTTCGATCTGCGAGAGTCCCGAGATCTCCGAGACGGAGAGCGAATGGATGTCGACATTCGGGAACTCGATCGCGACGCGGCGGAACAGTTCCTCGAACCACTCGATGCGCAGCTCGGGATTGACGCCGCCCTGAATCATGATCTGCGTCGCGCCCTGATCGGCCGCGTACTTCACGCGCTCGAGCACTTTGTCGTGCGACATCGTATAGCCCTCGGCGTGATGCTCCGGGCGGAAGAACGCGCAGAACGTGCAGTGCACGTTGCAGACGTTCGTGTAGTTGATCGTCGTGTCGACCACGTACGTCACGTCGTTGGTCGGATACATCGCCATGCGGCGCTCGTACGCCGCCGAACCGAGCTCGTGCAGCGGGGCGTCCTTGTACAGGCGCACCCCTTCGTCGAAGGAGAGCCGTCCGCCGCCGGCGGCCCGGTCGAGAACGTCAGCCAGCGACACGAAAATGCTCCTTTGCTTCCCCAGCGGCGCGCAATTCGTCGAAGCGCGCGAGACCTTGCTGTGCGCGTTCGTCGAGCACGTACGTTAGACGGGTGAAATAATCGGCGTACAGCCCACGATGGAACGGCCGCCGCGCTACAGCCGCGTCGATGACCTCGTCGCGGTGCGCGGCGCCCCACGCACGCGCTTGCGCGAGCGAGACGGCGAGCGCCGCGACGTCGTCGGGCCGAGCGGCGAGCACGTCGCGGCGCACGGCCCACACCGCGAAAACGAACGGCAGGCCGGTCCAGGCGCGCCAAGCCTCGCCCAGATCGTGAATGGAGGCCGGCGCGCACATGCCGCGCGCGACGAGCGCATCGTCCCCGATGACGAGCGCCGGACGACCCGAGCGCGCCGCGGCGAGCGCGTCGTCGACGGTCTCGTACCGCACGTCGAGGCGCATCACGTTTTCGAGCAGCGTCGCGAGCAGGTCGCGCGCCGACGCGGAGTGGTGCGTCAGCGCGATCGTCGCGCCGCCGAGCAGCGACGGCGGAACCGGCGAGACGAGCAGGACCGAACGCACCGGCCCGTCGGCGGCGATGCAGAGATCGCCGACGAGCGCCAGCTCGTCGCGATGGGCCAGATAATGCGCCGCGCTGATCGCCGCGACGTCGAGATCACCGCCGGTGAGCAACGCATTCAGCCGGCTCGGAACGTCTTCGACGACGTCGACGTCGCGCGTCAAAGCACCCGCATCGAAGGCGGTCTCGATCGGCGCGACGTTGACGTAGCCGATGCGGCCGTATCGCAGCTTACGCAGCGCCGGCCTCCGCGAACGCCCGCTCCGGCATGCCGTCTTCGGGCTTCCAATCGTGCGGGAACACGTCGTAGGTCGAGTTGCGGCGCACCGGGACGTA
>JAQBPM010000252.1 GCA_028287525.1 Vulcanimicrobiota bacterium | reverse complement strand
CGTCCGCGTCGTGTTCCCGAGCGAGGACGTCGCGCTCCATCAGCTGATCGCCTGGGGCACGCGCGCGCGGCTCCTCGAGCCGCTCGCTCTACGCGACGAATTGCTCGCGCGGGCACGCTCGATCGTCGAACACTACGCGGCAGCAGCCGGATGACCGCCGACTTCGAACGCAATCACCGCGCCTGGGACGCGCGCACCGCGATCGAGGCGGCCGGCGTCGACGTGCGGCTGGTACACTTGGCCGGCGAGCACACGCCGTTCGCCCCTGCGAGCTTCGATGTCGTGTTCAGCGATCACGGCGCGATGTCGTTCGCGTCGCCGGACGCAACGATTCCGGAGGTGGCGCGCATCCTGCGGCCCGGCGGGGTATTTGCCTTCAACGTCGAGCATCCGGTCCACGCGCTGAGTTGGGACGACGCCGCGAACGGTCCCTCGCGCGCATTGCACCATCCGTACTTCACGCTCGACCGCATCGACGATCCGCTCGACGGCAGCGTCAACTTCGCGCGGCGGATCTCGACCTACGTCGAGCTGCTGCTCGCCAACGGCTTCACCATCGAACGGATGCTCGAACCGCGTCCACCCGCCGGCACGCCGACGACGTACGGCGATTTCGCCACCGAAGCATGGGCTCGCGACTTCCCCGCCGAGCTGATGATCCGCGCCCGGCGAACGGCCGGCTGAAAGACGCCTACCGCCGTGGCAGCACGGCGTTCGGCGTGGAGGCGTTCAGGGTTGTGGCGCCGAGGGTCGTCACGTCGATGCCGCTTTGCGCGAACACGGCGCCGCTGACCCGATTGAGCTCGACGATCGCTTTGTCGAGGTCGGTCTGGGCCTGCAGTTCACGACCGCGCTGGTTCGCGAGGTCGAGTTGGCGCTGGAGGACGAGAAACGTCGTCGACGTGCCCGCCGCAAAGCGTCGCTGCTCGCCGAGCAGCACGCGTTCGGCCGCTTCGCGAGCCGCCCGCGACGAGATCGTGCGCGACTGCGCCGAGCGCAAACCCTGGATCGCGTTGGCCGCCTCCGAGCGAATCCGCTGCAGCAGCGCCGTCTGCTGCACGGCGACTTGACGCTGCTGCTCGCGCGCGATCCCGTAGTCGGCCTTCGCGGTGCGGTTGCCGATCGGCACCCCGAGCGTGAGCTGCAGGCTGTAGGTCGGAAAGCGGTTGTCGATCAGGTTTCGGAACGACGACCCAAACCCGCCGGTCTGAAACGGCGGCGGCGGCGGAAACCCGAAGAGGATCGGCGGGATCGGCGTCGCGCCCGGATTCTGCGCGTTCGAACGCGCGGCCAGCTGGTTGATCGCGTTGATCTGCGCGTTGAAGATCGCGAAAAACGGGTTCGTGTTGGGATTGGTCAGGTCGCCCGCGAAACCGTTGGAACTGTAACCGAGGCCAAGATCCAGCTGCGGTTTGAGCTGATCCCGCGCGAACGCCAGATTCGTATCGGCATTGACGCCCTGCGAGCGCAATTGCGCGATCTCCGGCCGGTTGGCGATCGCCGCGACGATCAGCGCGTCGAGCGTCGGTTCCGGAGGAACCTGCGCGATCGCGGTGGTCGGCACGAGATTGGCAGTCCAGACCGGATCGCCGGGATTCGAGAGGATCAGTGCCTTGATCGTCGTCTGCAGCCGCTGCACGTTCTGCAGCGCGGAGAACACGTTGTCTTGGAAGACGTCGACCTGCGTGTTCGCTTCCGCGATGTCGGTCGGTGCGACGACGCCTTGCGCGGCAAGCCGTGTATTCGACTGCGCCTGCGCGGTCGCTTGGCGCAGCCCTTCTTCTTGAATCGCGAGGTTGCGCCACGCGAAGACCAGATCGTAGTACGCGTCCGACGTCTGCACGACGACGTTGGACGCTTGCGTCAGCGCGACGTCGCTCGAGATCGCGGCGTTGGTCCGGGCCAGCTCCAGCTGCAAGCGCGTCTGATCGATCGTCCGGCCGCGCAACAGCGGCTGGGTCACGTTCAGCTGCAGCGCCGCATTGTAGAACGGATTGTAGGAGTTGGCCAGCGAGTCCGAGGTGATCCGCGAACCGTTCAGTCCGACCGAATAGCGGACGCCTGACCGCGTCTCCCCTTGCAGCGCCGTCGTTACGCCGAGGGCATCCTGGGTGATCGGGCCGCCGTTCGGTCCGGTCTGGAACGCGCTGATCGAGGCGGTGACGCTGTGCGAATACGACGGCTGGAGTTGAAAGCGCACGTCGTAGGCGCCTTCGGCCGCGACGATCTGATAGTTTGAGATGCGCCGGTTCGACTGCGCGAGCGCGAGGTCGGTGTTTCGCTGCAGCGACATGGCGATCGCGTCGCGCAGCGCCAGGCCGACGAACGGCTGCTGCTGCACGCCGACCAGATCCCCGTTGGGAACGACGTTCGCCGGCGCCGTAGGGCCGGTCTCGATGTTCGGCACAGGCGGGAGCACCGCGGGAGCCGGCGGCGGCGTGACCTGCTGCGCGTTCGCGATGCCACCAAACGAGAGGAACGACGCGCTGAAGACTCCGACACCCAACGTGAGCGCCAGCGAACGGACTCGCGTAACCATCGCTGCTACTTGACCTTGATCGAGGTCGTGACGGACATTCCCACCCGCAGCGGATCGTTGGCCGGCGGATTGTCGACGCACACCCGCACCGGAATCCGCTGGGTGACCTTCACGAAGTTGCCGGTCGCGTTCTGCGCGGGGACCAGGCTGAACGTGTTCTGGGAGGCCGGCGCGATCGCGCAGACGTGCCCATCGAACGCGACGCCCTTGTACGCGTCGACCGAGATGTCGACCGGCTGCCCGACCGCGACCTTCCCTAGCTGCGTTTCCTTGTAGTTCGCGGTGATGTAAATGTGGTGGGAGGGGATGATCGACATCAGCGATTGTCCCGGCGCGACCGCCGCGCCGATCTCCACGTTCTTCGCGCCGACCACGCCGTCGATCGGCGAGCGGATGACCGTGTAGTCGAGGCGATCCTGCGCCGCCTTGACCTGCGCTTGGAGGGAGCCCGCCTGAGCGAACGCCGCGTCGGCTTGCGCTTGCGTGGTGGAGACGCGATATGGGTTGTCGCTCTCGGTCAGCCGGCCTTGCGCCGTCTGGAGCTGCCCTTGCTGGGCGCCGATTCCGGCACCGGCGGCGTTCGCCGCCGCGAGGGCCGCGGTGTAGCGGGCCTCGGCTTGTGCGACGCCGGTCTCTGCGGCGTTGACGTTCTCGAGCGCGGCCCGATACTGCGACTGGGCCTGCGCCTGCGTGGCGCGCTGCGCGTCGAGCTGTTGCGTTGCGACGTCACCCGTTTTCGCCAGTGCGGAGTAGCGGCTGAGATCGGCGTTGGAGCGCGACAGCGCGGCCTGCGCGGCCGGCACCTGCGCGCGGGCGGCCTGCAGCTGCGCTTGCGCTTGACCGATCGCCGACCGCGCGGCGTCGGCCTGCTGCTGCGCCGATTGCGTCTGCGCCTGCGCGTTCTTGATCAAGCTTTGCGCCGCAGTGACGCCGCCGACGCCTTGCGTCGACTGTGCGGCGACTTGGACGCGCGTCAGGTCGACGTTAGCCTGCGCGGCGCGCGCCTGCGATCGCTGAGCGGCGAGCGTCGCCTGCGCCTGGCGCAGAGCGGTGAGCTCGTCCCGATTGTCGAGCCGAATCACGACTTGGCCCTTGCGAACCGGCTGATCGGTGTCGACCACTATCAGCGCGACGCGCTCCTGGATCTTGCTCGTGATCGTGACCGTGTCGGCGTCGACGCGCGCATCGTCCGTCGACTGGTGGCTCGTCGAGTACGCGAGGTAGCGCACGCCCCAAATAAGCCCGGCAATCAGCACCACCGCACCGATGATGAGGACGGCCAGCGGGGGCCGCCGGCGGCGTCCGGTGGGAGCACCGCTCGCGCCGCCTTCGGGGGGCGGCGCCGCGCCGGCGCTTTCGACCGCGATAGGCCGCGGGGGCGCTGGGGCTTCGGTTTGGGTTTCCACGGTACTAACGGACTCCGTTCAGGAAGATATTGACGACGCCGTCGAGCGTCGCTTGCTCGGGAACGTCGGATCCCCACAGCTTGCGCCCAACGACCGACGAAAAGAGGATGCCCAGAAAACAGCGCGCCATGAGGTCCGGATCGCCGTGCATCGTGCCGGCGGCCACCTTCGTCGTAAAATAGTCTGCCAGGTCGCTGACGAGCTGGGCCGGGCCCCGAAACTCCGGAGCGTCGTCCGTGCCGGTCGCATCCTCGGCGAGCGACACGCACATCATCGCTCGCTTGGAGATCATGCGGTCGACGACGTAACGCGCCAGCCGGCTCAGGTCCGCGGCATTATCGGTGCCCGAGAGTGATGCCACCACCGAGCGGAAGGTCTCGAAGCCGCAGGCCGCCTCGCGCATCGCATTGAGCAGCGCGCTCTTCGACCCGAAGTGCCGAAAGAGGGTCGCCTCGTTGACGCCGGCTCGCTCCGCGACTTCACGCGTCGTCGTACCGCGCGTTCCTTTGCGCTCGAACAGCTCGCGTGCCGCCGTAAGGATCCGTGAACGCGTTTCTTCGACGCCCGCGTGACCGCGCTGACTGCTGACGATCATCAATTCTTCTTCGTGAAGACGGCGTCGTCGAGCGCGACGTTCGTCTTATAGTCGGTGTAGACGCCGTGCACCACGGCTTTCGCGTAGGGGATCGCGATCTCGGCGTCCTGCTCGGCCGGCATCAGATATCCCGCGATCTCGCGGAAGCTCTGCTTCATCGTAATGTGCCCGCCGTTGTAGTAGTCGTACCGAATCGAGTCGATCGTCCACGCATTCGGGTCGATCAGCACGGTCTCGTGATCGATCATCCCACGCACGCGCTGGACCATCCGCAGCTCGAGGTCTTTGCGCCCGTTGAACTCTGCCTCGCCCTGATAGGTGACGACGAAGCGTTTCTCCCAGTTCGATGCGTCACCGATGTCGGTGAACATCTTGTCGAACCCCTTGGCCAAGCGTGGAACGCGATCGAAGACGACTTCGAAATTCGAGGGCTTCTTGTAGTAGGTCGTGCCGTCGAGCGCGGTGCGGTAAAACGGGAACGACGTCATGCGCAGATCGACGTGCAGCCGCCCTTGATACGAGCTCAAGTTCGGATTGCGCTCGACCACGCGCGCGATGATCGCGGTGGGATCGGTCGGCCGGTCGACGGCAGCGGGCGCCGGAACGGCGAGCGCGGTCAGCCCCGCGGCGAACGTCGCCGCGGTGAGCCGGGCGAAGAGCCCGGAGCGGCGCGGCTCGGGCTGCTCGATGGGAAACGCGAAGACGCGCTCGAGGCCCGTGATGGCGAGCGCGTCGCGGACGCCGTCCTGGACGGCGGTGACTTGGATGGCGCCGCCGCGCTCGCGCAGCCGGCGGAGGCCGGCGACGAGGCCGGCAATCGTCTCGGATGCCAGGCGGTCGCCGTCGAGGATGACCTGCAGACGGACGGTGTCCTCGGCGAGGAGGGCGTCGACCGTCGCGGCGATCAGCGTGCGGGCGCTCGGATCGTCGGCGTTCAAACGGAGGGTGTCGTGCAAAGCATTCATCATCGTGTCTTCATGCGTGTGGGTACTTGCACGTACACTGTAACGCAGCCGAAAGATTCATGCAAGTGCCCACACGCATAAAGGTCGCATGACCGCCGACGACCTCGCTGCCTTCGCCGAGCAGGCCGGGCTCGGCGCCGCCCAGATCCATCTCGCGAACCTCACGTCGGGCGAACGGTGGGGCCGCGATGATGGGCGCTGGCTCTACCCGGCGTCAATGATCAAGCTCCCGCTCGCCGTCGCGGCAGGGGCGGTGATCGACGCCGGCCGCCTGCGCTGGGAGAGCGCCGTCACGGTCGAGGCGAGCAACAGCACTCCGAACGACACCCCCTCGCCAATGGTCCCCGGCTACCGGACGACCGTCGAGGAGTTGGTCACGCTGATGCTCCAGCGCTCGGACAACGTGGCGACCAATGTCCTCTACGACGTTCTCGAACGCGGCCGGGCGACCGCCGAGGTGCAGTCGCTGGGCTTCCGGCAGACCTTCTTCCGCCGCAAGCTCTCCGGAGCGGAGCCGCTGATCGACGACCCGGCGGCGACCGGCCGGAACAGCTTCCCGGCCGCCGAGGCGCTGGCGCTGCTGATCGCCCTCGCAGCGGATCGCCTGCCCCAGTCCGCCGCGCTGCGGCGCATCCTCGCGACGTCCTGGTGGGACACCAAGCTCAGCCGCGGGCTCTGGGCCCACGATCGCTTCGCGCACAAGACGGGAGACACGGACGAGGTCTCGCACGACGGCGGCCTGCTCTCGCTCGCCGACGGCTCGCATTGGGCGATCGTCGTCTACACGGACCTCCCGAGCAGCGAGGAGAACGACCAGCGCTTCGGCGCGTTCATGCGAGCGCTCCGTCCCTTTCTTTCCAGCCCCGCGAGATAGTCGGCGCGCCGCACGACGCGAGCGTTGGAACGCGAACGGCGCGCGCTCTTCGCCGAAGGAGCGGTCGGCGAACCTGCGAACGGCGCCTTCAACCCCTCGTGACCATGGAGTTGACGATGAATCGATTTACCGCGTCGGCGGTCGCAGTACTTGCGATGGCCGCGCTCGTCGCGCCCGCGGGCGCGGCGTCGAAAGGTCCCGCGGCCGGCAAGACCGTTCATGTAGGCGTGATCGCCGACGTGACCGGCGGTGCCGGCGTCTACGGGACGCCGCAGAAAAACGCCTACGAACTGGCCAACGAGGACATCAAGTCCGGCAAGCTCGACGCCGGCGGCGCGAACTTGACCTTCGACGTCCAAGACGCGGCGACCGACGGCGCCCAAGTCGTCAACCTGATGCAGAAGTTCACCACCGACGGGTCGACCGCGATCGTCATCGGACCGACGCTCTCGGGCGAAGCGTTCAAGGCCTTTCCGCTCGCTGCTCGGGCGAACTTCCCGGCGATGGGAACCTCGACGACCGCCGAGGGCGTCACCGCGATCGGCCCGACGATCTACCGCGACGCGCTCGCCGAGTCGCAAGTGATCCCGACCACCGTCGCGCGGACGCACGCGAAGTGGAAATACAAGACGGCCGCGATCATCTATGGTGACGACAATGCGTTCACGAAGACCGATTACGACGTCTTCAAACGCGAGCTCGAGAAAGCCGGCGTCCAAGTCGTCGACACCGAGACGTTCCACATCAAGGATACCGATTTCCAAGCCGCGCTGACCCGCATCGACTCGAAGAAGCCCGACGTGATCGCGATCGGCGGCCTCTTCCCGGAAGCGACGAAGATCATCACGCAGGCCGGCAAGCTCGGCATCAAGGCGCACATGATGGGCGGCAACGGCCTCAACTCGCCCGAGATGTACGCCGTTGCCGGTCCAGCCGCGCAAGGCGTCGTCGTCGGTGCGGCGTGGGCGCTCGCCGGAAAATACCCCTCGAACCTACGCTTCGTGAAAGCCTACACCGCGAAATACGGCAAAGCGCCCGACCAGTTCGCCGCGCAGTCGTATGCGGCGGCCGAGATCGTCGCCTACCTCGTCGCGCACGGCGCCTCGAACAAAGACGAGATGATCTCCGGTCTCAAAAACGTGCGCGTGGTCCAGACGGTGCTTGGCCCAGTCGGCTTCGACCAGAACCGCGACGTGAAGAGCTC
>JAQBPM010000251.1 GCA_028287525.1 Vulcanimicrobiota bacterium | reverse complement strand
TGGCGGAGTATAACGTCGCGGTTTCGGAATCGGCGGCGGGTCAAAAGCCCTCGTCGCTCGGGAACCGGTTTGCCGCCGCGATCGCCGCGCTGCGCGGGGACGGAGCCGCGTCGGCGCCCTATCGCGTGCGGCGCGATTTCCGCCAAACGGCGTTGAACCAGATGAGCCGGCGCACGATGTCGGCGCTGCGAATCATCGGCGCGAGCGCGCAGAGCGCGAAGCGGAGCACGAGTTCTTTCCCCCCCAGCGCGACCCACACGTTCCACGTCTTCCAAAACACGATCACCGGAACCGGCGGGACCTGCGTTACCCCGCAGATCAAGATCGGCACCGATTGCTATATCGACGTAAACGCGACGCTGCAGGCGACTTCGAACCACGGATACGTGTGGGTCGACAACTTGATCGACGGTACGTATAACCTCAGCACCGCGGACTTCCAGGCGACCGCAACCGCATTCGATACCGACTACGCGCGCGAGACCGCGGCGTTCGGACCGGCGTTCTTCAACCCCGGCAGCAACTTTTACGCGCAGTGCGACGCGAACGGCGTCCGCAACCAGAACACGAACACGTATACGGCGCAGGTCGACTACACCGGCACGGATCCGCACATCAGCATCTTGATCACCAAGGCGCTGGAAAATACCGGTGAAGGCGGTTACTTCTCCGCGAGCGACCTGCTCAACGATCAGGAACTCAACTGCGCCTACGGCAACAGCGCCCACATGCCCAGCAATCAGCTGCCGATGTTCATCATGTCGGCCGACAAATATCCTTCGGTCGCCAATGAGCCATACTGGCGCGCGGAAGACATGCCCCGGACCCTGCCGCACGAATTCCAGCACTACCTCCACGCGATCAACAAGGTGTTCGCACCGAATCTTCGTGACGCGAATAGCACCGTCGTCTTCGACGACTCGTTTGTCGACGAGGGCGACTCGATGCTCGCCGAGGATCTCGTCAACTCCAACAACGCGCAGTCGAACGACACGTTGCTGGCGTCGTTCTTCTACCTCTACAACCCGGCGAACTACTCGTTCACCGCATGGGTCGGCTACGACGCCGATCCGCTCTCTACGGCGACAAATCCGGCGTACGGCTTCTACCGCTCGACCGAAGGCAACTACGGTCTGGGGTACCTGTTCGCGCGCTACATGTACGACCGCTTCGGCGGCGACGCAGCGCTGCACCGGGTGTACGCCTCGCTGACTCCAACCGCGGGCAGCGGAACCGCGGGCGGTGTACCCAACGTCGCGCCGATCGTCGCCGAGGCGAACAACGGCGAGACGTTCGCGCAGCTCTACGCCGACTTCGCAGCAGCGCTCGCGGCGCGCCACGTCGCGTCGACCGATCCCCGGTTCAGCTTCAACTCGACGGTGTTCTTGGTCGGGTCGAAGACGGTTCCGGTCCCGAACGGGACGTACGACATCATGATGAACGGCCCGCGCTCGCCGGATGACCTCACCAGCACGCATCCGTCCACCCGTATCAAGCTCACGCCCGGACAAGCGGCGAACGCGAAGCTGATGACGGGTGCGACGCTGTTCTTCAACGCCGCCGCGTCGGCGGGTTCGATCGTCTCGCTCGATACGACGACCGCGCCGTCAGGGAAGGTCGCGGGGGCGCTGGTGCAAGGCGGCTACAACGACAGCGGCTCCTGCCTCGGGACGGTCGCGCTCAACGGATGCTGAGCAGATAAAGCCTCAGGTGGCATAGGTCCGGCGCAGCCGCTCGACGACCAGTCGCAGCAGTTCCGTCGCGAAGTGCGGCGGACGTGTAGGTCGGCGCTGTGCGCTAGATGGTGCGCGCCAACGTGCGCGCGAGGCGCAGGAAATCCGTGCGGTCGCGCGCGGCCGCAAGCAGCGTTACGAATGGAAGCGCGGTGCGTATCCCGGCGGCGGCCGGGCGGAAGTTCGGATCGGCGGCGTGCGGGTGCAGCCAGATGACGGCGGCGCTCTGCCGGCGCAGCGCGCGCATCGCGCGTTCCAGCGCGGCGCCCTCGCCCGCGTCGAGCCCGTCGCTAGCGATCAGCACGACCATATCGGGCTGCAGCTGCCGCGCACCGGCTGCGCGCACGAACGCGGTGAGGTTCGCTCCGATGCGCGTGCCGCCGCCCCACGCTTCGCCGAGATCGCGCAGCGCGCGGCCGGCTTGGCGCGGATCGCGCAGTGCGCCAGTCACGTCGTGCATCTCCGTGCTGAACACGAACGCGTGCGCGCGCCGCGTGCGACGGCAAAGCGCGTGCGCGAACTGCAGGCTCGGAGCCGCGTGCTCCGCCATCGATCGGCTGCCGTCGATCAGCACGACGAAGCGCGGGTTGCGGCGCGGCGGTCCGAGGCGATGCAGCGCGACCGGATCGCCGCCGGTGCGCAGCGCGGCACGCAGCGTTCGCCGCAGGTCGAAACGCGGACCGTTGCGCGCGGGCTTCCAGCGGCGCGCGCGACCGAGCCGTACCGTTGCGATCAACGTCCCGGCCGCGGCGAGCAGCGCGTCCAGGCCGTCGGCGGAGACGACCGGCGGTTCGGAGCGTCCCGCGCCGGGGCTGTAGCGCGCGCGCAGCGTCTGCCACGCCGTCGCCGCTTCGGTGAGTTGAACACTCGGGCGCGCTGCGCCGCGCGCACCGCCGTCCGCGTCATCCGGCACGGGGTTCGGTTTGTCGGCCGGCGGCGCAGGCGCCGAGACGTCGTCGCCCGCGTCCGCGGGGTCCGGACGAGCGCGGCGTGCGGGCGCGTCGGGCTGGGCGACACCTTCGGGCCCCGCGAAGAAGCGATCGAACGCGTCGTCGAACCGGCTCACCTCGTCCGGCGTGACGCAGTAGACGAAACGAAACGCGTGGCGCAAGCGGACGCGGTCGACGATGCCGACGACCTCAGCAGCCTGCAGGGCGTCGAGGGCCTTCGCGTGCGCCATCGTGAACCCGTGCTCGTCGCGCAGGTTCGCGCCGAACGCCAGCACGGCGTGGGTGAAGTCGGCGTTCACCCGCGGTTCGCGCGCACCGAGCCCAGCCCGTAGTCGGACTCGGCGACGGGTACGGCCGCCGCGGGAGCGTGGTTTTCCAGGAGCGGCGCGTAGCGGGTGCGCTGGGCGCGCAGCAGCTCCCAGTCGTCGCGCACCTTGAGGATGCAGCCCAGCGTGCTCTCGAGCGTCGCTTCGTCGATCGCGTCGCGATGCAGACGGATCAGCGCGAGCGCCCAATCGAGGCTCTCGGCAACGCCGGGGACTTTTTCGAACGGCTGCTCGCGCAGATACTCCATGAAGCGCGCGATCTGCTCGGCCAGCCGCAGCGCGATGCCGGGCAGGCGCGCGCGCAGGATCGCGATCTCGTCGGCGCGGCTGGGATAGTCGATCCAGAGGTACAGACAGCGGCGGCGCAGCGCGTCGGAGAGTTCGCGGCTGCGGTTCGACGTGAGGATCACCGCGGGCCGCTCTCTCGCGCGTATCGTGCCGATTTCGGGAATCGTAATTTGGAATTCACCGAGCAGCTCGAGGAGAAACGCTTCGAACGCCTCGTCGGCGCGATCGATCTCGTCGATCAGCAGCACCGGTGCGCGCTCGGCCGTGATCGCTTGCAGCAGCGGGCGCTCGAGCAGGAACTGCCGGCTGAAGATCTGCGCTTCGCGCGCTTCGAGGCTCTCGTCGTCGCGCTCGGTCATCCGAATGCGCAGCAGTTGCTTGGAGTAGTTCCACTCGTAGAGGGCGCTCGCGGCGTCGAGCCCTTCGTAGCACTGCAGCCGGATCAGCTGCGTGCCCAGCACGTCGGCGAGGACCTTCGCGCTCTCGGTCTTGCCGACGCCGGCATGCCCTTCGATCAGCAGCGGCTTTTCCAGCGCGAGCATCAGCTCGAGCGCCGTGGCGAAGTCGTCTTTGGCGACGTAGCCGCGTTCGAGGAAGCGTTCGCGAATGCGGTCGAGGTTCACGCCGGCACGAACGCGTCGCGGCAGCCGGCGCAGCAGAAGACGTAGGTGCGGCCGTCGTGCTCGCGGTGAAAGCGTGCCGTCTCGAGCTCGACTTCCATTCCGCACACCGGGTCGATGCCGACGCGGACCGTCGTCTCGAGCGGCTCGGCCTCAGCGGCATCGGCCGCCGTAGCGCCGACGATCTCGGCGAGGATCGATATCGCCACTTCGCCCGGCGTCCGCGCGCCGAGATCGAGCCCGGCCGGGGCACGGATCGCCGCGATGCGCGGGGCGAGGACGCCACGCCGCTCGAGGACCGTCCTGACGTCGGCCGTGCGCCTCCGGCTTGCGACGAGCGCGACGAATGCCGGTTCGGCGGCGAGCAGCGCTTCGAGCGTCTCCTCGTCGTAGTGTCCCTGTGAGGCGACGACGGCGACGAGTCCGCCGCGGCCGGCGCGCCGCTCCGCGTCGAGAAAATCGGTAAGCGCGCCCAGCGCGATCGGGTGGACGCCTGGGACGGCATCGAGCGCGTCGAGCTCGCCCGCCTCGACGACGCGCACGACGTCGTACGGTACCTGCGCGGCGACCCGCGCGAGCGCGTCCGCGACGCCGGTATCGCCGACGACGATCAGCCGCCGCAGCGGCACGTGCGGCTCGATGTACACGTCGACGGAACCTCCTGACGCGCAGCCCATCGGCACGACGATCGCCTCGGCGTTCGCGACCTCGCCTGCGTCATCGGGCGGCCGGATCTGGAGCAGCCGCGAGCGGCCGCTGCGGATCGCCCGCAGTGCTTCGCGCCGGACGATGTCGCGCGAGCACGCGCCGCCGACGAAGCCGTCCATCGTGCCGTTGGCGAGCACGAGCGCGCGGTCGCCGACGTGCGAGCTGACCGGCGACCGGCGCGCGACGACGGTTGCGAGCGCGAACGGAACGCGTTCGCGTTCGAGTTCCGCCAATCGCGCGAAGAGGACCATCTCGCGTTCAGCCGGCGCTGCTCAGCCGCGCTTTGACGTTGGCGAAGGTCGTGCTGATCACGCGCTTCGCCTGTGCGTCGAGGACGCGGCCGCCGACCGTCGCGACCGGCCCGCGCATCGTCGCCGCGCCCTGCCAGTCGAGCGTCGTCGTGCCGCGGTCGGTCGCGACGTCGGCACCGGCCTTCAGATCGACGACGCTGCCGAAGCCGCCGCCGCCGATCGTCATGTTGAGGCGCGTCTCGCCCGGCTGCGGATCGAGCGTGACGTGGAATTTGAACTTCCCGCGCACCGGTCCGACCGCGACCTGCACGATCGCATCGAAAGTGCGCGGGTCGACGACGGTCGACTCGATCACGTCGGGCATGCACGAGGCGATGCTGGCCGGATCGGTGATGAACGACCAGACCGTGTCGTGCGGTGCGGCGATCGTTTCGCATCCGCTGTAGTTGAGGTTCATTTCGCAGCCGCTTGGATCGCGGTCCACACTTTCTCGCGGGTGAGCGGCATGTCGATGTGCTCGATGCCCAGCGGCGAGAGCGCGTCCATCACGGCGTTGACGAATGCGGCGGGAGAGCCGACGTTCGGGCTCTCGCCGACGCCCTTGGCGCCGATCGGATGATGCGGACTCGGTGTGCAGGTGCTGTCGGTCTCCCAGTGCGGGGTTTCGAGCGACGTCGGCACGAGGTAGTCGGTGAAGTTGGTGTTGAGGTTGTTGCCGCTCGCGTCGTAGGCGATTTCCTGCATGAACGCGATCGCGAACCCTTCGGTCAGGCCGCCGTGGATCTGTCCTTCGACGACCATCGGGTTGATGACGGTCCCACAATCGTCGATCGCCAGGAACCGCCGCACTTTGACGAAGCCGGTCTCCTTGTCGACGTCGACGACGGCGAGGTACGCGCCGTACGGAAACGTCAAATTCGGCGGATCGTAGTAGAACGTCGCTTCGAGGCCGGGTTCGCTCTCGGGCGGCGGGTTGGTGTACGCGGCGAACGCGACTTCCTGCATCGTGATCGCGTTCTCGGGGATGCCGACGACGTTGAACTTGTGGTTCGACCACTCGACGTCGTCGAGCGGCGCTTCCAGCAAGTGTGCGGCGATCTTGCGCGCCTTCTCGCGAATACGGCGCGCGGCCATCGCGATCGCCGCGCCGGCGACCGGCGTGCTGCGGCTCGCATACGTGCCCAATCCGTAAGGCGCGGTGTCGGTATCGCCTTCTTCGACCATGATGTTCTGCGGATCCAGACCGAGCTCTTCAGCCGCGATCTGCGCCCAGGTCGTCTCGTGACCTTGGCCCTGCGACTTCGTTCCCGCGCGTAGGATCGCGGAGCCGGTCGGATGGACCCGGATCTCCGCACTGTCGAACATCTTGATCCCCATGATGTCGAAGTGCTTGCTGGGACCGGCGCCGACCGCTTCGGTGAACGTCGAGATGCCGATCCCCATCAGCTCGCCGCGCGCGCGTTTCTCGGCCTGCTCCCGGCGCAGTTCGGCGTAGCCGATTCGCTCGAGTGCCTTTTGCAGGGTCGTGTGATAGTCACCGCTGTCGTAGACGAAGCCCAGCGGCGAGGGATACGGGAACTGCTCTTTGCGAACGAAGTTCTTGAGCCGCAGTTCCGAAGGATCGAGGTTCAGCCGGCGCGCGAGAATGTCCATGGCGCGCTCGATCGCGAACGACGCTTCCGTGACGCGGAACGAACAGCGGTAGGCGATCCCGCCCGGCGCCTTGTTCGTGAAGTACGCGTCGAGCTCGGTGAACGCGGTCGGGAAATCGTACGAGCCGGTGACGATCCCGAACAGCCCGGCGGGATACTTCGTCGGGTCGGCGGCGGCGTCGAACGCGCCGTGATCGGCGACGG
>JAQBPM010000223.1 GCA_028287525.1 Vulcanimicrobiota bacterium | reverse complement strand
GCGGCGCCCGCCCTGGGCACAACCCGACCGAATACAGCTGTCTAGGCGGATAGTCTGCGGGCTTGGCAGGGGCGGAGGGTCTCGAACCCACAACCTCCGGTTTTGGAGACCGGCACTCTAGCCAATTGAGCTACGCCCCTATGCCCGCAGCCAGGACGGCGGGAATAGCCGAGCCGGCGAAGGCTGTCCAGACGTGCGAGGCACGATCCGGCAGCCAAATGCCGAAAACGGCCCGGCCAGCGGCCGGGCCGGGACGGTCATTTACTTCACGATGCTGGCGACGACGCCGGCGCCGACGGTGCGGCCGCCTTCGCGGATGGCGAAGCGGAGCCCCTCATCCATGGCGATAGGCGCGATCAGATCGACGTCCATCGACACGTTGTCGCCCGGCATCACCATCTCGACGCCTTCCGGCAGCTTGATGGTGCCCGTCACGTCGGTCGTGCGGAAGTAGAACTGCGGGCGGTAGTTCGCGAAGAACGGGGTGTGGCGGCCGCCCTCTTCTTTGGAGAGGACGTAGACCTCAGCCTTGAACTTCTTGTGCGGCTTGATCGAGCCGGGCTTGGCGAGAACCTGGCCGCGCTCGATGTCGTTGCGCTCCACGCCGCGCAGCAGCACGCCGACGTTGTCGCCGGCGATGCCCATGTCGAGCAGCTTGCGGAACATCTCGATGCCGGTGACGACGGTCTTGCGGGTCGCTTCCTGCAGACCGACGATCTCGACTTCCTCGCCGACCTTGACTTGGCCGCGCTCGACGCGACCCGTGCCGACCGTACCGCGGCCGGTGATCGTGAAGACGTCTTCGACCGGCATCAGGAACGGCTTGTCGACCGGACGCTCGGGCGTGGGGATGTAGTCGTCGACCGCATCCATCAGCTTGAAGATCGGATCCGCATCCGGATCGCCGCGCTTGCCGCTGCTGTTGAGGGCCTTGGTGGCCGAACCGCGGATGATCGGAATGTTGTCGCCGTCGTAGTCCTGCTTGGAGAGCAGTTCGCGGACTTCCATCTCGACCAGCTCGAGCAGCTCGTCGTCGTCGACGAGGTCGACCTTGTTCAGGAACACGACAATCTTCTGCACGCCGACCTGCTTCATGAGCAGCACGTGCTCGCGGGTCTGCGGCATGGGACCGTCGGTCGCCGCGACGACGAGGATCGCCCCGTCCATCTGCGCCGCGCCGGTGATCATGTTCTTGATGTAGTCGGCGTGACCGGGGCAGTCGACGTGCGCGTAGTGGCGCTTGTTCGTCTCGTACTCCTGATGCGAGATGGCGATCGTAATGCCGCGCTCCTTCTCCTCGGGCGCGTTGTCGATGTCGTCGACGTTGCGCTTCTGGATGCTGGAGTGCTCGGTCGCGAGGCAATTGATGATCGCGGCCGTCAGCGTCGTCTTACCGTGGTCGACGTGACCCGTCGTGCCGATGTTGACGTGCGGCTTCGACCGCTCGAACTTTGCCTTTGCCATGATGCCTTGTCTCGATATCCTTTTGGGTGTGGAGTACGGAGAGGTGCGAGTTCGCCGTGGTGCGCGTTACGTGCGCGCCGCCGGCGTCGTCGCTCTCTATGCGGTTGCCAGTTTCTTGCCTTGAGCTTTGGCGATGATCTCTTCTTCGACGGACTTCGGCGCCTTTTCGTAGTGCGCGAATTCCATCGTGTAGGTCGCTCGCCCCTGAGTTGCCGACCGCAGATCGGTCGCGTAGCCGAACATCTCGCTGAGCGGGACGTTCGCCTTGATCACGACCGCGCCGCCGATCGCCTCGTCCTGCGATTGGATCTGGCCGCGGCGGCGGTTGAGGTCGCCGTTGACCGCGCCCATGTAGTCGCGCGGTGCGGTGACTTCGACGCCCATGATCGGTTCGAGCAGAATCGGACCTGCAGCCCGGTTCGCTTCCTTGAACGCCATCGAACCGGCGATCTTGAACGCCATTTCACTGGAGTCGACGTCGTGGAACGATCCGTCGAAGACCGTCGCCTTGAAGTCGAGGACCGGGTATCCGGCGAGCACGCCGCTCTGCGACGCTTCGCGGATCCCTTCCATGATCGGCTTCTGGAACTCTTTCGGAATCACGCCGCCGACGACGCCCCACACGAACACGTAGCCCGTGTTGGCTTCGCCCGGCTCCAGCCGAAGGTGAACGTCGCCGTATTGACCCTTACCGCCGGTCTGCCGGACGAATTTGCCCTGCTTCTCGACTTTCTTGGTGATCGCTTCTTTGTACGCGACCTGCGGCTTGCCGACGTTCGCTTCGACCTTGAACTCGCGCTTGAGGCGGTCGAGGATGATCTCCAGATGGAGCTCGCCCATCCCGGCGATGATCGTCTGCTGCGTCTCTTCGTCGGTCCGCATGCGGAACGTCGGATCTTCTTGCGCGAGGCGCGTGAGCGCGATGCCCATCTTGTCCTGGTCGCCCTTCGTCTTCGGCTCGATCGCCTGCGAGATGACGGGCTCGGGGAACGTGATGTTCTCCAACAGGATGGGCTTCTTCTCGTCGCACAGCGTGTCGCCGGTGCGCGTGTCGGTCAAACCGACCGCGGCCGCGATGTCGCCCGCGCCGATCGCGTCGATGTCTTCGCGATGGTTGGCGTGCATGCGCAGGATGCGCCCGATGCGCTCCTTCTTGCCGGTGCGCGCGTTGTAGAGGTACGTGCCCTTCTCCAGCACGCCCGAATAGACGCGGAAGTAGGTCAGGTTCCCGTACGGGTCGGTCGCGATCTTGAACGCCAGCGCAGCGAACGGCTCTTCGTCGCGCGGCTGGCGCGTGATCGGCTCGTCGTCCTTCGGATCGATGCCGGTGATCGGCTTCGCGTCGATCGGCGAGGGCAGAAAGTCGACGACCGCGTCGAGCAGCGGCTGAACGCCCTTGTTCTTGAACGCCGAACCGCAGAGCATCGGCAGAACCTTGCCCTGGATCGTCGCCTTGCGGAGCGCGGCGTGAAGTCGATCGACTGGGATCTCTTGCCCGTCGAAGAACATCTCGAGCAGCGCGTCGTCCTGTTCGGCGATCGCTTCGATCAGCGACTGGCGCCATTCTTGCGCCGTCGTGAACAGCTCGCCGTCGGCTTCCGTGACCGGCGTCGAATCCGACGTCGAACCGAGATCGTCGGTGTAGACGATCTTGCTCATGGTGAAGAGGTCGACGACGCCCAGGAAGTCGCCCTCGGCGCCGATCGGAACTTGGATCGGGGTCGCGGGCGCGCCGAGGCGCGTGCGGATCTGACGGACGCAGTTGAAGAAGTCCGCGCCCATGCGGTCCATCTTGTTGACGAAGATGACGCGCGGAACGGCGTACTTGTTGGCCTGGCGCCAGACGGTTTCGGACTGCGGCTGCACCGCGGCGACCGAGTCGAAGAGCGCGACGAGGCCGTCGAGCACGCGCAGCGAGCGCTCGACCTCGACCGTGAAGTCAACGTGGCCTGGCGTATCGATAATGTTGATGCGGGTGTCGCGCCAGGTGCAGGCCGTCGCGGCGGACGTGATCGTGATCCCGCGTTCCTGCTCCTGGACCATCCAGTCCATGGTGGCAGCGCCGTCGTGGACTTCGCCGATCTTATGCGTGCGGCCGGTATAGAAAAGAATCCGCTCCGTCGCCGTCGTCTTGCCGGCGTCGATATGAGCAGCGATCCCGATGTTCCGGGTGTGTTCTAACGGATAGTCGCGTTTGAGAGCCATGATGAAGTTTCGGGGGGCCGATTACCAGCGGTAGTGGGCGAAGGCTTTGTTCGCTTCGGCCATCTTGTGAGTGTCCTCGCGCTTTTTGATCGACTGGCCTTGGTTGTTGGCGGCGTCCATCAGTTCGTTCGCGAGCTTTTCGGTCATCGATTTGCCGGGGCGGGTGCGCGCGTAGGTGATGAGCCAACGCATGGCCATCGCCTGACGGCGGTCCGGGCGGACTTCCATCGGGACCTGATAGGTGGCGCCGCCGACGCGCCGGGGGCGCACTTCGACCAGCGGCATCGCGTTGCCGAGCGCCTGCGTGAAGATGTCCATCGGATCGCGGCCGGTCTTGGTCGCGATCATCTCGAGCGCGTCGTACGTGATCAGCTCGGCGACCGACTTCTTCCCGCGCAGCATCACCTTGTTGATGAAGCGCGCGAGGACTTTCGATCCGAATTTCGGATCGGGGAGGATCGGTCGTTTGGGGACGGGGCCCTTACGCGGCATGAGTAACGCGGTTCCTTACTTCTTCGATGTCGACTTCTGGTTGCGCTTGGCGCCGTACTTGGAGCGCCCTTGCTTGCGGTTCGCGGCACCCGAGGTGTCGAGCGTCCCGCGGATGATGTGGTAGCGCACGCCCGGGAGATCCTTGACGCGGCCGCCGCGGATCAGCACGACGGAGTGCTCCTGGAGGTTATGGCCGATACCCGGGATGTACGCAGTCACTTCCTCACCGTTGGTGAGGCGGACGCGGGCAACCTTACGAAGTGCCGAGTTCGGCTTCTTCGGGGTGATCGTCTTGACCTGAGTGCAGACTCCGCGACGCTGCGGGTTCCCCGCCACTTCGAAGGTCCGGTTGGGCAGGTCGGGGTGGCCCGGCTTCGGCCCGGTCGAAACGACACGGAAGGCCGGGGTCTTCACCTTCTTCTGCTGTTTTTCGCGGCCCTTACGGACCAGCTGGGAAATCGTCGGCACTCAGTACTCCGGAACGCACACGAAAGCGGCCAGACCACGGCGGGTCGGCCGGAACCCTCGAAGCATACCATCTCCCGGGAGGGGCGTCAACGCGCGGGAGGGAGGCTGCCTGCTAGGAAGCCCTCCGCGGCCCGGCGGACGCGGTGTTCGACGGCCGTGCAACGGCCGCCGCTCGAGCACCGAGCAAGCACCGGCCCGGTCGCGAGCCTGCCCCCGGCCCGCCGCTCAGTCGGAATGGACGGTTCGCGTTTCGTCGCCGCGCGCAAGGTTGAACGCCATGGAGTGGTCGTACGATCCGACGTCGGCGATCAGGAGCCGGTCGCCGGGGCGCAGGCCGGCCGGGAGCCGCAGGCCCTCGACGGCGTCGTACTCCAGAGGGGTCCGGCCGCCGATGCGATCGGCTCCGCGGCCGAGCAGCTCCCACCGCCCGGCGCGGATCGCATACACCCGGTGCGCGGAGTCGTGTGTGTGGGGCCAGTCCGAGAATCCGGCGTCGACGATCGCTTCGCGCCGCTCTCGCCGCTCGCGCACCTCGAGCACTTTGGTGAGCAGGGCTTCCGCCTGCGTGCAGATCGCTTGACCGGGCTCGGCGATCAGGGTCCGGCACGTGGGCACCGCAGCCGCAAGCCGTTTGACGAGCCAGCGCACGTCGGCCGCGAAATCGCGGTCGAATTGTTCGGGCGTCCAGCCGCCGCCGATGTCGAACGCGACGATCGCGCGCTGCGTCTGTTCGCTCAGCGCGATCGCGCGGTCGAGCACGTCGGTCGCGACGTCGCGCCACGACGCGCCTTTGAAATCTTCGCGCCGGGCGTGAAAGCCGAACCCGAGCACGGTCGCGCGCGGCGACGACACGATTGCTGCGCGAAGCATCGTCGCATCGTCGATCGGAACGCCGAATCGCGAAGCGATCATCGTTGGGCGCAACCGCACGCCCGCGACCCGCGCAACGCGGCGGCGCAGGTTGCGCACGAACGCCTCGACGCTGTCGGCGAACGCGAAGGCCAGCGGCTCGCCGCCCGCCGCGATCGGCTCCGGCCCGTTCGCGATCGTCCGGTTGCGACCATAACCGTTCCGTATCGCCCACGCACGCTCGTCGGCAGAGGTCGTCACGGCAAGGAAGCCCCGTTCCTGCGCGGCTTGCACCAGCTCCGCGCGCGGGTTGGTTTTGAGGGTGTAGCCCGCAACGACACGCAGCGGCGGCCGGCCGAGCACCTCGCACAGCCGGCCGATGTGTGCGACGCGCTCGCGAGCGGCACGGAGGCGAAAGATCCGCCGCGGCGTTTCATCGGTCGTGCGCTCGGTCGGCACATCGTCGAAGACGGTCATCGCTCCCCGACGTATATGCCCGCTTCGCGCGGGCACAGATCAAGCGACCCGGTCGATGATCCCGGCCAACTCCGCGGGGGTCTCGATCGGGAGGTTGTGTCCGGCATTCCGCAGGTTCACGAAGAGCGCGCCGGCGATCTGGTCGGCGACGTCGCGTTTGACGCGCCGCGGGGGCGCGAGGGGGTCGTGCTCGCCGGAGACGACGATCGTGGGGACCGCGATCTCGGCCAGCCGGTCCGCAAAATCGACCGCCCTTCCGCGATCGTACCAACCGAACCACGCCTCGCGCTGCGCGATCAGCGCGTCGCTGACCAAGCGCTCCATGACGGCGGGGTCCACCGCTCGCCGCATCGCCGCCGCTTGGAACCGCTCGATCCGCAGGCGTGATCCGAACGCCGCTTCCGCCATCGCCCGATGCTTCTCGTTCAGCGCGTATGCGTGCGCGGTCCCCGGCGCGACCAGCACCAGCTTGCGGAGCTGCGCGGGCCGGTCGGCCGCGACGAACTGCGCGATCTTGCCGCCCATCGAATGCGCGACGACGACGCACTCCCCGACCGATTCCAGCGCCGTGCGCAGGTCGGAGACGTACCCCTCGAAGTCGTGGCCTTCCAGCGGCCGGTCGCTGAGGCCGGCGCCGCGGAAGTCCAGTAGGTGGGCGGTGTACCGAAGCGGATCGAGCCGGCCCGCGACTTCGTACCACATTCGTCGCGCGCTGATCCAGCCGTGAACGAACAGGAGCGCGCGCGGTCCCTCCCCGATCGACTCGATGGCTAACGTAACGTTCTTGTTTTGAACGAACCGCAGCGTGATTGGGACCGTCCTTTCATCCGATCGAATTAGGAGCAATGACTCCGCTTGCCGGCGAGCTGGTCGGCTACCTCTCGATGTTCCTCCAGTTAGGGATCCTGGTGCTCCTCACCGGCCTGGCGATGCTCGTGCGCGTATCGCTGGGCCGAAGAGCCGTCGACGGCTGGACGCTCGGTCTGGCCGCGTACGCCGCAGCGCTCGGGGTGCTCTCGGCCTTCAGCCTCGGCCACGTCGCGGGCGTCTTTCGCGGCGCCGGATCGGTCGCCGTCGGGTACGCCGTGCTCGAAGACGTGGCCGCGCTCGCCTTCGCCGCGACGATCCGCCGCGAACGCGGTTTGCGGCCGCTGCCGCGTTGGCTCTGGGCCGTCTTCGTCGTTGCGGTCGCCGCGACGGCGATCGCCGCGGGCCAGGGGTGGGCCTTCTTCGGCATCTATCGCGTGCACGTCGCGGGCTTCGCGCTGCTGCTGGGGATCGGCGCGTTCGCCAGCGTTCGCGCGCACGGCACCGGGATCGGCTCGCGACTCGTCACCGTCGCGCTGGCCGCGCTCGCGCTCGATTATCTCCACGTGCCGCTGCTCACGCTGCTCGGCGTGAAGTTCAACGCGTACTATCCGGCACTGGAAAGCTACGTGACGATGGTGCTCGACATCGCGCTCGGCGTCGCGATCGTCGTGCACGCGACCGACGGCGTGCGCGACGAGCTGGCCGCGCGCAACATCGCGCTCGCCGAGGCGCAGCGCGCGCTGCGCGACGCGGCGTATCTCGATGCGCTGTGCCGCATCCCGAACCGCGCCGCATTTCTGGAACGCATCGCCGCGCCGCCGGCGGCGGGTACCGTCGCGATGATCGACGTCGACGGCCTCAAGACGATCAACGACTCCTTCGGTCATGCCGCCGGCGACGCGGTGCTCCGGGCCGCGGCGCGCTGCCTGCGCGAACGCTGCGGTGAGAACGGAACGGTCTACCGGATCGGCGGCGACGAGTTCGCGTGCATCTGGGAGACGTCGACGGCCGACGACGTGCGGGCCCTGCTGACCGCGATCGACGGCGACCTGGCGATTCTCGCCGGGGACGCGGCGGCGCCGGCGCGGATCTCGTGGGGCGTCGCGACCTTCGGCGCGCAAGCACCCTTCGACGCCGCGCTGATCGCGGCGGACGGCGAGCTGTACGACAGCCGCAGCATCCGCCGCGCCTGAGGCGCTACGCCGGCTTCGCCCCGACCATCCGCAGCCGCCCCGGAATCGCGACGAGCGCGACGACCGCCGAGAGCACGCAGACGGCGGCGGTCGCCATCATCACCGCACGGAAACCGGCCAGATACGATTCGCGCACGGCCGCGTCCACCGTTGGCCGATCGGCGGCAGGGACGTCGGCCGGCACAGTACCCGCATAGAGCAGCACGCGGTCCGCATGCACGATACGCTCGGTCGGCGCGCTCAGGTGCCGGTGCGCGATGCGCTGGTCGAAGTCCGCGTTGAACACGCCTGCCAGAACGATGCCGAACGCGGCGACCGCGACCAGCCCCGCGGTGCGCGCGACCGCGTTGTTGACGCCGGACGCGACGCCGCTCTTCTCCGTGTCGACCGCATCGAAGACCGCCGTCGTGAGCGGCGCGACGAAGCACGCGCCGCCCAGCCCGAGGACGACCGCTGCGGGGAAATACGTGCTCCAGTAGCTGCCGCCGATCCCCGGTACGGCGAACAAGACGTACCCTGCTGCGGACAGCAGCGCGCCCACGGTGAGTGGGATCTTCGGACCGATGCGTGCGACGAGGCCGCCGGACCAACGCGAGAGCACGAACTGCAGCAGCACGAAGGGCAGCAGCGAGGCACCGGCCGCAGTCGGCGTGTACCGCTGAACGTCGACGAGCAGGTACGGCAGAAAATACAAGCTCCCGCCGAGCGCCGCGTACAGCAGAAACGTGTAGAGGTTCGCGGCGGTGAACGTGCGCGAGGCGAACAGGTCGAGCGGCATCATCGGCGCCGGCGAGCGCCGTTCGACGACGATGAACGCTGCGAGCATCACGACCCCGCCCACGAGCGCGGCGATCGCTAGAGCACCGGGCGCACCGCCTTGCGAACCAATCAGTCCGTAGGTGAATAGGCCGAGGCCGACCGTGGCGAGGAGCGCGCCGGGAATGTCGAGCTGCTGAGGCATGTTCTCATCGCGGCTCTCCGGAACGCAGCGTGCGGCGATGACGAGCACGATCACCGCAATCGGCGCGTTGATGAGGAACACGCCGCGCCACGACGCATGCTGGGCCAGCCAACCACCGAGCACCGGCCCGGCGGCCGCCGTGATCGACGCGAATCCCGACCACGTCCCGATCGCCCGGCCGCGCTCCGCGCCGGTGAACGTCGCGCTGATGAGCGCGAGCGATTCCGGCATCGCGCACGCCGCGCCGATCCCTTGCACGCAGCGCGCCGCGATCAGCACCTGGATGCTCGGAGCGAACGCGCAGCCGAGCGAGGCCGCGGTGAAGATCACGATCCCGGCGACGAAGAGGCGCTTGCGCCCATACAGATCGCCGAGCGAACCGCCCAGCAGGATCAGCGCCGAGAGAAAGAGCGCGTATCCCTCGACGACCCATTGCATCTGTGCCGCGTTGGCGGCGAGGTCGCGCTGGATCACCGGCAACGCGACGTTCACCGCACTGCCGTCGATGAACGCCATCGCCGACCCCAGGATCGCGGCCACCAAAACCCACGTCTTCGCCACGAAGGAAGTCATCGGGCATGACGCCGTCGCCCCCTGCCGAAAAATCAGGTCACCCTGAGCTCGTCGAAGGGCCCCCGTCACCCATCGCGCCCTTCCACCCCGGGAGAACTCGCCGTGCCGCCCCCGAAAAAACCCCACGCGCACAAAAAGACCGCAGCCCCGAAAGCCGCGCCGCCCGTCCGTGTCCCCAAGCGCCCTACCCCCGAGGATCGCATCCCGCGCGTCATCGAGAACCCGACGCTAGACGATCATCTCGCGGTCATCACGCGCGCGGTGATGCAAGCCGGCATGTCGTGGGCGTTCATCGACAGCCGCTGGGACGACTACGTGGCCGCGTTCGAGGACTTCGCCATCGAGAAGGTCGCCGCGTACGACGACACCGACGTCGACCGCCTCATGAACACCGACGGCATCATCCACTCCAAGTCGAAGATCGAAGGTACGATCAAGAACGCGGGAGCCCTCATCGACATCGTGGCCGAGTTCGGCTCGGTACGCGCCTACCACGAGTCCTTCGCCACCTACGACGACGCGCGCAAAGACGCGAAGAAGCGACTCGCCTTCATGGGCGATCTCAACACCTACTACTGGCGTTTCCGCACCGGCGCGACCGTCCCCGATCTCGAGGAGTGGATGAAAGGTCAAGAGCGCGACCATCCCCGCATGCGGGAGATGGTCACGCTGGGGCGCGCGAGCTAGAGAACGTCGCTCATAGGCGGGAACAGCCGCGGCTCAGTTCGTCGGAGGGATCCACATCGCCGCGAAGGCGCGTTGCGTGCAGACGTCGAGGTCGACCGGCTGCGCGTCGGCGCCGACCGGGATCGCATACTGCCACATGTCGGGCGTGTGGACGCCGCCTCCGGCGGACATCGGCGAGGCGCCCATCGTCGCCGGCATCCCCGCGGCGCTCCAGTGGTTGGCGACGTCGTAACAGGGGCTGTTCGACCAGATCAACAGCGACGCACGGTCGTCGTGCGAGATCCCCGCGTAGGCGGTCGAAATGCCGGTGGAGTCGGAGCCGCAGTAGATTCCCGCGACGTAGCCGCCGCCCTGAATGCCGGCGACCCAGCCCGAGAGCCAATCAGCGCTGGCCGTATAGCTGCCCTCGATGTCGGCGTAGAGCGCGATGCCTTTTGCGGAGGGCACGCCGAGCGACTTCGCCGCGGCCAACGCGGCGTTCGCGTCGGCGGTCCCGTTCGCGACCGGGCCCGCGAGCACGCCCGGGTGCGACGTCGTTCCCTGGTAGATCGGCAACAACCGAATCCCGTGCTGCGCCAGCATGTGCGCCTCGCTCATGCTGAACGAATAGCCGGTCAAATAGCGGCCCCAAAACGCCGGTTTGCCGATCGCGCCGGTGACGGTCGCAATCAACGACCAGTTGACCGGATCTGAAGAATCCACCCCGAAAATCATCTGCCCACCCCGTCTAGCTACCCTGGCGACCGCATGCTTCGGAGGGCGACAGAAAACGACCTGGAGCGGCTCCAGGTCGTTCGTCGCATCGCGCTCTCGCGCGGAGGCAGCTAGCGGATCAGGTGCGCGTGACCGCCGCTTCGGCCTTCCAGATGTCGTTGGTCTCGCGACGGATCATCTCCGCGGCGCCGGGCTGCACGGTCTCCCCGTCGTCGCGCAGTTCCTGGAGCACGAGCTGCGGCATCACCTGGTTGATCTGCATCACGAGCCGCGCGTAGTCGGCCAAGTGCCGTTTGGCCAGATCGGCGACCACCGTGTCGCCGAGGCCGACCGCCGTAGCGTGCAGCATCGTGTACCCCATCGTCGCCAGGCTCAGCGCCGTGTAATCGTCGCGCAGCGCCTTGGAGATCTTCGTCTTGCGCACGCTATCGACGGCGGCCGCGCCGAACCCGAGCAGGGTGCTCCAGGCCGACTTGACGCCGCTCGCTTCGTGTCCGCCGAGCGCTTTGAGACATTGTTCGAGCGCGCGGACGTGAGATTCCGTGAGGCTCGCGATCTGCGCGATCACCGCCTTCGCCTCGGGGTATTTGCCTGTGTCCTCCATCGCCAGCTGTCGCTTGAGAGGCTGCTCGATGTGCCGTTCGAGCGCGAGCATGTCGCTCACGTACGTCGTCAGGGAGTGCCGGTCGTTGCCGCCGGTCCCCTCCGTCGCGGACGAATCGAACCGCATCGATGCGTTGGTCGTTCCGGTATCACTCATGCGGCGCGGTATGCCCACCGGTGCAGGCGGCCACGCGCGCCGGTCGACTGCTTACACGCGCGCCGGCTGCGGTTCGCGCTTCTTCACTTGGTCGACGCGCAAGCGTATGATGAACGTCGTTCCCGCCTCCGACGTCTCGCCCAGCAGGAGCATCCCGCCGGCGCGTTCGACCGCACGTTTCGCGATCGCGAGACCGAGTCCGGAACCCTCGACCTCGCCGCGCGTCGAGCCGCGGAAGAAGCGGTCGAAGATGCCTGCCCGATCGTCCACGTGAATGCCGGGGCCATCGTCGGAGATCGTCAGTTCCACGCCCCCGCGGACCTCCTGCGCCGCGATGCGAATCGGCGACCCGGGCGCGTACTTCATCGCGTTGTCGACGATGTTCGCGATCGCCTCGTAGATTTCGTCGCGGTTGCCGATCACGGTCGCGTCGACGTCCAGGCGGAGCTGCACCTGCAGCGACGGGACCAGCACCATGCGGGACGCAGCGATGTCCTCGAGCAGCGGCTCGAGCGGGAACGGCTCCGTCGGGCGTTCGTCCTCGCCTTCCATCTTCGCCAGCAGCACGAGGTTGTCGATCAGCGTGCGCATTCGCGCGCCTTCGAGCGAGATCGACGAGAAGATGCGCCGCGAGCGCTCGTCGCCGGCGTCGGCCCGGCGCTTGAGCAGATCGATGTAGCCGAGCACGATGGTGAGCGGCGTGCGGAGCTCGTGGCCTGCGTCGGCGACGAACTGCCGCATCTGCGTCTCGGCCGCTTCGCGCTCGGCGAACGCCGCGGCGACCTGAGCCGACGCCGCATTGTAGGCCAGCGCGATCGCGTCGAACTCGCTCTTCCCCGCGACGGCGATCGGCTGCGGCGTGAAGTCGCGCGCGGCGAATCGCTGCAGCGCATGGGTCACGTCGACCAGCGGGCGCAGCACTTGCGTCGTGATGTAGCGGCCGGTGAACCAGGCGAGAAAGCCGGCCAGCCCGCTGACGAGCAAGATCGCCGCGAGCATCGCCAGCGCGACGTTCCCCGTCGCATTGGGATCGGGCAGCAGCGTCAGCTCGCCGTCCATGAACGGAATGCGATGGAGATGCGCGCCGAACGCCGTACCGATCGCGAACCCGAAACGGCTGCCCTCGAAGCGCATCGTGCGCAGATCGCCGTGCACGACGCGCGCGTCCATCACGATGACCGGCGGCCCGCCGGGCGGCCCGTCCGACGTATTGCGGCTGGGCAGCGGCGGCCCCGCGAAGAATGCGATGTTTCGCGTCGCCGTGGGCGCGGGCTTTATCAGCAACGGAACCGACGCCGGCTCGTGCGCCTCGGGGTTTATCCGGCCGCGCTGCGGCCGGTGCGGCATACCGCCCCAGACGATCAGCCGCACGCCGGGCCGCGACATGCGCTTCTCGAATTCGAGCGCCGCTTTGGTGAAGGGTTCGTTTCGCAGCGCAGCGCGCGTCGAGAACGCTTCGGCCTCGCGTGCGTCCGCCTCGATGTTGCCCTGTACGAGGTGCACGTACAGAAAGAGCCCGCTCACCGCAAAGGCGCTCAGCAGCAGGGCGACGAGCGCGACGGCGGCGGCGACGTACCAGAACGTCAGGCGGCGCGCAAACGAGGTGAACATCGCCTCAGTGCGTCCGCAACGCGTAGCCGGCGCCGCGGATCGTGCGAATCAGCTTCGGATCGAAGCCCGCGTCGATCTTGGCGCGCAGATACGAGACATAGGTTTCGACCGCACCCGGACCGACGTCGCGGTCGGTCCCCCACACCAAGTCGAGCAATTGGTCGCGCGTGAACACGCGTTCGGGATTGCGCACCAGCGTCAGCAGCAGCGCGTATTCGCGCGCCGAGAGCTCGATGCGCTGATCGCCGCGCTTGACCTCACGCCGGTCGAGATCGATCGACAAGTCGGCGTACGCGACGATGGAGGGCTGTTCGAGCCGCGGCCGGCGCAGCGCGGAGTGCAGCCGCGCCGCGAGCTCGGTCATCTCGAAGGGCTTCGGGATGTAGTCGTCCGCGCCGCGCCGCAGACCGGTGATGCGGTCGTCGGTGTCGGCCTTCGCGCTGAGCATCAAGATCGGCGCTTCGGTGATCCGGCGCAGCATCGGCAGCAGCTCGAGCCCGTCGACGAACGGCAGCATCACGTCGAGCACGATCGCGTCGGGACGCCAGTCGCGCACGAGGGCGAGGCCGGCCCGGCCGTCGGCTGCGCTGCGCACTTCGAACCCGTCCTCGCCGAGGCCGAGCTCGAGCAGTTCGCGCAGGTGACGTTCGTCGTCGATGACGACGACTTTCGGTATGGCGGCCATAATCTTAGCTATTGTCTCACGCTTCCGCCACCTGTTCCGAGGTCCGGTGCGCGGACCACGAAGATGCCGATTCCGGGTGCATAATTCAGCGGGCTCCCGAAGCCGCGCCGCGGTCCGGGCGATGCGCCCGGGGCCGGAGAGGCTCCCGAAGCGGCGCTTGGGGCCGGTGAGGCAACGGCGCTCGCGCCAGGCGAGGGACGCGGGCCGGCGACGTTGACGCCGACGGCAACGTCGTAGCCCTTGGCCTTTGCTTCGGCCGGGGTGAGGGTCGTGCCGTACGCGCACGAGGCCGCGGCGCGAAGGGGCGCCAGCGCCGCGATCAGCTCGGGCGGCGGCGAAAAGTCCGGCCGCGGCGATCCGGCTGTCCGGGGTGCGACCGTGACCCGCGGCTGGAAGCCGCCGGGCGGCGGGCCGCCTGGACCACCTGGGCCACCTTCTTCGCCGCCCGGACCACCCGGGCCGCCGGGCGGGCGAGGTCCTCCGCCGTCTTGCGCACCCGCGGCGGCGCGGCGAGCCGCGAAGACCCCGTCGGGAATCTTGGGGCCGAGGCCAAGCCACCACGTGCCGGCCGCATCGCCGTGCGGGGTGACTACGAGCCCGTCGACCTCCGGCAGCGGCTTACCGGCCGCGAACGCCGTCGCGGCGGCCCCGATTTGCGCGAGCACCTTTTGCGCCGCGGGCTGCAGGTCGGCCGTGCATTCCGGACGTGACGTCGCGAGCGAGAGCGGGTCGACGCCGGCCGGCGGGGGGATGAACTTCAACTGACCGAACCCGAGGCCGCGCGCCTGCTGGCCCGGCGTACCGGCCGCGGCGGCCGTCGTGGCCGTTCCGCGCGCGCCGCGCGAGAAGCCCGCTCCCGGTCGCGCACCGGTGTTCACCGAGTACGACACCGTGTACGAACGGGGCGCGTTCGGCCGCGCGGCTTGCAGCAAGTAGCCGCCACCGCTCAGCGCGATCGGCTGCGCGTACTGCAGCGTCGAGAAGTTGCCGCTCTCGGTGTTGAAGAGGTTCGACGCGAACACGGTGATGCGTCCCATCCCCAGCGCGTGCGAGAGCCCGACGTTCACGAGCGTGTAGGGTGCGATGAACTGGTTGTTGTTCGGGCCGACATAGTGCGCGTTGGCGACGATCTCGAGGCCCGCCGGCGAGTACAGCCCATCGAGCGTGACGTTGGCGCTGTGCACCGGGCGGCCCGGGAGCTGCGAGTCCAGGACCAGCGTGCTGTCGAGGCCGACGTAGCGGAGGTTGGCCGCCGTGACTTCGGCGGTGCTCGTGGTATACGACGGGATCAGGACGACGTTCTTTCCCAGCGCAAGGTTGGCGTTGGCGGTATACCCCTGATACAGCCGCGTCGTGCCCCCGATCTGCTCGTTGGCGTAGATCTGCGAGAGCGGCGTGCCGACACCGCAGACGTTTCCGAAATACGTGCCGACGCCCGTCATCAGATCGCCTGGGAGACCGGCACTTCCCGCAGTCACCTGGGCGCCGACCAGCTGCCCGCCCTGTGTTTGCCGATAGGCGTTGAGCGAGAACTGCCCGTGCGACCACTGGTGCGTCCAAGACAGATCGTAGTTGGCCGCGCTCTGGTGCGACGGCAGGTCACCGGGAGCGTTGATGACGGCGGTGCCTGCAAAGCAGTTCACCCGTGCCGAGGTCGGGTCCGGATAGCTGCGCACGAGCCCGTTCGCCGGCTGCGAGCTGCCGAACGAGATCGAGGCGTTGTAGGTGTCGGCAGCCGTCGGACGCCAGTTCGCGCTCATCCCCGCTAGAATCGACGAACCTGCACCGGTCGTCCCGGCATACGAGATGTTCGGTCCGAGCGCCAGCTTGTCGTTGACCTTGTATTGATCCGAGAACTGGATGGTGCGGGACGCCGTGGCGAACGTGGACGGCTGCGAGAACGTCACGAGTTGACCGTTCACCGACGTCGGCGGGTTGACCAGCGGCGTGAAGGTCGTGATCCCGGCATACGTCGAGCCGGTCAGCGTGAACGTGTGCTTGTCGCGGGTCAGCGTCGCGCTGGCGGCAAGTCCGCGCGCGAACGACCCGTTCGTCGACGAGAACGGCGAGGAGACCGGCACCGAGACGCAGCCCGGAGTCGGCGGCTGCTGCGGGCACTCGAAGATCGTGCGGTTGAGGTCGTTCGTGAACGACGTGTTGTTGTTGACGTAGCCGGTCACGGTGACCGCCGTGTCGCCGATCAGCGACTGGACCGTGGCGTAGCCGAACTGGAACTTGCCGCTGTTGCCGTTATCCGGCCCGATGCCGCACGGCAGCGGCGTGACGTCCTGCGTGCAGAGCGAGCTCGACGCCTGATTGTTCTGCAGCATCGTCGCCATCACGGTCGTGCGATCGTTGACGGGATAGCGCAGTTTGAGGAAGTCGCCGATGTTCGCGCTCTCGCCGCCGTGCGCGTAGTCGATCCCGCTCTGGTCGACGTAATCCTGGAACGTGAGCGGGCTGTTCCCGGCGCGTTTGGTGTGGAGCACCGCGATGCCGAGCTTGCCGATCGATCCGGTTTCGCCGATCGAGTAACTGTAGCGGTCGAACGTGCCGTACGAGGTTGCGAACTTCGTCTGCCAGGTCTGCGTCGGCTGCAGCGTGCGGAAGTTCACCGACCCGCCGAGCGAACCGGCTTGCGCGCCGAAGCTCACGCCGGCGCCGGAAAACAGATCGGTGTTGATCTTGCGCAGGTCGGCCGCCGAGCCCGGGGCCGAGAGCGGGATGCCGTCGAGCGTCACCGCGGTCTGCGACTCGTCGTGACCGCGGAGGGAGATCGTCTGCGGCGCGTTCGGATCGTTCGAACCTTGCGTCACGTCCACGCCGCCGATCGTCGAGAGGGCGTCGGTCAGCGAGTCGGAGATCTTCCGCACCGCACTGTTCTCGTCGACGTCCGTCGTCGTCACCGTGACGCGCGCGCGCACGGTGCCGATCACCTTGAGGCCGCTGTCGCTGGTCGTGGTCGTCGCCTGCTGGCCCGACGGCTGCTGGCGCACGCCGAGATCGACGTCGACGTCGACCTGCTTGTTTCCCAGCACTTCGAACTGCCCCGACACGACGCCGGCGAAGCCGCTCTTCGAGACTCGCACGCGGTAGAGTCCGCTCGGCACGTCGGTGTACTTGACGATCCCGCTCTTGGCCGTCAGCGCGCTGGCAACCGTCGGCCCGACCAAAAAGACGCGCGCATCGGCCAAGTTCGCTTGTGCGGCGGCATCCTTGACGGTGATCTGAACGATTCCGGTGTCGCTCGAACTCTGCGCTCCTGCCGGGACGAGGGTCCCGACCACGAACGCGAGCGCGAGCGCAGTCGCTAACCAGCGGCGTGCCACCCAGCTCTTCATCGAGCGAAATCCTGGCATCGCGGACTGTGGTCTCCCTGAGAACGTGGGAGGGACCGTCAACCTCTCACCGCGTTCTCAGCGATCGCCGCCAAAAACCGTGCACCGAAGTCGGCCAGCTTCTTCTCGCCGACGCCGCTGATCGCTCGGAACGCCTGCGGCGTCGCCGGCCGCTCGCGCGCCATCGCGCGCAGTACCGCGTCGCTGAATACGACGTACGGCGGGACGTCGCGCTCCGCGGCGATCTCGCGGCGCAGCGCGCGCAGCGCGGCGAAGATGTCGCGATCGTAGTCCTCGTCGGCCGGCGGGGCAGCCGCACGGCCGCGTTTGGCGGCCTTTCCGCCCGGCGGGAGCGCGACCGGCTCGCGCACGGCGATCGGCGTCCGCTCGACCAGCGCCTGCCGCCCTTGCGGGGTCAGCACGACGACGTTGTGGTTGGCGGCATCTTGGAGGATGAAGCCCAGCCGCACCAGCTCGTCGGCGAGGTGGCGCCAGCTCCGCCGGTCGCGGTCCGCCCCGATGCCGTAGGTCGAGAGCCGGTCGTGAAACCAGCGCTCGATCTTCTCCGTCTTCGCGCCGACCAAGACGTCGACGACGTGCGCGATTCCGACGCCGTATCCGTGGGATTCACGGATGCGGTAGACGCACGAGAGCAGTTTCTGCGCGTCGATCGTCGCATCGTACGACGCGCGCGGCGAGAGGCAGTTGTCGCATGCCTCGCAGCGTTCGGGAAGATACGTTTCGCCGAAGTAGGCCAGCAGCTCGCGCCGCCGGCACTCGTTGGAGTACGCGTACCGCACGATGCGGTCCAGCTGCGCGCGCGCCGCGGTGCGCTCCGGCTCCGGCTTGTCTTCGACGAAGCGCTCCGTCCGCGCGACGTCGCCGTACGCGAAGAACCAGGCGCACTCGGCGGGCAGCCCGTCGCGTCCGGCGCGGCCCGTCTCCTGGTAGTAGCCCTCGAGGCTGCGCGGCACGTCGAAGTGCACGACGAAGCGGACGTTCGACTTGTCGATCCCCATGCCGAACGCGATCGTCGCGCACATCACGCGCACGTCGTCGCGAATGAACGCCTCCTGCCGCTTCGCGCGGATCGAGGAATCCAGCCCGGCATGATAGGCGAGGGCCGGGATCCCCGCTGCCGTCAGCGCTTCGGCGACCTTCTCGGTGTTGGCACGGCTGCCGGCGTAGACGATCCCCGCTTCGTCGTCGGGGCGCGCGCGCAGCCAGCGCACCAGCGTCTCGACGCCGCGCGCGCCGTGCAGAATGCGATACGTCAGATTCGGCCGGTCGAACGAGGCGACGTGGATCGCGGGGCGGTGGAGGCCGAGCTGCGCGACGACGTCGTCGCGAACGCGCGACGTCGCGGTCGCGGTGAACGCGCAGAACGGTACGTCGGGAAAGCGCGCGCGCAGCGGCGCGATACGCCGGTACTCGGGCCGAAAGTCGTGGCCCCACTCGCTGATGCAGTGGGCTTCGTCGACGATGAACCGAGCGACGTTCCAGCGCTCGAGGTCGTCGGTGAAACCCGGCAGCGTGAGGCGCTCCGGCGCGACGTAGAGCAGTTTGTAGGCGCCGCGCTCGAGCCCGTCGAGCCGGCGCCGCAACTCGGGATAGGCGAGCGACGAGTTCAGCGCGGTCGCCGGGACGCCCGCGGTGTCCATCGCGTCGACCTGGTCTTTCATCAACGCGATCAGCGGCGAGACGACGACGGTCAGCCCGTCGGTGAGCAGCGCCGGCAGCTGATAACAGAGCGACTTTCCGCCGCCCGTCGGCAAGAGGGCGAAGACGTCACGGCCGGCCAGCACGTCGCGCACGATGGCCTCCTGCGACGGCCGAAACGAGGGGAACCCAAACCAGCGCTCGAGCGCCTCCCGCAGCTCTGCCGCCTCGACCGTCACGATCATCTCCTTCGCCATTCTGCGCCGGAGCGCCCCGGCGGCAAGGGCGGTCCCCTGGAATAATAAGCAGGGGAAGCGGGCACTCGGCGGCGTACAATCCCCGACTTCGTCCCCGTCGCATAGGAGGGTGTCGTGCGGCTCGGTGCGTTTCATCGACAATTGATCGCGTGGTCCGAGCGGCCGTGCATCCTCACCGTCTCGGTCGCGTCGATCGCGAGCGCACTGCGCCTGGCCGGGATCCTGCGCCCCTACTACAGCCTGCACTCGATCCGCGGATGGGCACTCGTACCGCCGCAGCAGCACGGCGGGTTCGAGGCGATGCGGCTGACGCAGCTGACGATCGACGAGGCGACGATCCGCGCGGTGCTCGACGACGGCTCGTCGCGCCGGCTGCGCTATTCCGCCGACGGTGAGACCGTGTTCACGCTGGAACGGGACGAAGCGATCTTGACGGCGCCGCCGCGTGCGACCGGCGACGGCCGCTACCTCTACGTCGGCGGCCGCCGCCGTCGCGCGCCGGAACCGTGGATGATGCAGTAGCGGCAGCAGCAGACGAGGAGATTGCGGAACGGCGGCCTACCACTTTCGGGCGATGCTGCTCGTCTTCATCACGATCCTCGAGGCGCTCGCCGGGCTTCGCGCGATCCTGCGGATGCTCGCGACGGC
>JAQBPM010000222.1 GCA_028287525.1 Vulcanimicrobiota bacterium | reverse complement strand
GCGATCTTTGAAGCAACCAAGACCGGCTTCAGCGCATACGTCCCAGATTTGCCCGGTGTGGCGGCGACAGGCGCGACGATCGACGAAGCGCGAGCACGGCTGAAAACGGCGGTCGCTTGGCAGCTCGAAGCCCTGGTGACCGATGGAGATCCGATCCCGCTGGCAACGACCATCGCGGAACCGCTGGAGGTCGATCCGGGGGCAGCCTAGGTAAGATTCGCGACGCCAGGCCCCTCGACAAGCTCGGGGTGACGGAGGGGCGGTCCCTCGTAGGCTCGGGGTGACAGGGGGCGCAACCTGATCGCTAGCACTCTCGGTTATAGAGTGCGAATGAACGTTGAACGCATGACCCAGCGCGTCCAGGAAGCGTTGAATGCGGCGTACACCCGGGCGCTCTCGGAGCACAACACCCAGACGACCCCGGAGCATCTCCTCGCCGCGATCCTCGACCAAGCCGACGGCGTCGCGCCACCCATCCTCCAGAAGGCCGGGCTCGAACCGAAGACCGTGGAGCAGCAGCTCCAGCGGGCGATCGCGGGCTTACCGCGCTACAGCGGCGCCAACGCGGAGCAAAGCCAAGTCACGGTCGCGCCTGCTCTCACGCGCCTGCTGGGCAAAGCCGACGAAGAGGCCAAGGCGCTGAACGACGACTTTGTCTCGGTCGAGCACCTGCTGCTCGCGATGACGTCGGACTCCGGCGCCGTGGGCCGCATCTTTCGCGACCTTGGCCTGACGCGCGAGAAGCTGCTCGCAGCGTTGCGCGAGGTGCGCGGCAACCAGCGGGTGACGACGCAGAATCCGGAAGGCACCTATCAGACGCTCGAGCGGTACGGCCGCGACCTGACGAAGGCGGCCGAAAAGGGCGAGCTCGACCCGGTCATCGGCCGCGACGAAGAGATTCGCCGCGTGATTCAAGTGCTCTCGCGGCGCACCAAGAACAATCCGGTGCTCATCGGCGAGCCCGGCGTCGGCAAGACCGCGATCGTCGAAGGGTTGGCGCAGCGCATCGTGCGCGGCGACGTCCCCGAGGGGCTCAAGGACAAGAAGGTCATCACGCTCGACATGGGCGCGCTGATCGCCGGCGCGAAGTATCGCGGCGAGTTCGAAGAGCGCCTCAAAGCCGTGCTGAAGGAAGTCACCAGCGCGAACGGCCGCGTGCTGCTGTTCGTCGACGAGCTGCACACCGTCGTCGGCGCGGGCAAAACCGAAGGCTCGATGGACGCGGGCAACCTGCTCAAGCCGCTGCTGGCGCGCGGTGAGCTGCACATGATCGGCGCGACCACGCTCGACGAGTACCGCAAGTACATCGAGAAGGATGCGGCGCTCGAACGGCGCTTCCAGCCCGTCTTCGTCGATCAGCCGTCGGTCGAAGATACGATCTCGATCCTGCGCGGCTTGCGCGAGAAGTACGAAGTTCACCATGGCGTGCGCATCAAGGATGCATCGCTCGTAGCGGCGGCCGTGCTCTCCAACCGCTACATCGCGGACCGCTTCCTGCCCGACAAGGCGATCGATCTGATCGACGAAGCGGCGGCGAAGCTGCGCACCGAGATCGACTCGATGCCGACCGAGCTCGATGAGGCGTCGCGGCGCATCATGCAGCTCGAGATCGAGCGCGAGGCGCTGCGCAAAGAAAGTGACGACGCCTCGAAGCAGCGCTTGGAGAAGCTCGAGAAGGAGCTCGCCGAGCTGCACGAAGAGAGCGACGGCCTGCGCGCGCGCTGGCTGCGTGAAAAAGACGCGGTGGCGCAGATGCGTTCTATCCGCGAGCAGATCGAACAGACGAAGCTCGACATCGACCGCGCGTCGCAAGCGGCCGACTATGCCAAGGCCTCCGAGCTCAAGTACGGCCGCCTCACCGATCTCGAGCGCCGGCTGCAGCAGATGGAAGCGGCGCTCGGCGACGGCCCGGCGCGCTTGCTCAAAGAAGAAGTCGACGAAGGGGATATCGCCGACGTCGTAAGTCGCTGGACCGGTATTCCGGTCTCCAAGCTGCTCGCCGGCGAACTCCAGAAATTGCTCAGCCTCGACCGCGAGCTGCACAAGCGAGTCATCGGTCAAGACGAAGCGGTCACCGCCGTCGCCGAAGCGATCATCCGCGCACGCTCGGGCCTCGGCGACCCGCATCGTCCGGTGGGCTCGTTCCTCTTCCTCGGGCCGACGGGCGTCGGCAAAACGGAGCTGGCGCGCGCGCTGGCATCGTTCTTGTTCGACGACGAGCGCGCGATGGTGCGCATCGACATGTCGGAGTACGGCGAGAAGCACAGCATCGCGCGGCTTCTCGGCTCACCGCCCGGCTACGTCGGCTACGACGAGGGCGGCCAGCTGACCGAAGCCGTGCGCCGGCGGCCGTTCTCGGTGCTGCTGTTCGACGAAGTGGAAAAGGCGCACCCCGACGTGTTCAACGTGTTCCTGCAGATCCTCGACGACGGCCGCCTGACCGACGGTCAGGGACGCACGATCGACTTCAAGAACACGATCGTGATCATGACGTCGAACATCGGCTCGCATCGGATCCTCGACTACAGCGGCGATTTCAGCAGTGCCGACTTCGCCGTGATGCGCGCCACGGTGCTCGACGAGCTGCGGCAGAACTTCCGTCCGGAGTTTCTCAACCGCATCGACGAGATCGTGGTCTTCCACGCGCTCAACGAGGACGAGCTCAAGCAGATCGTCGAGATTCAACTCGACCGCGTGCGCGAGCGCTTGCGCGACCGCCGCATCACGCTCGAGATCGTCGACGACGCGAAGACGCACCTCGTGCGCGCCGGGTACGACCCGTCGTATGGTGCGCGACCGCTCAAACGTGCGATCCAGCGTGAGGTCGAGACCCCGCTCGGCCGCAAGATCCTCGCCGGCGAGGTCCGCGACGGTGACGTCGTACGGATCGGCTTCGACGCCGACCGCGGCGACCTGACGTTCAAGACGGTCGAGCCGCTTCCGGAGATGCCCGCCTTCCGCTAGCGATGTGCGGCTAGGCGGCCGGTTGCCAGGACGAGGGTCCGACCGGCCGGAACGGGACGCAATCGTTTCCTTATGTGGAGGCTCTTATGCGTAGAATTCTTTCATCGATCGCCGCACTGGCATTCATCCTTTCGCTCGGCGTCGGGACCAGCGTCGCGAAAGACAACCCCAAGTCGCATGGCAAGGGGAAGGGCGATGGTGTCGGCGCGCCGTCGATGGCAATGAAGTGCGCGCCGGGTCAGAACCCGGTCGCCGGCTACAAGACGAAATCCGGCAAGTGGATCAAACCCTACTGCCGCAAATCGAAACACTCCATGTAGTCTCGATTCGCTCGCGCCTGCCGACGCCTCCGCCGACCGGTGGAGGCGTCGTCATGTCGGCGACGCATCTTCCGACCGGAGGGACTTACTAGCGAATGAAGACTGCCGACGACCTCAAACGCGCCGCCGGGTTCGCAGCCGTCGATCGCTACGTGCGAACGGGGATGTGCATCGGCCTCGGTACCGGCAGCACGGCGCACTGGGCGATCGTCCGGACCGGCGAACGCGTCGCCGCCGGCGAGCAGATCGCCGCAGTAGCTACCTCCGGCGTCACCGAACGGCTGTGCCGCGAGCTCGGCATCCCGCTCGTTCTGTTCGGCGACCGGGAGATCGACGTCGCGATCGACGGCGCCGATGAGGTCGCGGCGGACTTTTCGCTCACGAAGGGCGGCGGCGGAGCGCTCTTTCGCGAGAAGGCCGTCGCCATCGCCGCAGGCACGTTCGTGGTGATCGTGACGCCGGAGAAGCTCGTGGATCGGCTCGGCGCGTTTCCGACGCCCGTCGAAGTCGTGCCGTATTCGCTGCCCTACGTGCGGCGCCGCATCGCCGCGACGTTCGGCGTCGAGCCCGCGGTGCGCGGCGGAGCGGCGTCACCGTTCGTCACCGACAACGGGAACCCGATCCTCGATTGCGCGTTCGGACCGCTCTCCGATCCCGCCGCACGCGACGCCGAGCTTCGGGCGATCCACGGCGTCGTCGCGACCGGACTGTTCTGGGGGCTGACCGATGCGGTGATCGTCGCCGACCCGGAGGGCGTGCGCGAACTCGCGCGCTAGATCGAATACTCCCAGGTGTTCCAGAACGTCGTCACCGCGTGGGCGGGTTTGTAGTTCTGTAGGTCGTCGTTCGCCACGTCGAAGCGCCGCGCGAACCACATGGTCAGCATCGGGACCTGATCGACGATGATCTGCTGGATGCGGGCGTACGCCTTCTTGCGTACGTCTCGATCGAAGGACGTCATGGCGATGCGCTCCTGCGCGTCGAGTTCCGCGTTGCAGAACCGGAACACGTTGTTCCCCCCCGGCGGAATCTGGTCGCACATGAAGTTCGTCGAATCGTCGGGATCGGTGCCGTTGATCCAGGCGAAAAAGTCGACGTCGAACTTTCCGCCTTGCACGATGCCGCCGCTGGCGAAGCTGGCGAACATCAGCGAGGCGGTATACGCCTTCACCTCCGCTTCGATACCCACGTCGCGCCAGGCGGACTGCAGCAGGACGGCGAGCCGATTGCCGAGCGCGCTGCCGGTCGTCGTCGCGATCTCGAGGTGTAGCCGCCGGCCGCCTTTGCTGCGCACCCCGTCCGGTCCGGTTTTCCAGCCGGCGGCGTCGAGCACGGCGCGCGCCTTGTCCGGGTCGAACGGTATCGGCTGCAAATTCGGATCGTGCGCCCAGGAGAAAGCCGGCTGATCGCCTTCGCCGAGGAGCTGCACTCCGTAGGTCACCGTCTCGATCATCCGCTTGCGATCCGCGGCGTACGCGAGCGCTCGGCGAACGGCGACGTCGGACATCGCGGGGCGCTTGACGTTGAAGCCGAGCAGCGAATACGAGGTGAACGGCGTGAGCAGCGCGCGCGTCCCGTCGATTTTTGAGGCGGCCGGATAGTTCGTCGACGACGCGTTGTACCACAGGTCGAGCTCGTGGGTTCGTATGCTCGTCGTGAGCGTATTTTCGTCCGGGATGCTGCGGTAGTCGACCTCGTTCAGTTTCGGTGCGCCGCGCCAGTAGTGCGGATTGGCGACCATGCGGATCGTCTCGCCGCGGCGCCATTCCTGCACGACGAACGGGCCGGTGCCGACCGGCTTGCTGTTGTACGGGATCTGGTTGAGATCGTGGTACTTCGCAAGCAAGTGCTTCGGAAGGACGGGGTACGGCGTCGCCGACATCGTGAAGAACGTGTTGACGAACGGCGCAAACGGTCGCGCGAGGTGGATGACGATCGTGTAGGGATTCGGCTCGTCGATCGCTCGCACGACGTCGTACCCCGTACGCGTCTGCACGTTCGTGCTCGGATTCATCACGGCGTGCCACGAGAACACGACGTCGTCGGCGGAGAACGGCGCGCCGTCCTGCCACTGCACGCCCCGCCGTAGATGGTAGGTGATCGTGCGCCCGTCCTTCGCGATCCCGCCGTTGGCGAGGGTCGGCACGTCGGTCGCCAGCTCGGGCACGAGTTCGTTGCGGTCGCTGTAATTGAAGAGATACCCGGCCCAGAACATCGAGAGGTCGACGTCGATTTGGAACTGGCCGAGCAGCGGGTTCAGCGTATCGGGGTCGCCGAGGGTCGCGAAGCGCAAGACGCCCGGACGGGTCCAGGGATGCCGCGCCGTGCCTGAGCGTGCACTGGGCGCCGTCGTATCGGCGGGGCGCGAGCACGCGGCGAAGGCGATCGTGCAGGCGACCGCGAGAATAGCGATCCGTTTCACGGCGTTCCCTTCTGGCCGGCCGCGGGAGCGACCGCAAGCAATGCGAGGTCGTCGACGATCTTGCCGCGCGTGTAGCGCGCGACGGCCGATGCTACCTCGTCGACAAAGCGTTGCGGGTCGCCTGCGTCGGCCCGTTCGAGCCAGCCGTTCAGACGCTCCGACGCAATGAAGCCGCCGTCAGGGTCGCGTGCTTCGGTCAGCCCGTCGGTCGCAAGGATCAGCAGATCCCCCGCCTCGAGCGACGTGGCAGCCGCGGCGAATGAAAAGCCGCCCAGGCCGACGATCGGACCGGTCGGAGGAATCATTCGGAGCGTGCCGTTCCGGCGGATCCAGCACGCTTCGTGTCCCGCGTTGACGTATGCGAGCGAGCCGTCGCGCCGGTCGTGAATGCCGACGAAGAGCGTGACGAACGATTCGGGTGCGCTGTTCGCGTCGCGATAGAGGCGGTCGAAGCGTTCCACGATATCGTCGGGGGTCAACGACTCGCTTGCGAGAGCGCGCAGGGCGAAGCGAACGAACATGGTGTCGACGGCTGCGGTGAGACCTTTTCCGCTGACGTCGCCGACGACGAGCAGTGTCCGGTCGTCGTCGAGCCGGTAGACGTCGTAGACGTCCCCTCCGACTCGCGCACCGCGCGTCGCCGATCGATACGCGGTACCGATACGCAGGTGTTCCGGCGGGACCAGGCGCGCCGAAACGGCTTTCTGCAGCGATTCGACGACCGCTCGATCGCGGTTGAGCTCGTGCCGCATGCGGGCGATCACGATTGCCAACACGATGACCTCGAGCGCGATCAACCCGATCGCGCCGAGCGCGCTGAGCGTGCCCAATCGGATCGTCGCTTCGCGGGTTGCGACCCGCGCGCGATAGCGCACGTCGAGCCGCTGCTCGATCGGCACGATCAACCCGCGGAAGGAATCGGTCAGCTGCTTTCCCCGCTTGGCGCGTGCGGAGTCTAGGGGTTTCCCGGCGATGACGGGTTCGCCGACCGAGTGCAGCCACGCCGCGTTGATGACAGCCAATTCCACCACCGCGCGGTCGCTCGTTCCCAAGTCGGCATCGTCGCGCAAGCGGTCCTGCAGCTCTTCCAGCCGCTGCGGCATCCGCGCCTGGGCGGCATAATAGGGCTCGAGGAACTCCCTGGAGCGGGTCGCGGCGTAGCCACGGATCCCGGATTCCTCATCGACTTGGAGCTGCAGCACGCCCGCGAGGGCGAGCTGGGCTTGGCGGATCCGTGCGATCTCGAGAATGGTCGCGTTGAGCGTCCGGGCGATTCCGAGCTGGCCGACGAGCGCGACGGGGAGTCCCACCGCGACCAGGGCCAGCGCCAGAATCAGACCCCGGATCGAAAGCACCGTCCGGAGCACGACACAGGAGGCGTTAGCCGCCCGCGGCGCCGCCTCCCGGGTAGCTCGTCAGCCGGCGAACGCCTTGTCCCGCTTGCGCGCCCTGATGCGGTCGGTTTCGTCGAGCTGCCGCTTGCGCAGCCGGATCGACTTGGGAGTGACTTCGACGAGCTCGTCGTCCTCGATGAACTCGATCGCCCGCTCGAGCGACATCTCCTCGGCCGGCGGCATCTTGAAGTTTTCGTCGGTGCCGGCGGCGCGCATGTTGGTGAGCTTCTTCGCGCGCACGACGTTCAGACCGACGTCCTTGTCGTCGTTGGCGCGGCCGACGATCATGCCTTCGTACACCTCGACGCCGGGATCGACGAAGAAGCGTCCGCGCTGCTCGACGCCCATGAGGGCGTAAGCCGTTACCGTTCCGGTGTCGGTCGTGACGAGCGCGCCGTTCGAGCGTCCCGGAATGTCGCCGGCGAGCGGCTGATGCATGTAGTAGACGTGCGACATCACCGCGGTACCGCGTGAGATCGTGAGGAGCTCGCCGCGCAGGCCGAAGATGGCACGGGTCGGCATCGTGTACTCGAGCCGCACGCTCTCGCCGACCGTGATCATGTTCGACATCAGCGCGCGGCGGCGTCCCACCGACTCGATCACGGCGCCGGAGTATTCTTCGCGCACGTCGATGACGACGTACTCGACCGGTTCCATCTTGACGCCGTCACGCTCGGTGATGATGACGCGCGGCTTGCTGACCGCGATCTCGTAACCTTCGCGGCGCATCGTCTCGATGAGGATCGAGAGATGCAGCTCGCCGCGACCGCGCACTTCGAACGTGTCGGCGGAATCGGTGTCTTCGACGCGCAGCGCGACGTTCGACTCGAGCTCGCGCATCAGGCGGTCGCGGATCTGACGCGAGGTCAGATACTTACCTTCGCGGCCGGCGAACGGCGACGCGTTGACCATGAAGTACATCGAAACGGTTGGCTCGTCCACCGCCGTCGCCGCCAGCCCTTCGGGTATTGCCGCATCGGCGATCGTGTCGCCGATGTTCAGCCCTTCGATTCCCGAGACGCAGATGATGTCGCCGGCGGTCGCTTCGTCGACCTCGATGCGCTCGAGACCGTGGAACGAGAGAATCTTGGTGAGGCGCAAGCCGGCGGTGACGCTGCCGTCGCGCGCGACCTTCGCGATCGGGGCATTGACCTTCGCGCTGCCGCGGAAGACGCGGCCGATACCGATCCGTCCGACGTAGCGGTTGTGGTCGATCGCGGAGATCAGCATCTGGAAGCCGCCGTCTTCGGCCGGGGCCTCGGGGACGCGCTTCGCCATCGTGTCGAAGAGCGGGTCGAGCCCGGTGCTCTCTTCCTCGAGGGTGTACTTGGCGATGCCCGCCTTGCCGTTGGCGTAAACGGTCGCGAAATCGGCCTGCTCGTCGGAGGCGCCCAGCTCGATGAAGAGGTCGAAGACCTCGTTCACGACCTCTTGCGGCCGGGCGTCCTTCCGGTCGATCTTGTTGATGACGACGATCGCGCGCAAGTCCAGCTCGAGCGCTTTGCGCAGCACGAACCGGGTCTGCGGCATGACGCCTTCGGCGGCATCGACCAGCAGCACGACGCCCTGCACCATCTGGAGCACGCGCTCGACCTCACCGCCGAAATCGGCGTGGCCGGGGGTGTCGACGATGTTGAACTTGACCCCGTTGTGCTCGATTGCGGTGTTTTTCGCGAGGATCGTGATCCCGCGTTCGCGTTCGAGGGGGTTGGAGTCCATCGCGCGCGTCTCGCCCTGCTGGCCTTCCCGGTAGATGCCGCTCTGACGGAACATAGCGTCTACGAGCGTGGTCTTGCCGTGGTCGACGTGGGCGATGATCGCGACGTTGCGGATATCGGGCCGGGTTCTCACAAGCGCTCAGTATACCACAGCCAGGCGGAGGAGGCTGCTGGTTAAGGCGCCCCTCGCCACGGATCTTTCCTCCGGGCAGCTTGCTTTGAGTTCGACGAGGGATGCCGGAGCAGCCCTCCCCCTGCTCGCCGACCCGAGTGCCTAGCGGCCGAAGCGCCTCTCGCGGTTGGCGTAGTCTTCGAGGGCGCGGTCGAGCGCGACGCCGTCGAAGTCGGGCCACGGCGCCGGCGTCGCCCACAGTTCGGCGTACGCGCTCTGGTAGAGCAAGAAGTTCGAGAGCCGCAGTTCGCCGCCGGTGCGGACGACGAGATCCGGGTCGGGCAGACCGGCCGTCCAGAGGCGCGCCGCAATGGCCGCCTCGTCGATCTCTTCGGGGACGATGCGGCCCGCGGCGACGTCGGCGGCGAGCGCGCGGCATGCGTCGCGCATCTCGGTGCGCGCACCGTAGTCGACGGCGATCGTCAGCAGCAGTGCCGTACAGTGCGCCGTGCGCTCCTCGAGGATGGCGAACGCGTCGACGACGCCGCGGGGCAAGCGGTCGCGCCGGCCGATGATGCGCACGCGGACGCCGCGTGCGGCGAGCGTCACGGCCTTCTCGCGCGCGAAGCGTTCGGCGAGGCCGAAGAGGCCGAATACTTCGCCCTTCTCGCGGCCCCAGTTCTCCTCGCTGAACGCGTATACGGTCAGCATCGTGATCCCGGTGCGCAGCGCGCCTTCGACGGCGCGTTCGAGCGCGTCGATTCCGCGCCGGTGTCCTTCGAGTGCGGGCAGGCCGTGGGTGCGCGCCCAGCGGCGGTTTCCGTCCATGATGATCGCGACGTGGCGCGGCGCGCCGGTTACGGCGGGAGCGCGTTCGATCATGATTGCGCGGCCAGACGGGGCGAGGACGCATCGGCTCGGCGCTGCACGCCGCGCACGACCGCTTCGAGTTCGTCGACATACGCGAGGAAACGCGTGCGGCCCGATTCGGTGATGCGCACGATCGTCGTCGGCCGTCCGCGCCCGCGGACCCGTTCGCTCTCGATGATCGCGACTTCGGCGAGCGCGTGCAGGTGACGGTTCAAGTTGCCGTCGGTCAGCCCGCAGGCTTCCTGCAGTTCGGTGAACCGCATGCCGTCGGGATTGGCGACGAGGCACGCGCACACGGCGAGCCGTCCGCGTTCGTGAAAGATGCGCTCCAAGCCGTTGAACGCGAACGGCGCGTCGTTCACGCCGTCACCTTGCCGGTCGTTTCGTCGTCGCGTTCGATGAGCACGCCGATCGCGATCTGTCCGAAGCCGAACGTCAGCGGCATCACCCACCACACCAGTGCGTTCGTTCCGGTGGCGAACAGCAGGGCCGCGCCGACCGCGGCGAAGGCGAACGCGATCGTCGCGGTGCCGCGCGGCAGCATCGTGCGCGACCCGAGCAGGCCGAGCGCGTAGCAGAGCGCCCAGGTCCCCGGCAGCATCCCGATCTCGCCCCGTGAGAGGAGTGCCGCGGTGAAGGCGCCGCCGGCCACGACCGACGGGAAGATCGCGACCGCGGCCGTGCGCAGCTCCGTGCGGGTGCGCGAGGACCAGTTCCGGGCGAGCCAGACGCCCAGCGCCCCGTAGTTCACCGCCAGCGCGAAGGTCAGGCAGGCGATCCAGATCGCCACGTACCGGGAGCCGTCCGCGGCCGTGGACGGATGCGGGACGAGCGCCAATTGGAGGATGCCGGCGCCGAGTGCAGCCGCGCCGCTGACCGCCGCCGCCGGTCCTGAAAGGCCTCGGAAGCGCTGCACCGCCGCAAGGCGGGTGCGGACTTCGTCGAGGTCGGCGATGGCGCGAGTGACGTCCACGGGCGGTGCTCCGGAGGGGGCTGAGGTGGGTAGGTGCATACTCTGTACCGCAAAGAAACTCCTGCCCAAACGCCGCATGACCCGGGCGTCGCGGTCGCGAACGGCGGAGCCCCTTGTGGCGGGTCCTCGACTTCACGGATGGAGGTTACCGCTGCGCGCGTGGCAGCGCGCAGCGTTCGCGGGCTGGGAAGCCGAGCGGCCGGCCGATGCGCTGATCGTCGCCACGCCGGGAGCCGGCAAGACGCGCTTCGCGACGCGCGTGGCGCACGCGCTGCTGCAGGGCGGCGGCGCGGGGCGCATCATCGTCGTCGTTCCGCGCGAGCACCTCAAGGCCCAGGTGGCGCGCGCGATGATGGCGGCCGGCGTCGTCCTCGACCACAAATTCGCGAACGCGCACGCGCGCTTGGCGGGCGACGTCCACGGCGCCGTGGTCACGTACCAGCAGGTCTGCGCCGCGCCGCGGCTCTACCGCGACCTGTGCCGCGGCGCGAGGGGTGAGGGCGGCGTCGCCGTGCTGCTCGACGAGCTGCATCACGCCGGCGACGATGCGACGTGGGGTAAGGCGCTGCGCGACGCGTTCGAACTCGCCGTCCATCGAGTCGCGCTCTCCGGTACGCCGTTCCGCTCCGACGGCACCGCGATCCCGTTCGTGCGGTACGACCGGGGGTTGTCCGTCGCGGACTTCGCGTACGACTACGCGTCGGCACTGCGCGACGGCGTGTGCCGCGCGCTGGTGTTCGCGCTGCACGGCGGCGAAGCCGAGTGGGTCGCGCGCGACGGTACGCAGATGTCGGCGTCGTTCGATACCGCGCTGCGCGAACGGCTGCACCATTCGGAACGGCTCCGCACGATGCTCACGCAGGACGACTGGATCGGCGACGTGCTGAGCCGCGCGCACATGCGGCTGATGTCGGTGCGCGCGGAGGGACATCGCGACGCGGCCGGACTGGTCGCGGCGATGAATCAGGACCACGCGCGCGCGATCGCTGCGTTGATGGAGCGTCGTCTCGGCGTGCGTCCCACGATCGTCGTCTCCGACCTCGCCGACGCGTCGGACCGCATTTCGGCATTCGCACGTTCGACCGACCCGTGGATCGTCGCCGTGCACATGGTGTCGGAAGGCGTCGACATCCCGCGGCTGCGCGTCGGCGTGTTCGCCCCGAACGTCATCACCGAGCTGTATTTCCGCCAGTTCTGCGGGCGCTTCGTGCGCACGATCGACGGGCTCAACGATCCCGAAGCGTACGTGTTCGTCCCCGACGATGCGCGTCTGCGCGAGCTCGCGCGCGGCATCACGATCGACGTTCGTCACGGTTTGAACGGCCGCGACGAGCGCGACGAGGAGACCGCGGCGCTCGACGCCGCACAGCGGGCCGAACGTGCCTCCGACGCCGGGTTCTACGAAGCGATCGCGGCGCGGACGACCGACGAGCGCGTAGTGGATTTCGGGCCGCTCTTCAATCCCACGGCGTTCGCGAGCGGCGAGGCGTTCGCCGGTTCGGATGACGGCGAGCCCGAAGCGCCGCCGCCCCCGCCCCCGATCACCTCGGCCGAGCGCAAGGAGTCGCTGCGCGCGTCACTCCACGGCCTCGTGCGCCGCGTGAGCCTGCGCTTCAACGTCGAGCACCGGAAGGTCCATGCCACGCTGAACCAGCGGGTCGGCGGAAGTGTGGCCACGGCGACCGAGCGCGAACTGGACCTGCGGCGGCGCGTCGCCGAAGTGTGGCTCGCACGCGATCGCTACGACGGCCTGCGCTGAACGAGCAGGGCCGGTCGGATTCCCCCATGGGCCGGCGCTCCCCGTGTCGAAGCCGGGCAAGGTGAACCACGACGACACGCATCAAGCCGATCCGCTCGATAG
>JAQBPM010000204.1 GCA_028287525.1 Vulcanimicrobiota bacterium | reverse complement strand
CACGCTGCTGCTGGAGCGCGACGGCGGGCGGCAAGCCGTCGATCTCATCGACCTCGGGCACCGGCATTTGATGGAACAGGCGGCGAGCATACGGCGAGACGGATTCGAGATAGCGCCGCTGCGCCTCAGCATACAGCGTGCTGAACGCGAGTGACGACTTGCCGGAGCCCGAGACTCCGGTGAAAACGACCAGCGCGTCACGCGGGAGGTCGACGTCGACGTTTTTCAGGTTGTGCTCGCGGGCGCCGCGCACGCGCACGAACCCCTCGGTGCTCGTCACGGTACTGTTTTGCTTTCCCGGTCCGGGCGCGCTTCAAATCGCGCCCGGCTTTTCGTTCTAGTGTTTAGTGGGCGTGAGCTCCGGCGGTGGGCGCGGCGGCGCCGCGCGGCAAGATGACCGCGAAGAGCGACCCGGCGTCGGCATATCCCGCCGGAACTTCGAAGCGGGAGAGCGGGGGCAGTTCGCGGCTCACCTCGTCGACCGCATAAGAAGCGTTCGCACGAAACGGGGCGGCGCCCGGTTCGAGCGTCACCTCGGCGCTCACGGGGAACGCTGCATAGTCGTCCGCGAGCTGCGTCGTGACCGTCACGTGCGATGGAACCTTGTCGCCTTTTTTCGCGACCTGCAGGTCGAACGACATTCCCGTCGTCGGAATGCCGCTGGTCGTCGTGTGTCCGATCAGCTTGATCGTCATCGCGAAGACGTCGAGTTTGCTGAACGGTGACGCCGCTTGCGGCTGGGCGCTCGCTTTCGGGGCCGCACTCGGCTTCGGCGAGGGACTCGCGGAGCGGCTCGGCAGAAACGATTGAACGTGATACAGCTTCGTCACGTCGTTCCACACGGCGACCGTGTTGGCGCCGCGGTCGATGACGAGGGTGACGGCGATCGGCGGCAGGGCCATCGCGTCGGTCTTGACGGACAGCACGTCGATGCGGATGAGCCGGGCCCGCGTCGAGAGTCCGAGGAGGGCGTTCCCGGTCATGGTGCGGCCCTGCGCGTCGACCGTGACGTCGGCGTGTGCGCGGGCGGCGAAGGCGAGCGGACTCGGCGAGGGCGCCGGACTCGCCGCCCCGGCCGCGGCCGGCAGCTGCAACCATGCGAGCGCCGCCGCGCACGCGACCACACGATACGAGAAGCCGTTCATTCGACGCATTCCTCTACACCAACGCTCCGCTGAAGCGTCGCACGTTCCATCTCACGAGCAGGCCGCCGAGCGAACCGAAGACGACCATTCCGCCGCTTGAGGAAGCATCACGCTCGCAACCAATTCTGCGTTTGCTTGGGATATCCGTGTCCGACCGGCGTCGGCCGGCCGCGAGGGTCGCGAGATGGAGCGGTGAAGCAGGCGGAATGAAAAACGAAGCCGTCATCGGCGGCATCACCGTCGGCGGGCAGCCGTCGCCCGAAGAGCTTACATCGGGCCGCTTCCGGCACGTCCTCAACATTCGGGGCGCCGACGAAGCGGGGAACGTCACGGGCGAGGTGCTCGCCGGCAGCGACGTCGCCTACACGTCCGTCCCGTGGACGATCGATACCGTTACGAACGAGGACATCGATCGCATGCGCGACGCGATATCAGCGAGCGAAGGTCCGGTCCTCATTCATTGAGCGGGTGGTACGCGCGCCGCGGTCGCGGCGGCTATCATCATCGCTGGACGTGAGGGAACGGGCGCGGATGGCGCGCTCCGGGCGGTCGCCGAGGCGGGGTTCGACATCGCCGGAACGCCGTACGCGGACTTCATCCGCCGCTATTTTGCACCACGATAACCGCGCCGCAGCGGTCAGTGCGGCATCTCTTCGTCGTCGAGCCCGAAGTAGTGACCGAGTTCGTGGATCACGGTCTCACGGACTTCGCGCACGGCCTCGCTGCGGGTGCGCGCGACGCGGTTGATCGGCCCGCGGAACACGGCGATCTCGTCGGGGAGCAGCTGCATGTCGTGCGATCGTTCGGTTAGCGCGACGCCGCGGTAGATCCCCAGCAGCTCCGAGCGATCGTCGCCCTCGTCGTCGTCGTCGATGCTCTCGAGATCCTCATCGCTCGGCTCGTCCTCGACCGCGATGACGACGTTCTCGACCATCTCGGCGAACCGCTTCGGCAGCGATTCCAACGCTTCGTCGACGACGCGTTCGAATTCCGCCCGACTCAGCCCGCCGCTTCCCATCCATCCCCGGTACTGGACGGGTTCGGCTCGGTCCTATGGGCGATCCCGGCTTACGTCGCGCTCACGACGACCGTGAGATCGCCGGCCGCATACAAACCTGGCGCGAGCGCGTCGAGCAGGGCCGCGACCCCGACGCGCGCGTCGACGACGACCCGGCCGTCAGGCCCGCGCGTGGTCGCGAGGAGCGACGCCCGTGCGGCGCCGTCCGATCGGCCCACGGCGGGCGCGTACACGCCGACGATCGCCGCGCCGTTCGCGCTCGGCGAGAGCGAGCCGGAGATCACCAGCGTGCCGCGGTCGTTCTCGCTGAGGGAAAGGATTCCGGAGGCGCTGCAGGTGACGGCGACCGAGAACGACGCGGATCCGGACGCCGTCGCAACCACCGGCGCGGTGAGCGCGGCGACGGCGGCGAGCGTCGTGGAGAGCGCGCGAACGGAGATCACCTCATCATGGTGCGGGACACGGACCGTGCCGTCGAGAGAATCGTGCGGGTGCGCCCTACACAATTGCGACGGCCGCGAAACGCGCGCCGCGCGCGAGGAGCACGTCGAGTCGTGCAGCGTGCCGCGGGTTTACACACCGCGATGACTGCGAGACTGGCGAGCAAACCGCACGCACGACGCTCGACGCAGCAACCGGCGCCTCTATACGCTATCTTTACCGTTCCCCGCGGTCGCGAGCCCATGGGGCGCCGGTCGCGAACGCGCCGGTCTCCGCCGCGCTCCAGGGCAACTGCCCCTCCGCGGCAACGGCAAAGTTTACACGAGAGCTTCTTTCGAGCCGGAGGTCTGAAAGCGTGCGCGGTCGAGCCGCCCCGTGATGTCGTCGGCCGAAACCGGCGGGCCGAACAGGAAGCCCTGCGCGTCGTCGCATCCCACCGTACGGAGCACTTCGGCTTGTGCGCTCGTCTCGACGCCTTCGGCGACGACGCGCAGTCCGCGCTGGTGCGCCAGGGAGACGACGCTTCGCACCACTTCGGCCCGGAACGCGTCGGCGGCGATCGGGCCGACGAACGGCCGGTCGATCTTGATCACGTCGAGCGGGAGGCTCCCCAGCGCACTGAGTGCGCTCGCACCGCTGCCGAAGTCGTCGATCGCGATGCGCACGCCGAGCCTGCGCAGCGCTTCGAGGTTGCGCAGCGCGCCGCGGTTGGGTGCGAGTGCGTCCTCGCCGAGCTCGATCTGCAGGTCACCCGGATCGAGCGCGACCGACTCGCAGATCGTCGCGACCAGGCGGACGAACTCGCGCTGATCGGCGGCGCGTGAAGAGACGTTCACCGCGATGTGCATCCGGGCAAAACCGGCGAGCTGCCAGCGCCGTGCTTGCGCGCACGCTTCCCGCAGCATCCACTCGTCGAGCCGCAGAATCAGACTGCTCTCTGCGGCAATCGCGATGAACTCGCTCGGCGGGACGGGGCCGATCCCCGGGCAGTTCCAGCGCATCAAGGCTTCGGCGCCGACCACTTCGCCGGAATCGAGCCGCACGATCGGCTGGTAGACCGCGGTCAAGCGCCGCTGCACGACCGCATGGCGCAGATTGCGTTCGATCACCGCACGCCGATCGTGACGGCCGGCGAGCTCGTCGGAAAACACCTCGACCGCCTCGCCGCCGAGCAGCGCGTAGTCGAGCGCCGCCTGCGCATCGCGAAACAGGGAAACGGCGTCCTGCGGGCGCGCGCTGACGGCGATGCCGAGGTGCGGGTTCGCGACGATTTCTTCGTCGCCGACCGCGATCGGCCGTTCGAACGCGGCCGCGACATGCCGCGCAAACGCCGATATGGAGCGCAGCCGGGCGCCCGGGACCAGCACGGCATAGACGTCGTCGGCGTGACGGGAAAGCCTGGCATTCGCGGGCAGCAGCCGCGCGAGCACGCCGACGACCGCGCGGGCGCTGCGGTCGCGATACTCTTGGCTGCGCTGCGACGCGGCACCGACCCACGTGACGTGGATCAGCACGACGCCGGCTCCGCGCTCGGCGCCTTCGAGATCGGCCGCCGCGAGCGCGGCACGGTTCGGCAGGCCCGTCGCGGCGTCGGTGCGCAGCGCATCGATAACGCTTTTCGAGGCGCCGACGTCGAGCGCGGCGACGATTCGCGCGCTCCGGCCGCCCCAAGCGATCGCGGGCGAAATGGCGAGATCCGCTTCGATCACGCTGCCGTCCTTCGCGCATTGCCGGCGCTCGCGCAGCACCCGCCGCTCGGCGGCCGGCACGTCGGCGAGCGCCTCGGCCAACGCGCGCCGATCGCCCGCGCCGGCAAGATCGAGCAGGGTGAGCCGCACGAGCGCGTCGCGGTCGTACTGGTACAGCACCGACGCGTGATCGTTCGCGGCGAGGATCGCGAGCGTGACGGCGTCGCACACCACCATCGCGACGGGGGCGGCGTCGAAGAGGAGCCGTTCGTCGATCGTCACGCGTTGCGCGCCCGGCGATCGTACGGCGGGCGCCGGCCCGCGCCGCACAGGACGGTCTCGGTCAATTCGTCGAGATAGATCGCGCGCAGCTCGGCGCCGCCTGGTTCGAACGCGACGCGATTTTGCCATAGCACGAGCGACTCGATCGCACCGCACGCAATGCGCACGGCGGCGTAGGAATCACGGCACTCGCGCCGCAGGGGCGGATACGCGGCTATCGTCTGGAACAGGCGTTCGCGCGTCGCGCGCAGCAGCAGCTGCTGCTCTTGTGAGAGCGGGAGACCGCCGAGCCAGCCGGCATACCAGGCACTTTCCTCGTCGACGTGATGCAGCACGATGCGGGCGGACGTCGCGAGGTAGTCGCGCGCACTGAGTCCGCGTCCGGCCGCGGCCGCGACCGCTCCGGCGACGCCGCGCAGCCGTTCGAGCGCGCGTTCCGCGACCGCGCAGAGGAGCGCTTCCTTGCGGCCGAAGTACCGGTACAGCAGCGTTTCGCCCATCCCGCACGCTTCGGCGACCTCGCGCATCGTCGCGCCGTGGTACCCGCGCTCGGCGAACACGCGCGTCGCGGTCGTCGCGATCGCGTTGCGCCGCTCGACGTTGCGCGGCCGGCCGCGGCGTACCGGCGATGCACCGGTTGTGGCCGCGCGCGCGGCGAGCTTCGTCACGGTCGAAACTGAAATGGCGATGTCCTCCGCCCGCTCGGTTCGTCGGCCGCGGCGAGGTCCCGCTAAGGGGTCGGTCCGCCGAGCGCTCGGCGCAGCCGTCGCCGACGCTCCCTCAACGCCCGCGCGAAGCCCCGACGGTGGCGGCGATCGTCGTCGTTTGCGTCGCAGCCGTGGCGTACAGGCCGAGGAACACTTGGGACAACACCGCGTACTGGATGTTCGCCGAGTACGTGCCGTTCGCGAGCCCGGCCGGAGCCGTGATCGCCACGTCGACGCAGTGCGTTTGCGCCTGCGCGCGAACGCCGCGCCAGAGCGTGAGCGGGAAACCGGTCGGGACCGGCGCGAACGTCGGCGTGAAGTCGCGTGCCGCCACCGCAATGCTCCCGCTCGGAAGCGCGCCCGCGCGCCCCGGAGGCAGCGAAGCAACGACCATGTAGTTGGCGCGCGAATCGCTCGAGGTGATCTCGGCGGCGCAGGGGATCGTCGTCGTTCCGACGAGCGCGATTGTCGCCGGAGCGTTTTGCGTTATCGTCAGGGTCGCGAATGGGACGATGCTCTGCGGCTGAAGAGTGCCGGCTTCGGTGACGGTTGCGGTCGCGGTTGCCGGAAGGACGCTCGAACCGCTGCCGCCGGAGGCGCATCCGCCCAGGCCAAGCGCGACGGCGAATGTGGCGAAAACGAAGCTACGACAAGTCTGCATACCCTCGCTTCGGAACCTCGCCGCACGACTCGCGCATTACGTGTCGCTCGCTGCACGAATGCGCGTCGAGCACCCGGCCGCGTGACGGTTCGGCATTACGTGCCGGCCTGCGCCGCTTTACGTTTCGCACGCTCGCCGGTCTGCGGCGCGGAACAAGTTCGCGTCCTTCCGCACGTCGCTTAACGCAAGCTTTGCAATCGCGCAACGCGCCGCATTGTCTACCACCTCCCTCGCGCCGGCCGAATCCCGTTCGATGTTCTTTACAAAGCGCCGTTCAACCGGCTTCGAGCAAGCGTTTGAGATCGGCCGACGGTTCGACGTCGAGTTCCGTTCGCAGCAACGCTTTGTACGCTCGGAACTCCAGGATCGCGGCGCTGCGGTCGTTCGCCGCGATGTGCGCCCTGATCGCGACCTGCCGCGCACTCTCGTCGAGCGGATCGAGCTTCGTCAGCGCACGCGCGATTCCAAGCGCGCGAACGTGGTCGCCTTCGCTCAACGCGCGCGCGGCGATGAACGCGCCGAGCTCGTGAGCCGCGGCTTCGAGCGTCCGTTCGACGGGTTCGAACCACTCCCAGGCCGCGAACGCTGCCGGCCGTCCGCGCACGAGGACTTTGAACGTCTCTTCCAGTCGCGGCAGGTCGGCGGCCGGCACGGTGTCGCGGCGAAGCCGCTCGAGCGTAACGTGCAGCCAGCGCAGGTCGACGTCGATCTCCGGCGCCAGCGCGTAGCCGCCGCGCGATACGACGATCGCGCTCGGCGACGCGAGCTGATGACGCGTGCGGTGCACGCACATCTTGAGCGCGTTATAGGCGGATTCGGCGTGCAGATCGGGCCACAGACGGTCGACGAGACGATCGCGTGTGACCGGCTGCCCTTCGACGGCAAGCGCGAGGACCAGTGCCAGCACGCCATCGGAGGTGTCGATGTGCTCTTCGCCGCGCGACACCGCACCTTCGGCGAACGAGACCATCAGCGGAACGTCCTCGGCCGCGACGACGATCGACGCGCGATGGCGCAGGCGGTTCACGAGCGGGGCGAGCATCCCGCGCACGTCGCCGCGTTCGGCCAACGCCGCGACCGAATCGCGCAGAGGAGCCGATTCGATCGATTCGCACAGCGCGAGCGCCTCGCGCAAGCGGCCGCGCGCACCTCCGACCTTCTCGGCAGCGGCGACGCGGGCGAGAATTTTCATCATCGGACCGTCGGCGATGTCGGCCGCTTCAAGAGCCGCTTGCACGTAGCCGGCAGCGAGCGTCCCGTCCTGCGCGCCGGCGGCGGCGATCAGAAACGCGCGCGCGTCCCAACGGGGCACCGTGCTGCGCCCGATTCGCGGCGCCCGGCCGCTCACCGCGAGCGCAAAGCGCAGCAGCGCCGGGATGTCGTAGCGCTCGACCAGCAGGACGAGGCTCGTGCGGTAGGCCTCGAACAGGTCGTCTTCGCCGGCCAGCCACGAACCGAACGTCGCCTCGGCCAGCGCCAGCCCGATCACCGGCACGGCGCGGCCGCTGTGCGCGAGCGAGATCATCCGCTCGAGCGCTTCGTGCTCCACCTCCCAGCGCGCGCGCGCCCGAGCGGCCTCCACTTCGAAGCGCAGCAGTTGCGACAGCCAGACCGGACTGCCGTGAATCCTGCGCCGCAGCGGCTGCCAGAGCCGCAGGCCGGCCTCGAAGCGGCCGAGATGCGCGAACAGCGCCAGCCGTGCGGTGAACAGGACCAGATCCGGTCCGCTCGCCGGTTCGTCGTCGTCGGGCGGAGCCTCTTCCATCAATGCGATCGCTTCTGCGGTTCGGCCGGCGTCGAGCAGCGCGAGCACGGTGACTCCGATCGCGGCCTTGTCGAGCGTCGCCGCGTCGCCGCGCCTCGATTCCAGCACGGAAAGGGCCTCACGCGAGAGGTTGCGCGAGGGTTCGATCAGCCGTCGCGCCGAGGCGATCGCGAGCCGGATCTCCGGATTCAACGAGAGGCCGGCCGCGTCGTCGCCGGTCGCATCGACCGGCCTCCGCATCCCGACCAGCGTCAAGAAGCCGTCCTGCACGTGCATCGCGCAGTCGGCGGCCGCGACAACGTCGTCGGCCACCAAAAAGCACTCCGCCGCGCGCGCGAAGCGCTCATCGGCGACGAACCGCTCCGCCATAAGCCGCATCGCAGCGGTGAGCCGGCGTGGATGACGCTGCGCGATGGTGCGCCGGACGAGCGGATGAAGCAGGACGCGTTCCCCGCCGCCGGGCCGAACGAGCTGATGCACGCGCGCGAGGTCCGCGATCGCACCGGACCCGCCGTCGGCGGCTTCGATCTCGGCTTCCGTGAGATCGCTCCAACCGGCCGCGACGATCAGCGTGGAAAGTGCGGCCGGCGGCAGTTTGGCCAGAACCTGGGCGTCGACATAGTCGAAGAGCTCGGCGAGCAGCGCCTCCGGAACCGCGTCCTGCAGCGGATCGAACGCGCCTTCCTGGATGATCCGGTGGAGGTAGAGCGCCGCGACGGGCCAGCCCTCGGTGAGACGAGACGCGCGAAACAGCGCGGTCGAATCCGCCGACGTCTCGGCAAAGAGCTGCGCCATCTCCGCCTGGTCGAACCGCAGATCGTCGGCGCGCAGCATCGCGATGAGATGCGGAGCGGCGAGATCGCTAAGTTCGATGGCAAGCGCTCGGCGTGCGCACAGGATCAGCTTGCCGGCGACCGGACGCGAGCGAACGAGGCTCGCCACCGTATCGAGCACGCCCGGATCGGCGGCGTTTTCCAGGCTTTCGAGGATCAGGGTGATCGGCTCGGGACACGCGTTCCAGGCCGCGATCAGGCCGCCGTGGCCGCCGGCTCCTCCCTCCGCGAGGATCGGTACGTCGGCGAGCGCACGGTCGAACGCAGCGACGTCCGGAATCGCGTTCGCATCGAGGATCGCCCAGTGCGGATCTTCGCGCGCGATCCGCTGCGCGATGTAACTCTTGCCATAGCCGGCGGGCGCGACGAGCGCGATCAGCGGCGCCGCCGAACGGCGGATGCGCGTAAGCACCCGGCGTCGATCAACGAGCACGCTCACGTTGAGTGTTTGCCGTACAGGCACTCTGTCAACCTTCCGACTAGCGCGAAGCGGGCGCCTTGTTGATCGTGCCGCGGCAGCCGGGCACCTTGCACGCGCAGCGCTTCCGGTCGGAATGCATCGTCGAGACGTAGTCGAGCGTGATCTCTTCACCGGGCCGAATATCGCGCAGGGCGAGCACCAGCAAGTGACCGCGGGCCGTCTTCATGAAGCAGTTCGGACGGCACGAATGATTGATGTAATGGGTGCCGTTGCCGCCGCGGGTGCCGTCGATGCTCCATCGTCCGTCGAGCCCGCTGATGCGCAGGATGCGACGATGCCCGCGACGCTCGGCTTCCGCGTTGGTGATTTTCTCGCCGGTGTATTCTGCGATCTTCCTGCCGCGCGTGAAGGCGACGGTCGCAAAACATCCCTTCCCGTGTATGGCGGATTTCGCGACGGCGAGTCCGGCGGCGAGGCCCGTGCGCGTCATCTCTTGCAATCGTTCACGAACGGTCGAGAGAGTTCATGCGCGGACGAACGGCGTCTGGTCGCGCCGCCGCCGCGCCGACCTTCGTGCTAGGGGGTTGTCATCATCCAGTCGTTGCCGAAGCGATCGACGAACATCCCGAACCGTCCGCCCCAGAACGCCGCCTCCAACGGCATCTTCACCGTGCCGCCGTCCGAAAGGGCCCGGAAGACGCGGTCTCCTTCGGCGGCGTCCGTCGCAGTCAGCGCCAGGGACATGTTGCCCGCTTCCGGATCGACGGCCTTGGTCTCGCGACCGTCGGCACACAAGAAGCTTACCGCGTCGGCGGTGAAGCTCGCGTGCATCACCTTATCGCGCTGGTCGGCGGGGAATTGATCCGCCATCGGCGTGTCTCCCACGCGCATCAGTTCGTACGTTCCGCCGAGGGTCTTTTTGTAGAATTCCAGCGCCTCTTCGCAGCGCCCGTAGAAAAAGAGGTACGGTTGTAATTGCATGAGCGTGGAGTAGCCTTTCACAGCATGAACGTGCGCAGGCATGGGGGCCTCGACCGCCAATGTTTACAGTGTTAACATTGCCGCGACCTGCTTGTCAACCGCCCGTTTTCGCGGGGAGGGAGCTGTGACGAACGCGCATCCCGATCGGCCGTCCCGGACCACGTATCGCCACGGCGATCTGCACCACGCACTGCTGACGGCCGGCCTCGAACTCGCCCGCGACGGCGGTCCCGCAGCCGTCGTGCTGCGCGAAGCCACGCGCCGTGCGGGCGTCTCACCGAGTGCGGCCTATCGGCACTTCGCCGACCGCCGAGCACTGCTCGAAGCGGTCTGTTCGGCGGCCCAGTCGGGGCTCGCAAACGCGATCCAAGATGCCCTGGACCAACTGCCGGCCGCGAACGATCGCGCCGCCGCGGCGCGCGCGCATTTGCGCGCGGTCGGCGCCGGATACGTCGCCTTTGCGCGAGCCGAACCGAACCTCTTTCGCACCGCGTTCTCGCCATCCGAAAATCTCGAACGGGCCGAAAGTCCGGCGCGCGCCGGCCGCAGCGGCATGACGCCGTTTCAACTGCTCAACGCGGCGTTGGACGACTTGGTCGAGGCGGGCGAGCTGCCGCGCGAGCGTCGAGCGGGCGCGGAGTTTCTCGCCTGGTCGGCCGTCCACGGTCTCGCGATGCTCGCCATCGATGGACCGCTGCGCGGCCTAGGTCCCGCGCAGATACGCGGTGTCACCGAACGATTGCTGGACATGGTCCATCACGGACTGTAGTCGGCTCGCGCAGCGCACGCCCGCATCAGGCTTGACAGTATTTCGCGATCGTGATAGTTAAGTACACACTTAACCGACATGACAGCCGCGATCGACACCTTGTTTGCCGCCCTTGCAGACCCGACCCGTCGGGTCATGATCGAGCGGTTGAGCCGCGGGCCCGCGTCGGTAAGCGAGCTCGCGGAGCCGCACGCGATGTCGCTGCCGGCGGTGCTTCAGCACCTCCAGGTCCTCGAATCGAGCGGCCTCGTCACCTCGCAAAAAACCGGGCGCATACGCACGTGCCGGATCGAATCGAAAGCGTTGCGGAGGGCCGAGGACTGGATCGCGGCTCGGCGCGCTACTTGGGAAGGCAGGCTCGATCGGCTCGGCGACTTCCTCGCCGACGGAGCCGGCGATCGAGACGAAACGACGACATGAAACGCCGTAATTTGAACGAGAGGTTTCCATGACCGCACGATCGACCGAGCACGCGACCTTCGTCATCGAGCGCGCGTACGACGCGTCGCCCGCGCGCGTCTTCGCCGCCTGGGCCGACAAGGCAGCGAAGGCCCGCTGGTTCGACGGTTCCGACGGGCTAGGCGGCTACGAACTCGACTTCCGCGTCGGCGGACGGGAAGTCAACCGCGGCGGGCCGCCCGGCGGACCGGTCTACACGTACGAAGCGCGCTATGCCGACATCGTGCCGAACCAACGGATCGTCTACACCTACACGATGGATTGCGAAGACGCGCGGATCTCCGTCTCGGTGACGACGGTGGAGTTCGAGGCCGCCGGTGCAGGAACGCAGCTGACGTTCACCGAGCAGAGCGTCTTTCTCGAAGGCGCCGACACTCCGCAGATACGCGAGCACGGGACAAAAGAGTTGCTGGACGGCCTGGGCGCCGCGTTGAGCGGCACGCCGGCTACGGCGTAGACTCCGCCGGCATCGTCATGGGTACGACGATGAGGATGAGCAGCGGCACCGCGGCCGATTTTCTCCCGGCGCGACAGACGCTCGCGAGCTTGCGCAAAGCCGCGGCGCACTGTCGCGCCTGCGACCTCTACAAGCAGGCGACGCAGACGGTCTTCGGCGAGGGAAACCCGCACGCGCCTGCGATGTTCGTGGGCGAGCAGCCCGGTGACAAGGAAGATCGCGAAGGGCACCCGTTCGTCGGTCCCGCCGGGAAACTGCTGCGCGACGCGATGAGCGCGGCCGGGATCTCCGCCGACGACGTGTACCTCACGAACGCGGTCAAGCATTTCAAGTTCGTGTGGCGCGGGAAACGGCGCATCCACGCGAAGCCGAAACGGATCGAGGTTCGCGCCTGCGAACCGTGGCTGATCGCGGAGATCGAGCAGGTTCGCCCGCAGCTCGTCGTCGCACTCGGCGCGACCGCGGCGCAAGCGCTGCTCGGACCGTCCTTCCGGCTCACCGTGCATCGCGGCGAACTCGTCGTGTCGCCGTATGCGCCGCGTGTCGTTGCAACCGTGCACCCGTCCTCGATCCTGCGCGCCCGCGACGACGATTCCCGGCGCGTGGAGATGGCCGCATTCATCGACGACCTGCGGATCGTCGCCGACGTGATGCGCACGCCGGCCTAGCTCACCAACGCCCGCGAGGCCTGTATCCGAGCGCGCCGAAAAAACCATCATGCAAACAATCGGCGAGCGCGCGCACGAACTGCTGGGGCGTATCCGGACCATCGACGCGTCGTTGAACTGCTACGTCGCCGTCGACGAAGACGCCGTGCTGCGCGACGCTGCTCGACTCGATGCGATCCCGTCCGGCGAGCGGGGTGTGCTGCACGGCTGGACGCTCGCGGTGAAGGACCTCATCGACGTCGCCGGACTGCCGACCCGCGCCGGTTCGTCCTTCTTCCGCCGGGACGCGAAGCACGACGCGCCGGTCGTCGCCGCACTGCGGGCCGCGGGCGCGCTCGTGATCGGCAAGACCAATACGCACGAGTTCGCCTGGGGAATCACGACCGAGAACCCGCATTTCGGGCGCACGGCAAATCCCTGGGATCCGGCCCGTACGGTCGGCGGCTCGAGCGGAGGTTCGGGCGCGGCGGTCGCCGCCGGCCTGGCCGACATCGCGCTGGGAAGCGACACGCTCGGCTCGATCCGCATTCCCGCGGCACTCAACGGGATCAGCGGCCTGCGGCCGGCGACGCATGCGCTTTCGCTCGACGGCGTGTTCCCGCTCGCGAACGGCCTCGACACGGTCGGTCCGTTCGCGAACGATCTCGAGACCGTGCAGCGCGCGTACGAAGTTCTGGCGGGCGGCGCGGTCCCCGCGGGAACGATCCGGCGCGTGTGCCGTCTGCGCGGCGGCGGCTGGGATCGCGTCGCACCGGCGGTTGCCGACGCTCTCGACGACACGGCCCGCGTCCTGCGCGCCGGCGGAATCGCGGTCGACGACATTCCGTGGTGGGACGACGAGTTGATCGTGGCCGTGGGCATCGTGCAGCAGCGCGCCGCCGCACGCGTGCACGAGCCGCTCTTCGCCGAGCATGCGGACGAATACGGCGCCGACGTGCGCGCTCGCGTCGCGCATGCGCTCGGCGTCACCGAGTCCGCCGAGAGGGCAGCGCGCGACGTCATCGCGCGCGCTCGCGCGGCGTGGGAAGCGGCGACCGGCGAGTACGACGCCGCGCTCGCGCCGGCCGTCGGGGCGGAGGCGCCGCTCGCGCCCGTTCAGGCCGTCTTCCGCGATGAAACGCTTCCGCTCGTCGCGCCCGCGAGCGCTTTCGGCCTGCCGGCAGCCGCGGTTCCGGTCGGGTTCGGCCCCGCCGGCATGCCGCTCGGCATGCAGATCATTGCGATGCGAGACGTCGCCGCCGCCTTCGCCGTCGGGCGGCAATTTCAAGCAGCGTCCGATTGGCACGCTCGGCGCCCACGGCTGGAGCCGGCGCGCCCTCTCGGCAATGCTTGACATGTGACCATTTAGTCACCTATTATTCTCCCGTGGACGACGTCTTCCGGGCGCTAGCCGATCCGAGCCGCCGCCACTTGCTCGATTCGCTGTTTCGTCGTGACGGCCAGACGCTGGGCGAGCTGTGTGCCGATCTCGACA
>JAQBPM010000189.1 GCA_028287525.1 Vulcanimicrobiota bacterium | reverse complement strand
CGAGGCACCTCGCGTGACCGGGGCCCTTCGACAAGCTCAGGGTGACAGGGAAGCTCGGGGTGACACGGTGATCGACGAGCGAGGGCTCGACGTTCTCGATTTCCAGCGCATTCGTGAGCGGTATGCGGGCCAGACGCACTCGCCGCGGTCCGAGGCGCGCGCTCTCGCCTCCGAGCCCGCCGCGGACTTCGCGCTCGTGCGGACGCTGGTGGCGGAGACGACGGAGATGCGCACCCTATCGCGCGAGGCGGGCTTCGCGATGGAGCGCATCGAGGACGTCGACGAAGCGGTCGCCAACGCCGCGCGCGGCGTGGCGCTTTCGGCGCGCGAGCTGCGCGACATCGCCGACGCGCTGGCGGCCGGCGCGGCCGCGGCGCGCGCCGTGCGCGAGGCCGAGGGCGTGCCCACGCTGCGCCGTCGCTGCGAGCCGTTTCGGGCGCTCCCGGCGATCGTCACGCGCATCACCGACGCGATCGACGAGCGCGCGCGCATCCTCGATCGCGCGTCGCCCGCGCTGGCCCGCATCCGGCGCGGCATGATTCAGGCGCAAGACGACGCGCGCGACCGCGCTGCCGCGATCGTCCGTTCGCCGCGCTACGCGCGCGCCATTCAAGACGCGATCGTCACGATGCGCGACGGCCGCTACGTCGTTCCGGTGAAGGCCGAGTTCCAGGGAGAGGTCCAAGGGATCGTGCACGACACGAGCTCCAGCGGCCACACGATCTTCATCGAACCGCTCGAGACGCTCGAAGCGAACAACCGTCTGCGCGCGCTGCAGGTCCAGGAGCAGGCCGAGATCGCGCGCATTTTGGCCGAGCTTTCGGCGCTCGCCGGGCGCGAAGCGGCGCAGATCGCGGTGAACGTCGACGTGTACGTCGAGCTGGATCTCGCCGCGGCGCGAGCGCGCGTCGCCGACCGCATGGACGCGGTCGCGCCGGAGCTCGTCGACGACGCGGTCGTCGCGCTGGTCGACGCGCGGCATCCGCTGCTGGACGAACGCGCGGTCCCGCAGAGCGTTCGGCTCGACGACGAGACGCGCATGCTGATCATCTCCGGCCCCAACATGGGCGGAAAGACCGTCACGCTCAAGCTGGTCGGGCTTTCCGTGACGATGGCGGGCTGCGGCCTGCACGTCCCGGCCGCCGCCGCGACGATCGGGCGGTTCACGCGCGTGTTCACCGACATCGGTGACGAGCAGTCGATCGCGCTCAACGCGTCCACCTTTTCCGCCCACTTGCGGCGGCTGGCGGAGATCGTCCAGGACTCGGGTGATCGTTCGCTGATCCTCATCGACGAAATCGGCAGCGGCACCGAGCCGAACGCCGGCGCCGCGCTCGCGGTCGCCGTGCTCGAACATTTCCTCGTCCGCGGCGCCCGGGTCGTCGCGACCACCCACGCGACGGAACTGAAGCTCTTCGGCGCGGATCATCCGCACGTCGTCAACGCCAGCGTGCGATTCGATCCCGAGACGTACGAGCCGACCTATCAGCTCGACGTCGGTTCGCCCGGGCAGTCGCTGGCGTTCGCGCTGGCGCGCCGGATGCACGTCGATTCCACAGTCGTCGCGAGGGCCGAGGCGCTGCTGGGGACGCAGGAGCGCGACTACGAACGCGCGCTGGCCGAGGTGACGGAAGAGCGCATCCGGGCGACGCGCGAGCGCGAAGCGCTCGATCGCGAGCGCGCGCACCTGCGCTCGCTCGAAGACAATGCGCGCCGCCGCGCGGAGGCGCTCGAACGCGAGCGGCGCGAGCTCGCCAAGACGGCCGATGCGCGGTTCGCCGAGGCGCTGCGCGGGTTCACCGCCGAACTCGAGCGGCGCGCGGCGGAGCGCACCGAACGCGGTGCGCGCGCGCCCAAGGTGACGCAAGGGCAAGCGGATTTGCTGGCGCGCACGCTCGATCAGATGCATCGCGAGCTCGGCCTGGAGGCGCGGCCCGAGCGACTGCGGGAGGGTGAGACGGCGCGCGCCGTCGGCGTAGGCGATCGCGTCCACGTGACGTCGTGGGATCAGGACGGGACGGTGATCGAAGATCTCGGCGAGAGCGCGCTGGTGCAGATCGGGTCGATGCGGATGACGGTGCCGAAGGGTGATTTGCGCTTCCGGTCGTCTTCGACGGTTGGGCGCGATGAGCGGACGGGGGCCCTTCGACAAGCTCAGGGTGACGGGGGCGCGGCGTCGCTGGAGGCGGCTTCTACGGCGCAGACGCAGATCGACGTTCGGGGGAAGCGCTTTGCGGATGCGGCGCCGCTGGTCGACAGCTGGATCGACGAAGCGTTCATGCTCGGGCATTCGCCGCTCCGGCTGATTCACGGAAAGGGCACCGGGCTGCTCGGCCGCGGCCTGCAGGAGCACCTCAAAGCGCATCCGCTCGTGCAGGGCGTCCGCTACGGCAACGCGGACGAGGGAGGCGGCGGCGTCACCGTGTTTGAATTGCGCTCGCCGAGCTGATGACCGACTGATGACCGACGCACCGATGGAAAAACCGTATCGTAAGGCGCGCGAACGCGCGTTGTTCTTGACCGACGGCTGCGATCACGTCGAAACGCTCGGCGAGCTCGCGCAGCGGCTCGAGACGGGGCGCCCGCTGCGCGTCTACCTCGGGCTCGATCCCACCTCGGCCGACCTGCACATCGGGCACGCCGTCGTGCTGCGCCTGCTGCAGCGGTTCGTCGACGACGGTCACGACGTGATCTTGCTGATCGGCGACTTCACCGCGCGGATCGGCGATCCGAGTGGGCGCAACGCGCTGCGCCCGCCGCTCTCGACCGAACAAATCGAAGCGAACATGCGGACCTACGCCGCGCAAGCCGGCAAAGTGCTCGACATGAGCCGCGTGACGCTGCGCTACAACAGCGAGTGGCTCTCGGCGCTGACCTTCAGCGACATCTACAAGCTGCTCTCGCAGACGACCGTCGCTCAGATGCTCGAACGCAACGATTTCAAGCAGCGGTACGAGAACGGAACGCCGATCGCGCTGCACGAGTTCGTCTATCCGG
>JAQBPM010000188.1 GCA_028287525.1 Vulcanimicrobiota bacterium | reverse complement strand
GCCCGCTTCGATCTCGGCGGTCAGCTTCTCGAGCGCGTACGAGCCGCCGAGCGGGTCGATCGTGCCGACGACGCCGGTTTCCTCGGCGATGATCTGCTGCGTGCGCAGCGCGATCTTCATCGCCGGCTCGCTCGGGATCGAGAGCGCTTCGTCGTACCCGTTGGTGTGCAGCGACTGCGCGCCGCCGAGCACGGCCGCCAGCGCTTCGATCGCGGTGCGCGCGATGTTGTTGAGCGGTTCGCGCGCGGTGCACGAGACGCCCGCCGTCTGGCAGTGGAAGCGCAGCCGCATCGACTCGGGCTTTTTGGCGCCGAAGCGTTCCTTCATGATCTTCGCCCACACGCGGCGCGCGGCGCGGAACTTCGCGACCTCTTCCAAGAAATCGATCTGCGAGACGAAGAAGAACGAGAGCCGCGGCGCGAAGTCGTCAACGTCGATCCCGGCCTTCACGACCTCGTCGACGTATGCGATCCCGGCGGCGAGCGTGAACGCGACTTCCTGGATCGCCGTGCTGCCCGCCTCCCGCGTGTGGTAGCCGCTGACGTTCACCGGATTGTAGCGCGGCAGGTGCTGCGCCGAGTACGTGATCGAGTCGCGCACGATCCGCATCGCAGGGCGCGGCGGATAGACCCATTCCTTCTGCGAGACGTACTCTTTGATGATGTCGTTCTGAATCGTCCCGGAGAGCTTGCGGCGGTCGAAGCCGCGCTCTTCCGCGACGACCAGGTACATCGCGAGCAGAATCCAGGCCGACGGGTTGATCGTCATCGAGACGCTGATCTGCTCGAGGTCGATCCCGGCGTAGAGATCGTGCATGTCGTCGACGCTGTCGATCGCGACGCCCTCGCGCCCGACTTCACCCTCGCTGCGCGCGTCGTCGGAGTCGTAGCCCATCAGCGTCGGCATGTCGAAGTCGGTCGAGATTCCGGTCTGTCCTTGCGCGATCAGGAACCGGAACCGCTCGTTCGTGTCGTCGGCAGTGCCGAAGCCGGCGATCTGCCGCATCGTCCACGGCTGCGCCCGGTACATCGTCGGGTACGGCCCGCGCGTGTAGGGAAACTGGCCCGGGAAGCCGATGTCGCGGGCGAAGTCGACGCCCTCGACGTGCTCCGGGGTGTAGATGCGCTCGAGCGGCAGCCCGCCTTGCGTCCGAAAGGTCTCGCGCGCCTCAGGCCGGCGCTCTACGAACGGCAGGAGCGTGAGCTGCTCCCAGGCCTCACGGTCGTCGGCAGCGGCGCGAACTTTCTCGGGCGTTTGCATCGGGCGGAACTCCTCTTCAGTCCAGAATTGTATACAATATCTGCGCGGGCTATGCAAGAGGCGAAGGTCAGGTGTATACAATCAAACATGGATGTGCTCGCGCGCGCCCCCGAAACCCGTTTCGAGACGCTGGTCGACGAGCTGCGCGAGGCGATCCTGACCGGGCGCTACCGGGCAGGCGAACGCTTGGTGCAGGAAGACCTCGCCGAGGCGTTCCGGGTCAGCCGCATCCCGCTGCGTGAGGCACTGCGCCGGCTCGAAGGCGAAGGGCTCGTGATCATCAGCCCCAATCGCGGCGCGATCGTGCGGCCGCTGGCGCCCAAGGACATCGTCGACCTGTACGACCTCCGCCTTGCGCTCGAGACGCTCGCCGTGCGGCGGGCCGCGGAGCGGTATGCCGACGTGCGCGAGGCGACGACGCGCCGCCGCGAGGAAGCGGCGGCGGCGGTGGAAAGCGGCGCGCTCACCACGCTCTTCCGCCTCGACCGGGACTTCCACGCCGACCTCGCGGCGGCATCGGACAATCCGCATCTGGTCGCGGCGCTGGGCGGCCAGTGGTCGCAGATCATGCGCATCATGCACGCCTACCTGCGCGTGGGAACCTACGCGCCCAACGTGTGGCAAGAGCACAGCGGCCTCGCCGACGCCGTCGCGCACGGCGACGCCGACGGCGCCGCCGAACGCCTTCGCCTGCACCTCACTACCAGCCGCGACCGTATCCTCGCCGATCTCTGGGACAAGGGGCCGGTCTCTCGCTGAGCGGACGAGTGGCGTCGACCCCGCAGCGGGGGCATTCCGCGCGCTGATCGGAACAAGCGGGATGACTTCGCCGGCGGCTGCGGCCGGATCCGTGAGGGACCTGCCAGCGATCGCGAGCGGCGCGTTTCGCGCGATGTTCGTGTACGACGTCGCCGACATGATCGATCTCGCTCGGCTGCGGACGGTTCGCGGCGAAGGCGTGGCCCGCGCGCCGCTGCAGCTGCGCCGCGAGGCGAGCTCCGAGTTCATCCAGTATCCGGTGCCGCCGCTGATCGTGCGTTTGCCCGATCTCGAGCATCCAGGCGCCACGATGCGCGCGAAGATCTTCGACTTCGGCGTCGTTTCGGTGCGCATCACCGTTCCGTTCGAGGGCGAGTGGAGCGCGTTCGGCGAGCTGACGCGCCGCTTGCGCAACGACCCGACGCTGGAGGCGCTGGCGCGCGCCGCGCTCGACGACGTGCTGGCGGAGATCAGCGAGACGCTCGACGATCCGCATCCGGCGCTGGTCGAGGACTATTTCGTCCTCGAAGTCGAGCGCTTCGCGGAGCCCGTCGCGGCGTCGCGGCTCACCGGTGAGTTCGGCGCGGCGCTTACGCGGCTGCTGCTCTTCGAGGACCGCGAACTCGTCGCGGCCGAGCAGGCGGAAGCGCTGCGCATCGCCTTCTCGTACTATCCCGACGATCTCACGGTGATCCAATGGGATGCGGCGTTCGTCTACGATCGCTCGGACGGTGCCGAAGCAGTCGAAGACATCCTCGAATTCGCGAACTCGCAGCTGGTCGAGTTTCGCACCTACGACGCGCGCCTCGACGCGGAACTCGACGCCATCTACCGGCTCGACCCAGGCCGCCCCATCCGGCGATGGCTGCGCCGCCGTTCCGACGAACGCGCCGCACAGGTGCGCTTTATTCTGGTCGACGTGCTCGAGCTGACCGACCGGACGAGCAACGCGCTCAAGATCATCGGCGACGCATACTACGCGCGACTGTATCGCGCGGTCGCCGGCCGCCTCGGCCTCGCCGACTGGCAACGGCAGATCGACACGAAGCTGCGCAGCGTGAGCGAGATCTACCGCGTGCTGCAGGACCAGGCGCAGTACGCGAGCAGTCAAACCTTGGAGTGGGTCATCATCGTCCTCATCGCGTTCGAAGCCGTGATCGGCGTGCTCTCGCTGCGCCACTGAGGAGCAGCCGGCTTGCAGGCATCGGCGAGGCTCGACTCGGAGTCGGCCGCATGAATCTCGCTCGTGGTCTTGCCGCACGTGAGGCGGCTGGTCGTCCCGTTCGCGTCGGTCTCGTCGGCGCCGGAAAGTTCGGCACGATGATCCTCGCGCAATTGCGCTTGATGAACGGAGTGCGTCTGTGCGTGCTCGCCGATCTCGACCCGCAGCGGGCTCTGGCCGCCGCTCGCGATGCCGGCTGGAGCGACGAGCAGTTCGCCCGCGCACGCGGCGCCGCGGCAGCGAACGACCTCGCACGCGCAGGACGCACCGCGCTCGTCGAGAGCGGCGAGATGGCCGCGGCGTGCGACCTCGACGTGCTGATCGAAGCGACGGGTCACGAAGAAGCGGGGGCGCTGCATGCGTACCGCGCGCTCGAGCGCGGTGTGCACGTCGTCATGGTGACCGTCGAAGCGGACGTCGTCGTGGGGCCGCTGCTGCACGCGCACGCGCAAAAGCACGGTGCCGTATATTCGATGGCGTACGGCGATCAGCCGGCGATCATCTGCGAGCTGGTGGACTGGGCGCGCACCTGCGGCTTCGAGGTCGTCGCGGCGGGCAAGGGGACGAAGTTCGCGCCGGTCTATCGGCGTTCGACGCCGGACACGGCGTTCGGCTACTACGGCTTCACGCCCGAGCAGATCGCAGCCGGCGGCTTCAATCCGAAGATGTTCAACTCGTTCCTCGACGGAACGAAGTCGGCGATCGAGATGGTTGCCGTCGCCAACGCGACCGGACTCGACGTGAGCGACGAGGGGCTCTCGTTCGCTCCGGCGTCCGTCTACGATCTGCCGACCCTGCTGCGGCCGCGCGCGGACGGCGGGATCCTGCCGCATGCCGGGATGCTGGATGTGGTCTCGTGCGTGCGCGACGACCAGTCGTTCGTCGACGACCATCTGCGCTGGGGCGTGTACGTCACGTTCACCTCGGAGAGCGACTACGCGCGACGCTGCTTCAGCGAGTACGGCGTCGCCACGGATCCAAGCGGACGATACGCGGCGCTGTGGCGTCCGTACCATCTCATTGGCCTCGAGATCGGCGTATCGATCGCCTCCGTCGCGCTGCGCGGCGAACCGACCGGCGCGCCGTTCGCCGGACATCGGGCCGAAGTCGTCTGCGCGACACGGCGCGCGATGCGCGCCGGCGAACTCATCGACGGCGAGGGCGGTTACGCCGTCTACGGGACGTGCCTTCCGGCCGCACGCGCCCGCGAGCAGCGTCTCGTCCCGATGGGTCTCGCCCACGGCCTCAAACTCCGCCGCGACGTCCCCGCCGACCACCCGATCGGCGAAGCCGACGTCACCTTCGACGAATCATCGTTCCTCTGGAAACTCCGCCGCGAACAAGACGCAACGCTCCGTCATTCAGGCTCGACGAGCTCGGATTGACGGGGGGATGACAGGCTCGCGCTTTGCCGGCAGCGTAGCATCGCATGATGTTTGGCTGCAGCGACCATTGGATTGGGAAACGTTTCGAGCATGCATTGACGGAGTTTCTCACCGGGGAGGAGCAACGCCGCGAGCTCCGTTCGCACGATGCCGTGGATGCGGCGGCCGTCGATACGCTGTACGATGCGTGGCGTGACACTCGCGATGCCGAACCTGCCGGCGATCCGCACGCGTTGGCGAACGCGACGCTCGCCGACGCAACCGGTGCGTCGCCAACGACCGCATCCGCGAACGATGTGTGGCGCTCGACGACGGCGCCGGTTCCGCTCGGCCGTGTCCACGCGGTTCCTTCGACGCCCGAAACGGTCGTGCTCGGGCTGCTCGATCCGACGAAGCCGCCGATCCTCACCGTGGACTCGGGCGACGTCGTCGTCTACGAGAACACGTGGACGCACTTTCTGAACAAGATGCAGCCGGGCGTCGAAATCGACGCGCTCGCCGCGATGCGCGCCGACAACCCGGGACGCGGCGTGCACAGCATCATCGGGCCGATCGCGGTCGCGGGCGCGAAGCCCGGCGACGTCATCCAACTGCGGATGCTGCGGCTCGAGACGATCGGGTTCGGAGCCAACCTGCACTATCCGGGCAAGCTCGGCACCGGCGCTCTGCCGGACGAGTTTCCGCACGGACACATCGAGTATTTCGCGCTCGACCCTCAGCGCGGATACGTCGAGTTCGACGAACGCATCCGGCTCGACATGAAGCCGTTCCAGGGCACGATCGGTTTGGCGGCCGAAGGCCCCGGCGCGATCAGCTCCGTTGCGCCGGGACAACACGCCGGCAACATCGACCTCAAGGATCTCACCGCGGGATCGTCGCTGTTCGTCCCGGTCGCGCATCCGGGCGGACTGATCTTCACCGGCGATTCGCACGCGCTGCAAGGTGACGGCGAGGTGAACATCACCGCGCTCGAGACCGGCATGAAAGAAGTGCGCATCCAAGTGATCCTGCATCCGGGTGCCGGCTGGCGGTGGCCGTTCGCCGAAACGCCGACCCACTGGATCGCGATGGGCCTCGATCCGAACCTCAACGAGGCGCTGCGCGTCGCACTGCGCAACACGATCGACTTCCTCACGCGCAAGGCCGGGCTGAGCCGGGATCGCGCCTACAGTCTGGCCTCGCTCGGCATCGACTTCCGCGTCACGCAGATGGTCGACGTGAACAACGGCGTCCACGCGATGATCCCGAAATCCATCTTCGCCCCCGACTACCGCAAAACGATCGCCATCGCGTAACG
>JAQBPM010000147.1 GCA_028287525.1 Vulcanimicrobiota bacterium | reverse complement strand
CCATCTGGACGCGCCCCGGCCTCGAACGCAAGACGCGGAGCATGCTGACCATCGCGATCACCGCCGCGCTCGGCCGGTTGGAAGAATTGGAACTCCACGTTCGCGCGACGCGGAATACCGGCGTCTCGCGCGACGAGGTGAAGGAAGTGCTGATGCAAGTCGCCGCGTATGCCGGCGTGCCGGCCGCGAACACCGCGTTCAAGATCGCGGCCGGCGTCTACCGCACGTTCGACGAGGAAAAGAACTAGTGTCCGTGACGTTGCGCGGCGCCGATCCGACGCAGCCGCCGTACGACTACCCCGCGTACCGGAGCACGATCAAGCGTCATCCAAAGCAGCCGCCGATCGCGGCGCCGCGCGAACTGATCGAAGTTCCCGGCGTCGCTTGCGAGAGCGGCTGGGCCGGGCCCGAGGTCGTCGACCTCACGCGCCAATACGCCGCCGAGCCGCTCGGCGAACGGATCATTGTGGCGGGCCGCGTCCTCGACGAGGATGGCCGCCCCGTGCGAAGGTCGCTGGTCGAAGTGTGGCAGGCGAATGCCGCGGGCCGGTACGCGCACGACTCCGATCAGCACGCCGCCCCGCTCGATCCGAATTTTCGCGGTGCCGGACAGATGCTGACCGACGACGACGGCGCGTACCGGTTTCTGACGATCAAGCCGGGCGCGTATCCGTGGCGCAACTCCTACAACGCCTGGCGCCCTCCGCACATCCACTTCTCGCTCTTCGGCTCGCGCAACGACAGCCGGCTCGTGACTCAGATGTATTTCCCCGGCGATCCCCTGCTCGAATACGATCCGGTCATCCACAGCATCGCCGACGCGGCCGCTCGCGCGCGGCTCGTCTCGGCGTACGATCCGGCGCTGAGCGAAGAAGAGTGGGCGCTCGGCTACCGGTTCGACATCGTGCTGCGCGGACGTTCCGCGACGCCGCTGGAGCCGCGCTGATGCCGGTCCCGTCCGGATCGCAGACGGTCGGCCCGTTCTTCCGCTTCGCGCTGCACCACGAGCAGTGGAACGACCTCACGGCGGGCGCGCCGTCCGGGGAGAAGATCCGCATCGGCGGGCGGCTGCTGGACGGCGACGGCGCGCCGGTCCCCGATGGTTTCGTCGAGATCCGGCAGGCCGACGCCGGCGGTTCGTATGCGTGCGGCGACGGTTTCACCGGGTTCGGGCGCGCGTCGACCGATCGTGACGGGGATTATGCGTTCACCACGATTCGTCCCGGTGCAGTGCCGAGCACGCTCGGCGCTCAAGCGCCGCACCTGGTCGTCTCGATCTTCGCCCGCGGTTTGCTCAAGCAGCTGCACACGCGCGTGTACTTTGCCGACCGCGCAGCCGAGAACGCCGCCGATCCGTTGCTGTCGTCGATCGCCGAGAACGCGCGGCGCACGCTGATCGCGGAGCGCGCCGGAGAGCGCGGCGCGATCCCCGAGTTCCGCTTCGACATCGTGCTGCAAGGCGAGGGCGAGACGGCCTTCATCGACCTGTGATCGAGCTGTTCGGTTCGCTGTACGGCACGCGGGCGATGAAGGACGTGTTTTCGGCGCGGACGCGAGTGCGCACGCTCGCGACGGTGGAGGCCGCACTCGCGCGCGCCCAAGCGCGCCTCGGCATCGTGCCGCAAACCGCGGCCGACGCGATCGCCGCCGCGGCCGATCAGGCGGACGATTTCGACCTCGCGGCGCTCGCCGCTCAGAGCGAAACGGTCGGCTATCCGATCGTCCCGCTCACCCGGGAACTCGCGCGCCGCGCCGGTCCCGAGGCCGCCGCGTTCGTTCACTGGGGCGCGACAACGCAGGACGTCCTCGATACGGGGCTCGTGCTCCAACTCCGTGACGCGCTGGCGCTGCTCGAAGCCGACCTGCGCGCAACGAACGCAGCGCTCGCGCAGCGCGCCGAATGTCACCGCGGCGACGTGATGGCGGGCCGCACCCATCTGCAGCACGCGCTGCCGATCACGTTCGGCTACAAAGTCGCCGTGTGGCTCGCGCCGCTGATCGAACATGCCGCGCGTTTCGACGCGCTGCGCGCGCGCGTGCTGCGCGTACAGTTCGGCGGCGCCGTGGGGACGCTGGCGTCGCTCGGCGACCGCGGGCGTGAGGTTACCATTGCGCTGGCGGAAGAGCTCGGGCTGGCGGTGCCGGACGCGCCGTGGCACGCCGACCGGTCCGCGTTCGCGGAGCTCGCGACGTTCGCCGGCGTCGCCTGCGGCAGTCTCGCGAAGTTCGCGGGCGACGTCGTGCTGCTGATGCAGACCGAAGTGGCCGAAGTGTTCGAACCGCACGCCCCGGGCCGCGGCGGGTCAAGCACGATGCCGCAGAAGCGCAACCCCATCGCCAGTGAGTACGTCCTCGCCTCGACGCGCGGCGTGCACGCCCTCGTCCCGCTCGTCCTCGCCGCGATGGCCGGCGATCACGAACGCTCGACTGGCCCCTGGCAGAGCGAGGAGATCGCGTTGCCGCAGATGTTCGTCCTGGCTTCGTCCGCGTTCGCACACGCCAAGATGCTCGCGCAAGGAATGACGGTCGACACTCCGCGGATGCGCCGCAATCTGGATGCGACGAACGGACTGATCATGGCCGAGGCGGTCGCGACGGCGCTCGCCGAATCGCTCGGCAAGGCCGAAGCGCATCATCTCGTGGAGCAGGCGTGCAGCGTTGCGATCGAGCGCGAACGGCCGCTCGTGGACGTTCTCGCCGAGGAACCTTCGGTCGCGAGGCATCTCGACCGCCGGCGTTTGAACGAGCTCTTCGACCCGGCAAGCTACGTCGGTGAGTCGGCAGCCGTCGTCGACCGTGTTCTCGCGCGCTACTCTGAAGTCGGCGCGCCGCCGCGGCCGGTCAACGTTTGAACCATTCTCGCGATCAGGGTTCGTTCGCTCAGCTGTAAGCGCTCTTTGCCGATGGTCTGCTCGAAGAACACCTGTTGAAAGCACGCGCCCAGCAGCATTTGCGCGGCGGCCTGCGGGTCGATGCCGCTCGGCAGCCGGCCGAGCGAGAGCTCTCCGGCGAGGTACTCCGCGACGGCTTCGGAGGCCCGGTGCGGGCCGCGCCCTTCGATCAGTTGTGCCTGGTAGCGGTCGCGCAACGCGTTTTCGGAGTACAGCACCGCCATGGTCGGTATCAGGTCGCGATAGAACGCCATCGTCTTGCGTAGGACTTCCCGCAAGCGTACGGCGGGTGTGGCGGTCCCGGCCTTTGCGGGCAGGTCACCCATGAAATCGCGGTAGCTGGGGACCAGATATTCGACGACCGCCGTCTGGAACACGTCGATTTTGTCGCTGAAATGTCGATAGATCGACCCCTCGGCGATGCCGGCTTCGGCCGCGATCGCTCGGGTCGTTGCGCCGGCGATGCCATGCGCCCGGACGGTCGCGATCGCTGCTCTGAGGATCTTCTCACGGGTCTCGATTGCGGCATCCTTTCGGGGAGGGACGGGCTTTGATGTGAGTGAACGCTCACTCACATCAAAGCCCGAAACGAGGTTTTCGCAAATGTACGGCTTCAGCCTGGTCGCCCACGTCTTTCTCACCACACTCGGCTTCGGCTTCGCGATCGCCCTCGATTTCGTGATGGCGGCCGTGGCCGCAAGCCGGAACCCTAATACGATCCGCTTCGTCTATGAAGCCGTCGCGCGCTACAGCCGCTTCACAGGTCCGCTGTTCGGCGTCGGGATACTCCTGGGGTTCGGCCTGGCCCACGAACGCCACGACAACCTGACGCAGCCATGGCTCCTCGTGACGTACGCTCTCGTCGTGTTGATGGCATTCTTCGGCATGGGGGTAGGGCGCCGTCGCTACGGTCGGGTCCTGGCCGCGGCGCGCGCCGCGGAGAACACGGTGACACCGGAACTCGAACGAGCGATCGCCGGCGCGACCCCGCTGGCCGCGTGGGTCCTGCTGGTTTTGATGGCGGCACTCGTCGCCGTGATGTTCCTCAAGCCGTTCTCGGGTATGGGTGCGTGAAGATCGTCGTTTTGGGAGCGGCCGGCGGAATCGGCCGTCACGTCGTGACGCAGGCACTCGAGGCCGGCCATAGCGTGACCGCGCTCCTCCGTGACCCGGGAAAGCTGACCTTGCGCCACGAGCGGCTGACGATCGTCCGCGGCGACGTCCTCGACGGCGAAAGCGTACGACGCGCGATCGTGGGTCACGATGCCGTCGTCTCCGCGATGGGCGTCCGGGACCGTGCGCCGACGACGCTCTATTCGGACGGCGCGCGCAACACGCTGATGGCGATGACGGCCGAAGGCATACGCCGCTACGTCGCGAGTTCGGCGTCCGGATTTCACATTGATGCGAACGATCCGTTCCTGTTGCGGTACGTTGGAAAGCCGATTGTCTCGCTGCTGTTGAAGAACCACTACGCCGATCTGATTCGCATGGAGACCATCGTCGCC
>JAQBPM010000010.1 GCA_028287525.1 Vulcanimicrobiota bacterium | reverse complement strand
TACCGATAACTCGTGTGGGCGCGACGCGATCAGGCCGCGAGTTCGAGACGATCTGCGAAGAGCACCCGAAGGCTTCGCAAGGCCTCGCGGCTTGCAATTATGTGCAGGATCGCGCGATCGACTTCTTCGAGTCGTAGCGCGTCGGCGACGCGGTCGATCGAACGCGGCGAACACGTGTGCTGCTTCGATCCGGTCTCGAGCAGCGTATACCAGCACAAGCTCAACTCTGCCAGCTCCGCGACGTCGGCCCGGGTTAATCCCGGGCGACGGCGCGCGCGAACCGGCAGGGATACCTGCGCCGGGTCGACGGCCGATCGCCACCAGCGCAACGCCGAACGCAGCGCGCGCCGGCGCACGACCTCGACGTCTGCGCCGGGCGCAAGGACCATCTCGAGAAGCCGCGAGCGAATGGAGCTCGGGTTGGCGGGCAGTCCGGCCGCGTCGTGCGGCTGCCCGTTGATGTGAGCGTTCGGCATGAAGCAACGATAATGCCTCATACCTGCCGCGTCATCGTATTCGCAGACCGGAAACGAGCGTCGTCCTGGTGCGCTCACACCAACTACTAGGCGAGGGTTGCCGATCGCGGCTGGCCCTCTTCCTCGGTCGGCACCGGCTGCAGGACGGCGTTCCCGAGGTAGTGGCAAGCGAGCAGGGCGAGCTCGACGTCGAGACGGCCCTCGCGCAGCGGCCGGCCGCGGAGCTCCTCGGCTTTTCGAATCCGGTACTGCGCCGTGTTGCGGTGCAGGATCATCTGATTTGCCGTCGCGGTGAAGCTGCCGCCGTTCGCGAGGAATGCGCGCGCGGTTTCACGGAGCAGCGAGCTGCGCTCGTCGTCGATCGCGAGAGATCCCAACGTCTCGGCGATCCAGGCGCGCGCGGCCTCGAGATCCGAACACATCGGCGATATCGGCGCGACGTCCGCGAATGCCGTGAGCCGCGACAAAGACGGTTTCGCCGCGACGGCGACGGCGCGAGCGAGCTCCGCTTGTAGATGCGTACGGCGGAACCCCGAAAGCGATGGCAGCGGTTCGCCCAGCGCGACGGACACCCGTTCCTTGGCGACGACGGCGACGCTCTCGAGAGGTCCGCGCGGAACCTCGCGTCGTGCAGCGAGTGGTAGCCAAAGCCACGCGCTCGATTCGTCGTACGGAACGAACAGTGGCGGCTCGACGCACTCGGCCGCTTCGGCCAGCTTGAAAGAACAGTGGTTCAGGAGGGGCAGAGTACTTGCGTCCGGTTGTGTTTCGTCGCACCAGATCGCCGCGCCGAGATGGTGCTGGGAGAGTCGATAACTGCCGAGCATTCCTTGCGCATCGTCGAGGCTGACCTCACGTTCGCGCAGCAGCGTCCGCACGCGTTGTACGAAGATGGCGCTGCGATGGGAAAGCCATTCTTCGCGAGCCTGCTCGTACGTCTCGAGCAGCTGCTCGACGACGCTGTCGACGTAGCCAGAGACGATTTCCACCATGGACAGCGCAGTGTTGCCTTCGACGTGGTCGCCCTCGCGACCGCGAAGGAGTTCGGTGATAAAATCGCGCTGAAACCGTGTTTGCCCCACGCGATATGTGCGAAGCAGCGCCGACACCCCGATGTCGCGCTGGGCAAGGCGGCGGGCAAACTCAATTGCCGCGTTGGGGGCGACGGCACTCACGATCCTGTGCTGGAGGATGTGAAGGACCGTATTCACGTTTTCTTGGATGCTCGCGCCGAGCAGGGCGTTGTCGCGCTCGTCAGCGCCAAGCCTTGGCAAGACATCCGCGATGACGTCGTAGACGTCGTTCGCGACGTCGGCAAGGTACTCGCTCATGCGAGTCGCGACCGCGGCGACTTCCTCACCGACCGCTGGATCGCCGAGTTCGATCCGACTCATCTGCCAGCGCTCTCCCGTTCCGGATGCCCCGGCGCCAGTGATTGGCGGTCGCCCCCGGACTCGCCCCCTCCGGAACGTCCGGGGAATCAGCGGCTGCGGAAGTGTGTCAGCGAGACGGTGTACGCGTCCGCCGCCTTGTCGTAGTGGACGGAATAGCGCGTCGGATACTGGCCGTGCTGATGAATCGACGCCGGCTGCGGGTACGCCGCCTCCTTGTCGAGGTTCTTCACGAGCCATCCCTTGGTGAACATCACCTCGAAGAACGCGAGCTCGGAGTTCCAATAGCCGAGGATCGGCGAGATCGTGAACGTTCCGCCGTTGAATTCCGGCTGGGTGCCGGGGACAGCATGCATCCCCATCCCGGGAACGAAGCCGGGCGCCAAGATCGCGCCGGGCGAGAGGATTGCTTTTGCGGGCTTCACCGTGCCGGCGGCCGCGCCGGGAACGATGGTGCGGCGTACGTTTTCGCTGATCGTGTAGAAGTGCAGGTCGAAGTGCGGGACGTCGTAGACATGCATGGGCTCGTGGCCGACCGGGTGCCACTGCAGGTTCGCGCTGCGGACCAGTCCCGCGCCTTGGAGCGGATAGACCGCCTCCGAGCGGTGGGCCGGCAATGCCTTGACGGCCGCGGCCGGGATGACCAAGCCGATCGCCGTCACGTGATTCGCGGCGTCACGCCGGACGAACGGCTTCGCACCCGCGTCGGTCCATGGGGCGGGCGGCTCGTTCATCATGGCCGCGGGCATCGCGCGGCCGGCCGACGGCACGAACAGCATCGCGCTAAGAGTGGCCGCTGCGAGAGCGGCTGACGCTCGGGACTTCATACTTTCTCCTCGTACGTTTCGTACGCCGGCACCCCGTACGGCCTCGCCTTGATTACGACGGCGCTTGGGTCGAATCCCTACGTGACCGTCGCTTCCGTACAGTGCTCGGGCTGCAGCCGTACGCGGTGCGGAAGGCTGCGCTGAAATGAGCCGGGCTCGCGAAACCCAAATCGAGCGCGAGGCGGGTGAGGTCGTCCGCGCCCTCGAGGAGCGTGGCGTGGGCGACGGCGAGGCGCAGGACGAGCCGGTATTGGTGCAGCGACGTCCCGGTTCGGGCGCGAAAACGGCGCGCGAGGTGAAACGGAGACAGGCCGGCATCGCGCGCGATCGCGGCCAGCGACGCGCTCGCGCCGACGTCGGCGGCGAGACGCTCGCGGACCGCGTCGACGCGCGCGGCGTCGCGTAAATTCGGTGCGACGGGCTCCGCTCCGCCGATCAGCGCTAACGCCTCGAACGCCCGCTCCTCGCGCATCAGCGCGTCGTGCGCGCTCAGCACGGCGTTCGCGGCGCGGTGCAGCGCGCGATGCGTCCGCGCATCGGGGGTCCACGTCTGGGCGGACTCGCCGGCGAAGCCCAGCGCGTCCGACACGGCGTCCGGATCGAACCGCAGCGCGATGCAGTGGTCGCCGCGATCGGTCGGATGCGAGATGCGATACGGCTCTCCCGGGTGGAAGAGCAGGACCGTGTTCGCGTCGGCGATCGTCGTTCGCAGGCCGACGTGGTAGCGAAACAGACCCCGCCGAAGAAGCACGAGCGTCGGCAGCGACGACGACTCTTCGTCGGCGCGGTCGTGCGCCGTGCGCGTGCAGCGCACCTCCGCGCCTTCGATCAGCACGAGCGGGAGCGCACGATTTCGAAAGCGCGGCCGCGCGTGAAGCGGCACAATGGGCGCATGACGATCCACCCGTTTTCCGAACAGATGCCCGGGCTCGCCGCCGCCGGGCCCGATCCCGAACTCGGCGCGGCGGCGGACCTCTTCGCGCCGTTGATCGGCGACTGGCAGATGCGGACCTCGCTCATGCCTCTCGATGGACCGCAGGTGGACCTCGAAGGGTTCTGGTCCTTTCGCTGGGGCCTCGGCGGCCGTGCCGTGTACGACGTGATCGGCTTCCGGGCGGCGGGCTCGCCGCCGGAGGTCCCGCACCGCACCGGGCTCACCGTGCGCTTCTACGACGGTGCACTGGGGACGTGGCGCCAGGTCTGGGTTGGCGTTCCGCGCGGGGTCATCCTCGAATTCGTCGCACGCCGCGAAGGCTCGCGAATCGTGATCGACGGCGCGCCGTCAACGACCGAGCGGTACCGGTGGAGTTTCGAGACGATCACCCCGACGTCGTTCGCATGGGAGGGCCGCGTCTCGCGTGACGGCGGCGCAACGTGGTACCTGGAGCAGACCATCACCGGCACGCGGTGAGGCGTCCGGCGCGATGCCTCCTACTCGCCCCTGACGGATCGCGCGCGGGCGCGAGCTGCCAACGGTGTCATCGCACTCCCTCGGCGCGGCGACCCTTCGTGGGCGAGGTGCTCGCGCAGGAGCGCGCTTACGTCGAGGACGTCGCCTGGTGCCGGCAACGTTTCGCTCGGGCGATACAGGAGGTATCCCTGCGCGCCGCGGATGCCGCGACCGACCTGCGCCCGCGCGCATTTGGCATGCTCGATGAAGTCGAGCATCGGAATGTCCTCGATGCCCTCGGCGATCACGTACGCGCCGGTTACCTTCGCGAACGCGACGATCGCGGCGACCACGCCGCCCGCGCTGCGGTCGCCCATCGCCTTCACGATGATCGCCCGATCGATCTTCACGTAATCGAACTGCAGCCGGCTCATGATCTCGAGGCCGGCGTGACCGGAGCCCGTGTCGTCGAGCGCGATCCCGAAACCCGCGGCCTTCAACGACCGGGCGACGGCGATGACGTTGTCGATGTGCGCGATCGAGCGCTCGGTGATCTCGATAACGACGCGCTCGGGACGCAAGCCGGCCGCCGCGACCGCCGCGGCGAATTCGGCGACGTCGAAGTCGCGATCGAGCGTCTGCGGCGAGACGTTGAGAAAGAGCAGCGCGTGCGCGGGCAACTCTCCCGCGCGCCGCAGCGCGGCCAGCCGGCTAGCGCGGTCGAGTTGGTGCGCGCAGCCGAGGCGCTCGGCGACGTCGAAGGCGTCTTGCGGTCCGGCGAACCCGAACGATGCCGCCGGGCGCAGGAGGGCTTCGAAGGCGAGAATCTCCGCGCGCTCGAGATCCCAGATCGGCTGGAACGCGATCGGCAGCGTACCGCTCGCGAGGAGCGCCCGCAGGCTCTGGACGCGCTCCGTCGAGAGCAGCCACGTGCCCTTGTTCGCCGCGTCGAACTGTGAGACACCGTTGCGGCCGCCGCGTTTGGTGTGATAGAGCGCGGCGTCGGCCTGATTCTGCAGCGTCTCTGCCGTGATGTCGAAATCTTCCGCCGTCGAGAAGCCGATGCTGACCGTGCTCCCGTGCAGCGTCGTCGATCCCGAGAGGCGAATGCGTTCGAGAACCGCTCGCGCCACGTCGGCCGTCGTATGCGGGAGGATGAGCGCGAACTCGTCGCCGCCGACGCGGTACGCGCGGTCACCCGCGCGGCCGGCACGCAGGATGCCGGCGAGCTCGATCAGCACCCGATCGCCGTACACGTGACCGTTTTGGTCGTTGATCAGTTTGAACTCGTCGATGTCGAGCATCGCGAGCGTCAGCGGGGCTTCGTGCGGCACGGCGAGGGAGATCTCACGCTTGAGATCGTCTTTGAACGCACGGTGATTGCCGATGTTCGTGAGCGAATCGACGAACATCGCCAATGCCATCCGCTTCACGTCGGTCGCATGGCCGGCGACCAGTCGCGCGCGATAGGCGTAGATCACGAACAGAAACCCGAGCAAGCACGCTAGACCGAGCACGCTCAGCGCGATCGCGACGTGCACCACGTACTGCTGGCTGGTCTCGAGTGAGAGGATCGCGGCGGCGGCGTGGCGCTCCTCCGCGGCCGCTCGCGCATACACGCGCGTTTGGATCGCTGCGAAGATCGGATCGCCCGTGTCGCGGTCGATCGTAAGGGCGAGCGCGGAGTCGTGCGCGTCGACCGCCGCGAACAACCGCCGCGTCGAGGCAAGATAGCTCTGCTGCAGTCTGATGAGTTGATGCGCTTCCAACACGTTCGCCGGCGGAGCAGTCCGCACGATTCCCTCGAGGATGCCTGCAAGCTCGCGTGCTGCGGCCGAATGCGCCCTCCTGACGCCCGAGGCGGGTTCGAGGCGATATTGCCGCTCGAGCGACTCCTCGACGCCCACCAAGTAGCGTGCGCTTGCATAGTGGTCGCTGAGCGTCCGCGCCGCATCGGCCGCAGTCTCAGCGACCGAGGTCACGGTCGATGCGAACAGCGCGACGCCAATCGATACGAGCAGTACGAGCACGAGTCCGACGCTTGCGGCGACCGTGATCAGCGTCGTCTCGCGATCGCGGAGCAGGCGCGGGCGCCCCGCGCGCCTTCCCGGATCCGGTGACCCCGGCAGGATGGTCATCGGGCCTCTCACTCTTTCACGAACGTTGAACGAGAGCGAACCGGGAGCGATGACCGCACGAGCCACCGCGGCCGCGACGCGTCTGGTGAGAGGTGTTCGCGCAAGAGCGCGCTCACGTCGAGGACGTCGCCTGGTGCCGGCAACGTTTCGCTCGGGCGATTCAAGAGATATCCTTGCGCGCCGCGGATGCCGCGGCCGACCGGCGCCCGCGCGCACTTAGAACGGTCGATGAAGTCAAGCATCGGAATATCCTCGATGCCCTCGGCGATCACGTACGCGCCGGTCACCTTCGCGAACGCGACGATCGCGGCGACCACGCCGCTGGCGCTGCGGTCGCCCATCGCCTTCACGATGATCGCCCGATCGATCTTCACGTAATCGAACTGCAGCCGGCTCATGATCTCGAGGCCGGCGTGTCCGGAGCCCGTATCGTCGAGCGCGATCCCGAAACCGGCGGCTTTCAATGCCCTGGCGACGGCGATGACGTTGTCGATGTGCGCGATCGAGCGCTCGGTAATCTCGATGACGACGCGCTCGGGACGCAAGCCGGCCGTCGCGACCGCCGCCGCGAATTCGGCGACGTCGAAGTCGCGATCGAGCGTCTGCGGCGAGACGTTGAGAAAGAGCAGCGCGTGCGCGGGAAGGTCCCCGGCACGGCGCAGCGCGGAGAGCCCGCTCGCGCGATCGAGTTCGTGCGCGCAGCCCAAACGTTCGGCGACGTCGAAGGCGTCTTGCGGTCCGGCGAATCCGAACGATGCCGCCGGCCGGAGGAGGGCTTCGAAGGCGAGGATCTCGGCGCGCTCAAGGTCCCAGATGGGCTGGAACGCGATCGGCAGCGTACCGCTCGCGAGGAGCGCCCGCAGGCTCTGGACGCGCTCCGTCGAGAGCAGCCACGTGCCCTTGTTCGCGGCGTCGAACTGCGAGACACCGTTGCGGCCGCCGCGTTTGGTGTGATACAGGGCGGCGTCGGCCTGGTGCTGCAGCGCCTCGGCCGTAATGTCGAAGGCGTCCGCCGTCGAGAAGCCGATGCTGACGGTGCTCCCGTGCAGCGTCGTCGATGCGGCGAGGCGAATGCGCTCCAGGACCGCTCGCGCGCCGTCGGCGGACGTGTGCGGGAGGATGATTGCGAACTCGTCGCCGCCGACGCGATAGGCGCGGTCCTCGACGCGCCCAGCACGCAAGACGCGGGCGAGTTCGACGAGCACTCGATCGCCATACACGTGACCGTTTTGGTCGTTGACCAGTTTGAATTCGTCGATGTCGAGCATCGCGAGCGTCAGCGGCAGCCCGAAACGCGCGGCGAGGGATATCTCGCGGTTGAGATCGTCTTTGAACGCGCGGTGATTGCCGACCGTCGTGAGCGAATCGACGAACATTGCCTCTTCCAGTCGCCGCACTTCCGCCTCGTGGCTCGCGACCAAGCGAGAGCGATAGGCGTAAATGACGAACAGCAGTCCGAGCACACACGCCAGGCCCAGAACGCTCAGCGCGAACTCCACACGCACAGCGGACCGCTGGACGACGTTGAGTGACTCGAACGCGGCGCCGGCCAGGCGGCCCTGCTGAGTCGCCCGCTGGTACACGGCATCCTGGATCGATGCGTAAACCGGATCGAGTGACCCGTGGTCGATCGCCTGGGCGCGCGCTAGATCCTTGGCGGCGATCGCTGCGAACATCGCGTGCGCCGTGACGCGATAGTGTTTGTGAAGTTCGAGAAGACGAAGTGCTTCTGCTGCGTTCGCGGGCGGCGCGAGCCGTACGATCGTCCGGAGGACAACGGCGAGTTCGTGGGCGGCGGCCTCATGCGCCCGCGCGACGTCTGGGCCGGGTTCCAAGCGATATTTGTCCTCCAGCGACTGCTCGAGAACGACCAAGAACCGTGCGTCCGCATAGAGAACGCCTAGTGTCCGCGCCTCATCTGCCCGATCTTCGGCAGCCGAGGTCGCGGTCGACGCGAACAGCGCGACGCCGATCGACACGATCAGCACGACGACGAGGCCCACGCTCGCGGCGACCGTGATGAGGCTCGTCGCGCGAACGCGGGCCCCGCGCGGAGGCGTCTCCGGATTCGCCGAGTCAGTGAACGCTCGCTTTGCCGTGAGATGCGCGAACGGATTTCGTGCGCTCGACGCTGGCTGGATGGTCATTCGAGGACGCTATCAGCGCGACGTAACCGTTTGGTAACGCCCAGCGGTCCTCTCCTGACGCCGCTCTCGCCGTCCTCCGCTCGGAGCGGCGGGAGCTTTAGCCTCGCGGCTTCGGCGCGGCTCCTGCGACATAGTGTCGCGCCTCGCCCGCCAGCGCGCACCAGAACGCTTTGCCTGCGGCGCCGGGCGGCACATCGACGCAGACCCATTCCTTCATGACCCGGACGCCGGAGGTGAACGGGACGGCGCCGCCGGCTGCGATCAGCTCGCGCACCCGTTCGGCGGGCAGTTTCACGACGAGTCTGCCGGTTTTGAGAAAGGCGAAGATCTTGCCGGAGACTTGCAAGACCTCGTTCTGCAGAGCGCGCCCGAGCGCGACGTCCGGCTGCGTGAGCTCCGCCTTGACGAGACCGGCGTAGAGCTCGTCCGCGTCGGCTCGCGGTGTACGCCCGCGTGTCGTCACGAGCCGAAGGGCGAGCCTTCGCCCCGTTCCGCGTACGCGGCAAGACTCTCGATGAAGTGGTCCCAGCCGTTCGCGCACTGCTCGTAGCACACGAGCTTCGGCGTGAGGCCGGCGTGGCCGAGGGTGAGCTCGCACGCATCAGGCCCCCGTCCGACGACCGTGAAGATCACGCGAGTCCCGACCCATTCCGCGTCGTGTTCCGGCCCGTGACGTTGCCCCACGCAGGTCCATTCGACGGCGCCCGGCCGCTCCGCGCGGTCGACGCGCATGGCGATCCACTCATCGACCGCATCGAAACCGAAACGCAACTCGCCGCCGGGATGCGGGGAACCCGTCACGTCGCTCGTCCACCATCCGCGCAGCCCGTCGAGGGTCGCGACGGCATCGAAAACGCGCTCGCGCGGCGCGCGAACCGTCACGCACTTCGCGTAGTCGCCTTCCGAGATGACGTCTCCTAGCATCGCGATGCGCTCGCGGGCACTTCGCCGTGCCGACCGATGACGAGCGGTACGCCGGTCTCGAGGAGCGTCTTGAGGCCGCTCAGGACGATAGGCCAGCCGGTTTGCGTGCCTCTAGCGCTCTTCGCGTTCGCGTCCGGATGCTCGTGGATCACCGCGAGCTTGCACACGTCACCGAGCGGCGTGATCTCCCACGTCACCCGCGAGAGCGGATCGTCGGCATTGGGCGTCCCGCGCCAGGTCTGAACGATCTTTCGCCGCGGCTCGAGTTCGAGCACCTCGCCGTCCGCCAGCAGGGTTCCGTCGTCGAGCCGATACCGCATCGGCTTGCCGCGTTCGAGCTGACCGGGCTCCAGCGTGCCGCCGAAGAGGTACTGCTTCGTCATCGCACCGTCGGTGATCGCTTCCCACAGCTTCTCGGGTGTCGTGCGAATGTAGACTTCATAGATGTGGGTCACGGCTTGGCTCACGCATCGTTCTCCAGCGTTGTCTTGAGGTCGGAAAGCGTGCGCGTCCAGCGCGAGGCGTATTTGCTGACCCAGCGATCGTAGATGCCCTGGATCGGCACGGCGTTGAGGAAGTGCAGCTTTTCCCGGCCGCGACGACGCGTCGCGATGAGGCTCGCGTTTTCGAGCACACGCAGATGTTTCATCACCGCGAACCGCGTCGTGTCGAGATCGGCACACAGCTCGCCCAGCGTCTGGCCGTCACGACGAAACAGCGAATCGAGCAAGTGGCGGCGGCTCGGATCGGCTAGCGCCCGGAAGACGTCGTCCACGGGAGAATAATAGGTGAC
>JAQBPM010000090.1 GCA_028287525.1 Vulcanimicrobiota bacterium | reverse complement strand
ATCGCCACGCTCGGCACACTGGCCGTGACGTTGGCGAGCACCGCGCCTACCCTCGCCGCGCCGGCAAGCGCGTCACTTTCAACCTGCAAAACGCAGGCGGCGTCAGCCGCCATCAGCGTTCCGGTTCCCGCGGACTATCCGTTCATCGCCGCGGAGCAGAACTTCTCCGGCACCTCGGTGATCCGGGTCGACCTCGCGGACACGGGGGCGATTCGCAACACCGCGATTTTTGAATCGTCGGGCAACCAATTCTTGGACCGCGCCGCGCTCCTTGCCGCCGGTCAACAGACCTACTCGCCGCAGATCGTCAGCTGCGCGCCGGTGGGCGGTTCGTATCTGATCACCGTCGATTTTCAGCGCTGAGCGATCCGGCCCTACTATTTGTCATGCTGAGCTTGTCGAAGCATGGGCCACGATCGTGGCTCACCCTTCGACAGGCTCAGGGTGACGAGAAACTAGCCGACGCCTACCGGCGCGGGTACCGGGGCCTTCGGACGGCCCAGTCCCGGCGCGATCGTCAGCACGAGTCCGGCACCGATGAGACACAGCATTCCTGACATCAAGAACGCGTCGTCGTAGCTGCCGATTTGGGTGCGGATCAGGCCGGCGACGAACGCGGTGATGCCGGCGCCGAGCTGGTGCGCCGCGGCGATCCAGCCGAAGAACAGCGGCGCGCGGACGCTGCCGAACGTTGCGGCGGCGAGCTTCACGGTCGGCGGAACCGTCGCGATCCAATCGAGTCCGTAGAACACCGCGAAGATCGGCAGGCCGAGAAATCCGAAGCCGAACGCCATCGGCAAGAACAGCAGCGCGAGGCCGCGCAAGCCGTAATACCAGAACAATAACCAGCGGCTGCTGTAGCGGTCGGAGAGCCAGCCGGACGCGGTCGTGCCGACGAGATCGAACGCGCCCATCGCCGCGAGGAGCGTCGCGCCGGTCGTCGGCAGGATGCCGTGATCGCCGCACGCCGGAATGAGGTGCGCGCCGATCAGTCCGTTCGTGCTCGCGCCGCAGATGAAGAAACTCCCCGCCAAAATCCAGAACGTGCGCGACTTGCTCGCCTCGCGCAGCGTCGAGAACGCGCGTCCCACCGGGTTGACGCGCACGAGCGGTGTCGTGTCGATGGCGTCGGTGCCGAACACCGGCAAGCCGAGATCGCTCGGCCGTTCGCGCACGACGAGCAGGATGACCGGAATCATCGCGAGCGCCATTCCCGCCAGTACGTAAGCCTGCGTGCGCCACCCGAAATGCTGCACGATCTGCGAGAAGATCGGAAAGAAGATCAGCGCCCCGGTCGCGTTCCCTGCCGAGAAGATCCCGATGACCAACCCGCGGCTCGCCTGGAACCACCGCGTCGCCATCGTCGTGCCGAACGTGAGCGCGATCGACCCGGCGCCGATCCCGACGGCGGTGCCCCAGATCGGCAACTGCCACGCGGAATGGACGAAGGTGACGCCGCATTCCGCCACGGCCAGGAGGCACAGCGCTCCCGTGACCGTCTTACGGACGCCGAACCGCTCCATCGCGGCCGCGGCGAACGGGCCGGTGAGGCCGAAGAGCGCGATCTGGATCCCGATCGCGGTCGCGACCTGCGCTTCCGTCCAGCCGAATTCGGCCTGCATCGGCCGCATGAACAGCGTCGGCGCGGTCAGGATCCCCGCCACGCAGACGAGGGTAACGAAGGTGGCGGCAACGACAAACCAGCCGAAGTAGACACGGGAACCCATGGGCGGTATCATACGCGCATGGGATCAAAAGCGAAAGTACGCACAGGCCTGTGCCGTAGTACCCTTTTGTATACCGCTAACGTATGCAAGCGCTAGTCAGGAACCCGCTCTGCCCGGTGGGGTTGACCGTCGAGATGGTCGGCGGGAAGTGGAAAGGGATCATCCTGTACTTTCTGCTCGACGGAACGCTGCGGTTCAGCGAGCTGCGCAGGAAGATCCCGGGCATCACGCAGCGGATGCTCACCCTGCAGCTGCGCGAGCTCGAGAGCGACGGGCTCGTCGAGCGCACCGTGTACGCCGTCGTTCCGCCGCGCGTCGAATATGCGCTGAGCCCGTGGGGGCGCAGCCTCGAGCCGGTCTTGCGCGCGATGCGTGACTGGGGAACGCACAACAAGGATCGCATCGAGGGCCTGATCGCCGATCGCGAGACGCTCTCGGCCTAGCCCCCGACGAGTGCTCGCGCTGCGCGCTCGTGGCGCGCGACGAGCGCGGGGAGGTCGACGTCGATGAGGCGGCCGTCGCGTACGCGCACCGCGCCGTTGATGATCGAGAGATCGACGTTCGGGATCCGGCAGAACACCAGAGACGCGAGCGCGTCGTGGATGCTGCCGCCGGCGGTGGCGAGGCCGTCGGCGCGGACGCCGATGAGGTCGGCCGCCATGCCGGGGGCGAGCACGCCGATGTCGTCGCGGCCGAGGACCGCCGCGCCGCCGCGCGTCGCGAGACGCAGCGCCTCGCGCGCCGTCATCGCCGCGGCGCCGTGCGCGACGCGCTGCAGCAGCATCGTATGACGCACTTCGTCGAGCATGTGCGAACCGTCGTTCGAGGCGGATCCGTCGACGCCCAGACCAACGCGCATCCCGGCGTCGCGTTGGGCCAGGACCGGCGCGATCCCCGAACCGAGCCGCATGTTCGAGGTTGGACAATGCGCGACGCCGGTGCGCGAGGCGCCGAGCCGCGCGAACTCCTCCGGCGCCATGTGAATCGCGTGCGCGAACCACACGTCCGGTCCGCTCCAGCCGAGCGATTCGGCGAACGGCACCGGGCGCGCACCGTAGCGGTCGAGGCAATACCGCTCTTCGTCGACCGTCTCGCACAAGTGCGTGTGCAGATGCACGCCATCGTGCTTGCGCGCCAGATCCGCGCTCGCGCGCATCAATTCCGGTGTCACCGAGAACGGCGAACACGGCGCGACGACGACGCGCGTCATCGCGAAGCGCGCCGGATCGTGGTGCTCGCGAATCACGCGCGCGGTGTCGCGCAGGATCGCGTCCTCGTTCTCGACCGCTTCGTCGGGCGGGAGCCCGCCCTGCGAGCGCCCGAGCGACATCGAACCGCGCGAGGCGTGGAAACGGAATCCCATCTCGCGCGCGACCGCAATCTGATCGTCGACGCGCGCGCCGTTCGGCCAGATGTAGCCGTGATCCGCCGCGGTCGTGCAGCCCGAGAGCAGCAGCTCCGCGATCGCGGTGGCGGTCGACGCGCGAACCGCCTCCGGCGTCAGCCGCGCCCAGATCGGATAGTGGGCGACGAGCCAGTCGAACAACTCCGCGTCCTGTGCCGCCGGAAGATTGCGGGTGAGCGTCTGGTAGAAGTGATGGTGCGTGCAGACGAGGCCGGGCAGCAGCACGAGGCCGCGCGCATCGACGACCTCGTCGGCCTGCGCCGTCAGTTCGGCGGTCGGACCGACGGCTTCGATCGTGTTGCCGCGCAGCAGCACGGCGCCGTCCGCGAACGTGTGTCCGGCGTCGTCGAAGGTCGCCAGCAGCGTCGCGTGGCGGAGAAGCAGCGTGCGAATGGGAACCGTCCCGCGATGACGAGTATCGCCGCGCTGAACGCAGCGGATCGCGCCACGTTCGTCGCCGCGGTGGGTTTCGCTTTCGAGGATTCACCGTGGGTCGCCGAAGGGGGCTGGGAGCGGCGGCCGTTCGCGGATCGTGCCGCGCTGCACGCGGCCCTCGTCGAGGTCGTCGCACGTGCGCCGGTCGAACGCCGGCTGGCGCTGATCGCCGCCCACCCCGACCTCGCCGGCCGGGTCGCTCGCGAGGGGCGCCTGACCGCCGCATCTCGCGGGGAACAAGCCGCGGCCGGCTTGGGTCGCCTCGAGCCGGTGGAACTCGAGCGATTCGGCGCCGCGAACGCCGCGTACCGCGCGCGCTTCGGGTTTCCGTTCGTGATCTGCGCGCGCAACCACGACAAGGCGTCGATCCTCGCGGAGCTCGAGCGCCGGACGGGCAACGATCGCGGCGACGAGATCGCGACAGCTTTGGACGAGATCGCCAAGATCGCGCGCCTGCGTCTCGAAGACGCCGTGCAAGGATGATCGCGCCGTACGTCTTGGACTGGCTCAACCTCGTCGCGCGCTGGGCCCACCTGATCGCCGGGATCTCCTGGATCGGCGCGTCCTTCTACTTCGTCTGGCTCGACAACAGCTTGACGCCGCCGGCAAAGGACGCCGACGCCCGCAACGGCGTGAGCGGCGAGCTCTGGAGCGTCCATGGCGGCGGCTTCTATCACAACCAGAAATTCCTGACCGGGCC
>JAQBPM010000071.1 GCA_028287525.1 Vulcanimicrobiota bacterium | reverse complement strand
TTGAACGTGTCGATCTCGAGGTCGGTCGAGCGGATCTCGATCTCGCCGTCGTCCTCGACTTCGGGCAGCACCGCGACGGTCGCGGTCGAAGTGTGAATGCGGCCGGCGGCTTCGGTCGCCGGGACCCGCTGCACGCGGTGCACGCCGGACTCGTACTTGAACCAGCGGTACGGCTCGCCGCCCTTGACCGCGACGACGACTTCCTTGTAACCGCCGGCTTCGTTCTCGCTCTCGCTGAGCAGCTCGACCCGCATCTTCATCCCCTCGGCGAAGCGCGTGTACATGCGCAGCAGGTCACCCGCGAAGATCCCGGCTTCGTCGCCGCCCGCGCCGGCGCGAATCTCGATGAAGATGTCCTTCGCATCGTTGGGATCGCGCGGCAGCATCAGCTCTTGGAGCTGCGCTTCGAGCGCGATGCTCCGCTCGCGCAGTGCCGGCGCTTCTTCTTCCGCGAGCGCGGCGAACTCGGGATCGCTCTTATCGGAGCGCAGCGCGTCGTTGTCGGCGACCTCGCGGAGCAGCGCTTTGTAGGCGCGATACGCCGCAACGGTCGGCTCGACCGCCGAGCGCTCCTTCATCAGCGCGGTAAAGCGTGCCTGATCGAAACCGCTGCTCGAGTCTGCAAGCGCGGCGTCGATTTCGTCAAAGCGTTTCGAGAGCGTCTCGAGGCGATCGGTGTTATGCATCGGGCAGAAAAGAAGCGAGCCGCAAAACGGCTCGCCCCTTGGATGCGAACGAGCGGCGTTAAGCCGAGGCGGTCGCGGCTTCCTCGGCCTGCTTGCGCTTGGTGCGCGCGGCGGCTTCAGCCTTCTTCTGCTCGGCCATTGCGGCGCGCTGGTTGAACTTCTCGACCCGGCCCGCGGTGTCGAGGAACTTCTGCTGCCCGGTCCACAAGGGATGGCAGTTGGAGCACACCTCGACGGCGATGGTCGGCGTCGTCGATCCGGTAGTAAACGTGGCACCGCAGGCGCAGGTAACCTTCGCCTCGGGATGCCATTTGGGGTGACCCTGGGTTTTCACAGCCGAACTATTGTATCACCGGGCGCAAGAGTCGCAACCCCCAAGCGACGACCCGAGCGCTCGATTGTCAGGATTTCGTAAAGACGGCGAGCCGCCGGGTCGGGATGAACGGCGGCGCCGTTTGCGAACAGAGACTCGTTCCCCGACCGATAGAGACCCGATCCCCCACCGATAATGAAGAGGCCACGTTGAACCTTCGTCAGCTCGCGCTCGTGGGGCTTGCCGCCCTCGCCGTCGGCGGCACCGCCGCCGCGCAGGTCGCCCAGCCGGTTCAGGTTGCGCAAGCGACCCCGCCGCCGCCACCTTCCCCCGGGCGCGCCGCAACGCCGTCCGGCTCGGCAGCACCCGCGCCGGCGCTCACGCTTGCTCCGGCGCCCTCGGCAAGCCCGTCCGCGGCCCCAGCCCCGGCCGGCCGGCGAGGCCGCAAGGCTGGTTCCCCGGAGCCGAATGCCAGCCCGTCGGATACGCCTGAGCCGCCCCAGTTCCAGACGATGGACGGCGTGTGGGAAGTCGTCGTTCAGCCGATGGCCGTGTTCCGCCCGATCTACTCGCATTTCTACATCACTCAGAAGGGTGACCAGATCACCGGCACGTGGGTCCGCGACAACAACCAAAAGGTTCCGATCACCGGCACGTTCGACGGCCGGCTGTTCACCCTGACGGGGACCGACGGCAAGACCACCTGGACGATGAAGGGCTACGCGGAGAACTTCGGCGACATGGTCGGCCTCTTGACGACCGCGGATCCGAAGGACAAGGGGACGCCGTTCACCGCCGCCCATCGCAAGAAAGAAAAGCTCGGCTAGTCGTGAGCGACCGGGCATTCGGGTTCCGCACACGCGCGTTGCACGCCGGCACGCCGCCGGACCCGGAGACGGGGGCGCGCGCGCTCCCGCTTCACCTCTCCACCGCGTTCGTCTTCGACTCGACCGAACACGCCGCGGAACTCTTCGCGCTGCGTACCTACGGCAACATCTACACGCGCATCGGTAATCCCACCGTCGCGGCGTTCGAAGAAAAACTGGCCAGCCTCGAGGGCGGAATCGGCGGGTTGGCGACGGCGAGCGGTCTTTCCGCGCAGCTGATCGCGATCCTCACCGTCGCGGAGGCGGGCGATCATCTCGTCGCGTCGGCGAACCTCTACGGGGGCACGATCACCCAGTTCTCGGTGACCTTGCGCCGGATGGGGATCGAAACGACGTTCGTGCCGGGCGGCGACGTCGAAGCGATTCGCGCCGCGATCCGGCCGAACACGCGCGCCGTTTTCACCGAGACGATCGGCAACCCGAACGGCGGCGTCGCCGACATCGCGGCGATCGCGGAAGTCGCGCACGCCGCGGGCGTCCCGCTGATCGTCGACAACACGTTCGCCACCCCGTACCTCTGCCGCCCGATCGAGCACGGCGCCGACGTCGTCATCCATTCGGCGACGAAGTTCATCGGCGGGCACGGCACCGTGCTCGGGGGCGCGATCGTGGAATCCGGACGCTTCCCATGGGGAGCGGGGCGCCATCCGCTGCTCTCGACCCCGAGTCCCGGCTATCACGGGATGAACTTCGCCGAGACGTTCGGCGAGTACGCGTTCCTGATGCGCGCGCGGGCGGAACTGCTGCGCGACGTCGGCGCTGCGATTTCGCCGATGAACGCGTGGCTGCTCGTGCAAGGGCTCGAAACGCTGGCGCTGCGCATGCCGGCGCACGTGGCGAACGCGCAAAAGGTCGCGGAATTTCTGCGCAGCCGCGACGAGGTCGCCTGGGTCTCGTACGCCGGTCTGCCCGACAGCGAAGAACGCGAACGCGCGGCTCGCTATCTGCCGCTGGGCGCAGGCGCCGTGTTCACCTTCGGCCTGCGCGGCGGACGCGACGCCGGACGCGCCTTCATCGAAGCGCTCCAATTGTGGAGTCATCTCGCGAACGTCGGCGACGCGAAGAGCTTGGTGATCCACCCGGCGTCGACGACGCATCAGCAGCTCTCCGACGAGGAGCTCGTGGCCGCGGGGATCGGCGCGGACACCGTGCGTCTGTCGGTCGGACTCGAAGACGCCGACGATCTGCTGTGGGACCTCGAGCGCGGCCTCGCGGCCGCGGCCAAAGTCGCCGCGGTGCGCGCGTGATCCTCGAGACGGCGGCGGAACGCCGGGAACTCATGGACCGCTCGCGCACGGTCGCGATGGTCGGCGCGTCGCCGAACCCGACGCGTCCGTCGTACTTCGTCTTCTCCTACCTTCGCACGCGCGGCAAGTTCGAGGTCACGCCGATCAACCCGGCGACCGCGGAGATCGACGGCGTGAAGTCGTACCCGTCGCTCGCCGCGTACGCGGCGGAGAACGGGCCGCCCGACATCGTCGACGTCTTCCGCAAAGCCGACGACGCACCGCAGGTCGCGCGCGAGGCGATCGCTGCCGGCGCGAAGGCGATCTGGTTTCAGTACGGCGTCATCAACGACGAAGCGATTCGCCTCGCGGACGAAGCGGGTCTCGCCGTCGTCGTCGATCGCTGCATCAAAGTGGAATCCGCCCGATTCGACGGCGGCTTATCGCTGAGCGGGATGAACACCGGGGTTCTGACGGCCAGACGCCGCGTCCGCTGAGCCGGTGAGCGCCACCGCAGCGGCGCTCGACGCGCGCATCCTCGCGGCGATCGACGCCTACGCCCTCGACGACGCCGCGTTCATGGCGCTGGCCCGCGACCTGTTCACGTATCAAGTCGAGCACAATGCGCCGTATGCGGCGTACGCGCGGTCGCTCGGTTTCGATGCGCAACGACCGCCGGGACGGATCGAAGACATCCCCGCCGTGCCGTCCGCGGCGTTCAAGGAAGCGCGACTCGCGACGTTCCCAGCCGAGGAGACGGTACTCTGGTTCGAGACGAGCGGGACGACACTCGGGCGCGGCGGTCGGCACGAGTTCGCGACGACGGCGCTATACGATGCGGCGCTACTCGCGTCGTTCGACCGGATGATGCTCGGCGACGGATCGCGGCTGAGGTACGCACTGCTCGTCCCGGATCCCCGCGAACGGCCGCACAGTTCGCTCGGCTACATGATGGACGTCGTCGCGCGCGAACGCGGCGAAGGCAAGGCCGGCTGGTACCTTCACGGCGACGACCTTGACGTCGACGGCTTCCTGCGAGACGTGCAGCGCGCGGTAGAGGACGCCGCCCCCGTGTGCGTCGTCACGACGGCATTCGCATTGGTGGCGCTGCTCGACGCGCTCGCCGAACGCCGCAAGACGCTCGCGCTGCCCTCAGGGTCACGCGTGATGGAGACGGGCGGTTTCAAAGGACGCAGCCGCATCGTCGAGCGTGCCGCACTGTACCGCGAAGCGTCAACCCGGCTCAGCGTACCGATCGACGCGATCGTCGCCGAGTATGGGATGACCGAACTCACTTCGCAGTATTACGATGCCCCGTCGTCGCGCGCACAGATCGAGCCGCGGCTGAAAACTGCCCCGCCGTGGCTGCGTCCCATCGTCGTCGACGGCGAAGGCCGTCCGCTGCAAAACGGAGTGGTCGGCGCGATCCGCCACGTCGACCTCGCCAACCGCGGCTCCGTCATCGCCATCGAAACCGAAGACCTCGGCGCAATCGTCGACGGCGGCCTCATTCTTCTCGGCCGCGAGCAGGGTGCAGAATTACGCGGCTGTTCCCTGGACGCGGAGACGCTGCTCGCGCGACGGACACAGAGCTGACGAGAAAAGAAAAGCGCCGGGCACGTATGCCCGGCGCTCTCGTTGTCGCGGAGGTTTTCGGCTAGACGCCGACGACCGCCGTGATCAGGTGACGGCCGAACGGCACGCCGACGCCCGTTACGAGATCGTAACCCACTCCCGAGAGATAGCCCGGGTCCGGCGTGGC
>JAQBPM010000069.1 GCA_028287525.1 Vulcanimicrobiota bacterium | reverse complement strand
TCCTCGACGGCAAGGGGTACGAGATCCACGACGGGATCAAGTACGACTGGAAGGCCGGCGACATCGCGGTCGTCCACAACAACTGCGTCCACCAGCACAGCAACGCCGACGAGCACGCGCCGGCCCGTGCGCTCGTCATCAAGACGAAGCCGATGTATATGTTCATGAACATGCTCTTCCAGCAGCGCGTCACGCAGCGGCCGACCGAACCTTCGCCGACCCAGGGCGATTTCGTCCCGCGCGAAGACGCCGACGTGAACCATCCGTGGCACCACGACCACGACCACGCGCACGATCACGATCACGATCACGCGCACGGGCATTAGGACGGAACGCACGATGGCTTTCGAAGAATCGAAGACGTGGCTGGCCGGCAAGCAGCAGGCGGCCTATTACGGGCAAGCGCTCCAGGACGCCGCGGAGCGGCCCGTGCGCGATGCCGCGCGCAAGAAGATCATCACGCCGGAAGAGATGCCGTGGGAGATGTCGCCGCACGGCCTCATCAAGCATCTCGTCAACGACAAGATGAACGCGCGCGTCGAGACGGTCGACATCTACATGCAGATCATCCCGCCCGGGAGCCGGTCGGGCAAGCACCGGCAGCTCGCCGAGGAATGCTTGTACGTCCTCGAGGGACGCGGCTACGACCTCCACGTCGACTGCGACGTCGAGATCACCGACACGTACCACTGGAAGGCGCAAGACGAAGTGCGCCGGTTCGAGTGGGAAGCCGGCGACATGATCTACGTGCCCCCCAACACGATCAGCCAGCATTTCAACGCCGACCCCGAGCGACCAGCACGCCTCGTGAGCGCAACGAACCGAATCTACAAGTACTGCGGTCTCAACGACCTCGAGCAGATCGAGAACGCCCCCGAATACGACCCAACGGTCGTGCTCGACGACGAGACGGTTGTGCGATACCTGAAGGCCGCCGCGGTCAAGTAGACCCGCTCGCCCGCATCGCTAGCGCGTCGCGACGATCGTGGCGTCGCGCTCGCCCGCGCGACGACGAAGGCCCTCGACAAGCTCCGGATGACGGGGCCGGCATCGTGCCCCCGTCGCGAAGCTTCTGACTCGCCATGACGTCATCGCGGCCGCGTTGCGGGGGGGCGGTGTACCGTCAGCGGCGGGGCGTTTGCGGCGAGCCGAAGCCCCGGAGGGGCGAGAGGCAAGCCGCAACCGAGCGTGTGAGCGCACACGAAGTGCGCTCAACGCGTCCCCGCCGCGACGGTGCACCGCCCCCCCGCAACGCCGCCACCATCCCGCAAACCAGCGATCAGAGGGAGAGCAACGCCCTACGCTTCCGTCGCCCCCAGGCCCAGCCGTCCGCCGAGACGCTGCACGATCGTGACGAGCGAGAGCAGCAGTACGACGAGAACGCAGCCGAGCGCAGCGATCACGGGGTACTGCCCGTTCGACCACAAGTCGAAGATCGCGATGGAGACGACCTCGCTCCCCTGCGAGTACAGGAAGATCGCCGCCGAGATCTCGCGGAACGCGATGATCACGGTCGTGAGGAACCCCGCGACGAGCGAGGGCATCAGCAGCGGAACGTAGATGCGCAGAAACCGCTGCGTCCAGTTGGCGCCGCTCACCGTCGCCGCTTCTTCGAGCTCGTCGCGAATCTGCGCGAGCCCGGAGCTCGCGTAGCGCATCCCGTACGGAATTCCGATCGTCACGAAGCCGATCACCAGCAGCGCCAGCGTCCCGTAGAGATGGAATGGGAGCGGCGCGATCAGATACCAGAACAGGATGCCGACGCCCATCAGGATGCTCGGCACCGCGATCGGAAGAGAGACGAGGACGTCGAGGATCCACGCGAAGCGCAGGCGCGACTTGAGCGTCACGTAGGCGACGATCGCGGTGAGCACCGTGACGATCGCGCCGGCGGCGAGCGAGGTGATCGTGCTGTTCAGGAGCGCGTGTTTGATCAGTGGATAGTTCCACATCGTGACGTAGTTCGCGATGCCGACGTGCCGCAGCGCGCTCACCGAGGGCACCTCGAAGCCCGGGAGCAGCGAGGACCAGACCAGAACCGCGAGCGGCAGGGCGACCGCGATCGTGAAGAACGTGAGGATCGCCGCGCCGGCGAGCGGCCGCATCGCGCCGAGCTCGATGCGCCGGGGCCGGAACGCTTTCCCGGTCACCGTCGCGTGGCGCCCGGCGCTGTTGAGCCGGTTGGCGAACGCGACGCCCGCGGCGGCGATCACGAGGACGATCCCGCACATCGCGGCGGCGCCGCCGTAGTTCGGCGGGAACGCCTGCAGCGCGCCGTAGATCTGCGTGGTGAACACGGAGACGTTCGCGGGGACGCCGACGAGCTGCGGAACCTCGAACGACGCGATCGTCTGGATGAAGACGAGCAGCGCCGCGGCAACGATCGCGGGCCGCGCGAGGGCCAACGTGACGCGCCGGAACGCCGTGAGGGGACCGGCGCCCGACGCGACCGCGGCTTCTTCCATCGATGGATCCATCGAGGTGAAGGTGGCAACCGCAAGGATGAACGCCGTCGGCGCGACGTGCA
>JAQBPM010000032.1 GCA_028287525.1 Vulcanimicrobiota bacterium | reverse complement strand
GGTGAGCGCCCATGCGCAAGAGCTCGAACACCTCGGCGCTCGACGTCGCGATCACGCGATCGACGCCGCGCACGATCTTCTCTTCTTCCGCGATGCGCGTGTCGGGCGATGTGTCCGCCGCGCCTTGGAAGCGTCGCTTTTCCGCACCGAGCGCATGGAACGTATGGACCGCAGGAATCGCCAGCGGCTTGGCGGCCTCGAGCGTCGCTATGCCGCTCATCCAGAAGTGCGAGTGGACTACGTCGGGCCGCTCGGCGGCCCACGCGTGCCGTAAATGGCCCGCGAAGCATCGGCGGTGCGGATAGATCGCGTCCTTGGGGATCGCCGTGGGCGGCCCCGCGTTCACGTGCTCGACCACGACTCCCGGTGCCATGACGACGCGGGGGGGCAGCTTCGGATCGTCGCGCCGCGTGTAGACCGTGACGTGATGTCCGAGCTTGGCGGCGCCGCTCGCCAGCGCCGCGACATGAACGTTCTGTCCGCCCGCGTCCACGCCGCCCAGCGTGGCGAGCGGGCTCGCGTGTTCCGATACCATCGCAATTCTCACGAGGTAACCTCCGTAAACACTGCATCCCAAGCGCACAGGAAACGCTTCAGTCCATACCGTTCGAGCGCGTACGCACGGGCGCGCAAGCCGTCGGCGCGAGCTGCACCCGCGTCGGCCGCGTACCGGCGCAACGCGTCGCAGAGCCGCTGCACGTCGGTTGCGACGGTGCCGCAGCCCGGCCCGACCGCCTCGACGGCCTCCGTCGTCGCGAGCGCGACGATCGGCATTCCCAAGTGCATCGCTTCGATGAGCGACAAGCCGAGCGACGTCCAGCGCACGGGGTGGACGTACGCGCGGCGCCGCGGCATCTCGGCGTGCAGCACCGATTGCGTGGGGTCGTCCATGCCGCCGAGCGCTCCCGCGTCGATGCCGAACAGGTCGAGCGGCATCGCGGCGTGCAATCGCGGCAGGAGATCGGTCCCGACGACGCGCCCGCGGCGCCGGGCCTCGTTGATCGCGACGGCGCCGCGCGGCAGCTCGCCCGTGTAGCGATATCCGGGATCGACGATCCCGTGTTCGATCACGCGCGTCGGCGTCGTCCCGCAATCCCAGAACACGTCGTTGAAGTGCGTCACGTGCACGATCGTCAGGTCCGGACGATCGGCCATCGGATGACGCATCTCCCCGACGCGGCCTTGCGGCGCATTGTGTTCGAGGTAGATCGTCGGAACGGCGGCGGCGACGCGGCGCCCGAGCCACTGCGGCAGAAGCTGGTCCACCTCGTGCGGGCGCTGCGCGATGACCACGTCGATGTCGAGCTCGCGCGCTTGCGCGGGCGTCACTTCCGCGGCGGATTGAGGCCACACCCACGTGCGCGCGCGGCCGCGGCCATCCGGGCCGCGATCGGGGAGCACCGGCAGAAAGTAGGAATGCGGGCCCCGCACGAGCGCGGTCGTGTAGGACCCGTGCACGTGCCACAGCAGGATGCGTTTCGTCGCCGAGGCCCGCTCGACGGGCCGATCGACCGAGATCACGTCCTCACCGAACGGGCGGCGCGCAGCGAGCGCAGCGCGGCGAGGACGTCGCCGACGTCCACGGCGTTCACGCACGCGTGATCGCCGCGCGGACAGATCCGCGCGCGACAGCCGCGGCACGGGATCTGCTGGTCGCCGAGCAGCACGTGCTCGACCATCCACGGCCGGAACCGCGCGGCTGGGACGGTCGGCGGAAAGAGCGAGACGGTGGACGTGCCCACCGCCGCCGCAACGTGCGCGGCGCCGGTATTGCCGACGACGATCGCGTCTGCGTCCGCAATGACGCGGCCGAGTTCCCGGAAGTCCGTCGCTCCGCAGAGGTTCAGCGCCTGCTCGCCCGCGACGTCCGCGCACAATTGGCGTTCGCTCGCGCCTCCGGTGACGACGACCTGCCTGCCGCGTTCGGCGAGCGCGCGCACGAGCGCACGATTCTTCTGCGGGCTCCAGGCGCGCGCGGGAACCGTCGCACCCGGATGGACGACGACGTACGACCTGAGGTGGGCCGCGGGATTTTCGTCCGCGACGCACATCGCGAGCCGGCCCTCGTCGTGCGGCGGCGGCGCGAAGCCCATCGCGCGCGCCAACGAAAGCGCGCGTTCGACCTCGTGCAGGTCGTCCGGCACGCCGCGATGACGCACGTCGAGCAATCCGCCCGGATAGTCCTCGCTGATCGCCCCGATCTTCGGGACGCCCGCCATGCGCAGCAGCAGCGCCATCGGCAACGGACTCTGATGGAACGACGTGAAGATGACCGCTATGTCGATTCGTAGATGCGCGAGCCGATCGACGAATCGGTCGACATCGTCGCGCCGCGGCGGCTGCGGCTGCGCCTCGATCCAGGCGGCCTCCCAGCACAGCACCTCGTCGACTCCGCACAGCGCCTCGGCTGCCGCGCGGCCCGACGGTCCGCACAGCAAGACGAGTCGCGAAGCGCCGGCGGCGATCGCGCGCAGCGCCGGGCCGGCCAGCAGCACGTCGCCGTTGTTGTCCTGACGGACGGCGAGAACGTTCACGCTTCTTCTCCGAGCAGCAGCCGGACGGCGTGCTCGAGGTCGCGTGCGACGAGCGGCGCCGCGGCGATCTCTTCCGGGCGGGTGACCGCCGTCGGGACGAGGATCGCTCGCGCGCCGGCCGCGTGCGCAGCTTCGATATCGGCGCCGATGTCGCCGACGACGACGCAGTCGCGCAGCCGAACGCCGAGTCGCCGTGCCGCGGCCTCCAGCAGTCCGGGTGCGGGCTTGCGGCACCTGCAGCGATCATCCGGTCCGTGCGTGCAGACAAACACCGGACCGAGCGGGCCGAGCAGCGCCTCGATCCGCGCGTTGAGCGCGTCGACGTCGCCGCGCGTAACCCGGCCGAGCGCGACGCCGCTTTGGTTCGACACGACGGCGATCGGAACGTCTGCGGCGCGCAGCATTGCGAGCGCCGATGCGGCACCAGGCATCGGTTCGACGCGGTCGGGGTCGCGGTTGAACGGCAGGTCTACCACCAGCGTGCCGTCGCGGTCGAACAGCACCGCGCGCGGAAGCGGCTTCGGCGCGCGCGCCCGGTCGGCGAGCTGCCCGCGGCGGCCCGACGCACCGCGTACGCGATGGTAGACGGCCGCAAACGGGATCGCAACGGAGCTCGCGAGCATGGCGGCGATCTCGCCGCGCGTTCGCGGCCCCGGGGCGATGCGGCGCCATGCGAAGTATACGGCCTGCAATGCCCATGCGGCGGCGGCGATCGCTGCCACCTTCGGTCTGCGCGCCGCACATGCGGCGAGCGCGATGCCCGCCGCGCTCGCGGCGCCGACGTGCTGCCGGTATGCACCTCGCGGGGCCCCTGCTCGCGAGCGCCACGCGCGGCCGTGCAGCGCCTCCATCAACGCGTCGTCCGCGTTTCCCGCCTGGAGCCGTACGCTGATCGTCCAGTCCGCCGCTCCCACCGGATGGGTCACGCGACGTTCTCCACGAACGATGCGTTTGCCGCGCGCGACGACGCGCAAGGCGAGGTCGGCGTCCTCGCGGTACGCGCGCCGGAAGCGTTCGTCGAATCCCCCTGCGGCCAGCAGCGCGCTGCGGCGGTACGCGCAGTCGGCGGTGATCCACCGCGCGGTCGCGAGTCCCGCGACGTTCCGCTCCCAATCGGTCGGCCTGCGTCCCGCCGGCAACGGCACCAGCACGCGGCCTTGAGAGGCGGCGACGTCGCCGGGAAGATCGCGCAGATCGCGGGCAAGGTCGTCGAGCCAGGTCTCTCCGACCAGCACGTCGTCGTCGACGAACGCGATCCAGACTGCGCCGGAGCACCGCCACCCGATGTTCCGCGCCGACGCGGGGCCTGCCGCTCGACCGGCTCGCACCGTCACGCGCTGGCCCAAATCCGCGTCGAGCCCGAGCTCGAGCGGGGCGGAGCGGTCGCGACGATCGTCGACCACGAAGATGCGCCCAGGACGCGGTCCGCTCGACCGGCCGATCGAGTTCAGCAGCCGCCGCAGCGAGGGCCGCCCGATCGTCGGGACGACGATATCGAACATGGCTTCACGCCACCACGGAGACGGCGTTCGAGCCGTGCGCGAGGCCCTCGCGCTCGAGTAGAAACGGACCGATCGCGAGCGCGTCGACGGGCGCGGACCCGAAGCACTCGAGGGCGTCGCGTGGACTGTCGACCATCGGCCGCCCGGCGGTGTTCAGCGACGTGTTGACCACGACCGGAATTCCGGTCTTCCGTTCCACGGCGTCGAGCATCCGCGCGACGAGCGGCTCTTCGCGGCGGTCGACGGTCTGCACCCGCGCGGTTCCATCGACGTGCACGACGGCGCGCAGCAGCTCTGCCCAGCCGGGCCGAACCGAATGAACGAAGAGCATGTATGGCGACGGAAACGGTCCCTCGAAGTATTCCGGCGCGCGCTCCAGCAGCGTCATCGGCGCGACCGGGCGGAACTGCTCGCGGCCTTTGACGTCGTTGAGCCGGTGCAGCGTGTCCGCGTGCCGTGGATTGGCCAGCAGCGAGCGATGGCCCAGCGCCCGCGGACCGAATTCGCTGCGGCCTTGGAACCACGCGACGATCCGGTCGCGTGCGACGAAGCCGGCAACCGCCGCCGCGATGTCGCGCGGGCGCGAGTAGCCGACGTGCGCCGCGTCGAGTGACGCTTGGAGTTCCGCGTCGTTCCACTCCCGTCCGAGCGCCGCCGACTCCATCGGGCGCACGTCGTCGCCCATGCATTTGGCGACGTAGAGCGCCGCGCCGAGCGCCGTTCCGGCGTCGCCGGCCGCGGGCTGAACCCACACCGATTCGAACGGTCCGTTCTCGGCGACGTACGAGTTCGCCACCACGTTGAGCGCGACGCCGCCGGCCAGGACGAGCGCCTTCATGCCGGTGGTCCCGTGGAGCCACCGCGCGAGCTCGAGCATCGTCTCCTGCAGCGCCGCTTGCACGCTCGCGGCGAGGTCGGCGTGGCCGGGGGCGAACGGCTCGCCTTCTTGCCGTGCCGCGACGAAGCGTGCGAGATCGATCGGCTGCGCCACGAAGCCCCCGTCGCCGTCGTGGTGCATCTCCTCGCGGATCTGCGCGCGCCAGCGCGGCGTTCCGTACGACGCGAGCGCCATCACTTTGTACTCGTCGGAGCTGCGCGCGAAGCCGACGTGCATCGTCAGTTCTTCATAGCGCAAACCGAGCGAGTGGGGGATCGCTACGCGCCGCAGCACCTCGAGCTCGCCGTTTCGCACCACGCCGCCGAGGTACGATGTCTGCTCGCCGCGACCGTCCAGCACCATGACGGCGCAATCGCGATGGGGGCCGGCGAGGTACGCCGACGCGGCGTGGGCCACGTGATGCGGAACGAACCGCACGCGAGCCCGATCGAGGCCGGGGAGTGCCGCCTCCATGAAGCCCGGCGCCTTGCGGACGAAGTAGGTCCGCAAGCTTTCGTATTCGTTGTCGTGCAGTTCGCCGCCGTCGAGCGGCGCGAGGTCGGGGTCGTACGAGTAGGCGATCGCGTCGAGGTCGGCGGGACGGACGTTCCCGTACGCGAGCACCCACCGCGCCGATTCCTCCGGCAATTCCCACGTCGAGAACGGCACGCATCGTTTGCCGTGCTTGCGGCGCGTGAAGCGTTCTTCCTCAGCCGCTGCGACGATGGTCCCGTCGACGACGAGGACGGATGCGGGATCGTGGAAGACGGCGTTGATGCCCAGGACGCGCATGCGGAGAAGCGATTCCCCCTGCCATAAAAGGGGAAACCCCCTTCGCCGTACGACAGACGAGCGCGCGAACGCCGTGCGTCTCGACGGGAGACACGGCGTCCGACGTGTCGCTGCGTCTTTGGTTACACTGCTACGAGCGGTGATTCGACGACGCGATTGCGGCCCGCGTTTTTCGCGCGGTACAACGCGCGGTCGGCGCGCTCCATCACGTCGGACGTGCCGTCAGCGGCGCGGGCATAGGCGACGCCGACCGATACCGTCACCGGCTTTCCGTCGGCATACGCGAGTCCGCCGGTTTCGATCGCGACGCGCAGGCGTTCGGCGACCTGCAGCGCCCGCTCGCGCGCCGCGTCGCGCAGCAGCACGAGAAACTCTTCGCCGCCGAACCGTCCCGCAACGTCGACGCCGCGTATGTTCTCCGCGATAATGCGCCCGATCTGCGCCAGCACGCGGTCGCCGGTCTGGTGGCCGAGCAGGTCGTTGATCGACTTGAAGTGATCGATGTCGAGAAGCAGCACCGCGTACTTTCCGCCGTCGCGCACGTGCGCCATCGCCTCTTCGAACGCGCGCGAGACGCCCCGCCGATTCGGCAGGCCGGTGAGTGTGTCGACCGCCGCCGCCGAACGCGTCGCCGCAATCGCGCCGTACTCGCCGAGCAGGGGTCCGAGCTCCACCGCGGCGCGTGCGATGTCGCGCGCGGCGACCAGCGGGTTGGCGCCGGCCTTGCGGGAGACGACGAGCGCACCGCGCAATCGGCCCTGCGCGTCGCGCGCCGCATACGCCGAGACCGTGCCTTCTTCGTGCTCTTCGACCGCTGCGTCGTCGCCGGTCACTTGCAATTCGAGCAGCACCCGTCCGCCGAGCCGTTCGAGCTCCGAGGGGACCGGCGGACCGAAACGCACGACGCGCGACCAGCGGTCGGCGCCCCCGCGCCCGAACGCCGCGATCTCGACCGATTCGCGCACGATGCGCGGATCGACGCTCTCGAGCAGCGAGCGCATCTGCGGTTGCGGGTCGCTCGCGCGCAGCATCGCATCGACCGCTTCGCGCGAGAGCGCCAAACGGTGAATGCGCGCGTTGAGGCGAGCGAACCGCACCAGGATCACGGCGAAGAGCACTAGCGGCGCGAGCAGGGCGGCGCCGAACGCGCCGCCGTCGTGCAGCACGACGCGCACGACGACGTACGCCCAGGCGGACTCCGCAAGGGCCGTGAGCATCGTGCCGCGGTCGGTCAGGTGACGGCTCCACGTGCGCACGAGCGAGCGGCCTTGGCGGAAGGCCTGGAGCGAATCGACCCACACGAGATCCGCGAGCAGGACGTAGCCCGTCGCGATGCCGATGAACACGAACACCCCGCCGAGCGACGGAGTTCCCGTCACCGCGGCATGCAGCGGCGCGGCGATGAACCCGCCTGCCCACCACGCGGGAACGCGCAGCGGGGCCGCCAGAATTCGATCGCGCACGGTATCGCGGCGCCGGCGGTTCGGACGCACGACGAAGGCCACCACGTTGAGCGCCGCGGCCCAGAACCAGCCTTCCGTGACGAGCACCGCCAGCAGCACGGGGACGAGCAAGCCGACGCGATCGCTCTCCGGCGTCGGGCGCGAGCTGCGTTCGAAATGCGCCGCGGGCGGCCGCACGACGCCCAGCGCCACGGCGATCGCCAGCGCGGCGGCGAGAAACAGCAGGTCGTCCGCGCGCAGGGCGCGCACGGCGGCCGGTGCGCACGCGAGAACCAGCCCTATCGCCGCTACGAGCGAGGCTGCGCGAACGAACCCGTAGATGCGCCGTCCGATCACTTTGCTTGCCCATTCGTGGAAGCGGCTCGCTCTGCCCCTAGCCGGCAGAGCGCACCTTCCCGTGCGCGGGACAAACGATCTACAAAGGAGGGACGTTCGCCGCCCATTGTGCGCAGGAGACGGCCTGCCAAGCCAGCTATGCTAGTATTGGAGGGAGAACCGCCCCTCATAGGGGGCGGCGGGTTCTCCTTTTCCGGGAGGTCCGCATCGTGGCAACGCTGCGTGTCGTCTCGCTGAGCGGCGATCTCGACACGTACACCCTCGCGTCAACGCGGCAGCTTTTGAGCCGGGTCGACGGCCCATGCGTTATCGACCTCACCGACGTTCGCATCATCGACGCGGCGACGCTCGGCGAGATCGTCCGCTTGAAGAAGCGACTCGCCCCGCAGCGGGTCGTGCTGGCCGGGGCCAATCGCCACGTGCGGCGCGTGCTGGCAGTCCTGCAGTTTGAGCGGATGTTCGAGATCGTCGAACGGCCCGAGGACGCAACCGCTTCCTGACCGCTTCGGCGCGGGGAGTAAAACTGGTGCGCCCGGCCAGAATCGAACTGGCAACCTTAGCCTTAGGAGTGCTCTGCTCTATCCAGTTGAGCTACGGGCGCGCTTGGGTGCTGTTCTCGAAAGGTGCTCTGCGAGCATCCTAGCGGACTGCTCGGGCTCCGGCGGCCGGTTCAGGGGGCTCGGATATCGAATGCATCCCGGATGCAGACCAAGACGGGCCATATCCCGCCGATGAGCACGACCCCCGCCGGATTCTCCGCCGAGACCGACCTCCCGAAGGGGTTCGTCGAATTCTACCAACCGCTCCACGCCGCGTTCACGACGCGCCAGCAAGCCGCGATTGCGGCCCGCCGTGCGGTCCTCGAAGCCTCGCAACAGGGGCGCAAGCCGCAATATCCCGCGCCGTCCGCCGCGCAGGGTGATTGGCACATCGACCTTCCGAGCTGGACGGCCGATCAGCGCAATCAGATGACCGGCCCCGCCGACGACGGCGAGCTCGGCGTGAAGATGCTCAACTCCGGCGCACCGGGCGTGATGATCGATCTCGAGGACTCGATGGCGAACGCCTTCGAACACACGCTCGCCGGAATCGACAACGTCCTTGCGATGTACTACGGCGAGCTCACGTATGTCGACCAAAAACGCGGCGGCAACGTCGTCGCGATCAAGCCGTCATCGACGGTCCTCTGGACGCGCGTGCGCGGTCTGCACCTCTCGCAAGCGGGCGTCTTCGCGGAGCCGACCTCAGCCTCACTGTTCGATCTGGCCCTGCTCGTCTACAGGCTCGACTTCTCGCGCCTGCGGCACCCGCTCGCGATCTACATTCCGAAGTCCGAAGCCGCCGACGAGGCGCTCTGGTGGCGCGACGTCTTCCAGGCGTTGGCCAAAGCGAAGGGTCTCGACGATCCGTACGCGATCAAGGCGATGGCGCTGGTCGAAGCGCACCCGATGGCATACGAGTGCGAGAACTTCGCATACAACCTGCGCGACCATCTGCTGGCGCTCGACCTCGGCCGCTGGGACTACATGGCTTCGCTGATCCACTTCAACCTCGAAGATCCGAAGTGGGTGCTGCCCGACCGCAACACGATCCCGCACGACGTCGCGTTCTTCCAGAACCTGCGCGAACGCATCCCCGAGATCTGCCACAAACACGGGATGCTCGCCGTCGGGGGGATGACGGCGCTTTTTCCCGACCGCACGAACCCCGAGCTGAACGCACGCGCGCTCGCGGTGCTGGAGCAGGACAAGAGAAACGAGTCGAACGCGCTCTTCGACGGCGCATGGACCGGGCATCCGGATCAGAACGCCATCGCGGTCGCGCAATTCCCGGCCCCGAATCAAGGCTTCGCGCGCAAGCCCGGCGCGAACCCGACCCCGGACCTGCGCCCGTCGATCGACGGCGTCGGCCAGAAGACGGAAGACGGGACGCGCGCCGCGGTGCGCACCGTCATCCGCTACCGCCACGGCTACCTCAACGGCTTGGGAGCGTCGCTGCTCGACGGCTACATGGAAGATCTCGCGACCGACCGGATCTATCGTCTGATGATCGCGCAGCGCATTCGCCACGGTATGCATTCGGCCGCCGACGTCACCCGCTTCTTCGATGAAGAGCTGGCGAAACTGCTGAACGAAGCCCCTGCGAAAGACGATGCGGCGCAGGCGGCGCTCTTCCGCGAGGCACGCGCGCAGAGCGAGGCGATGATCACCCTGGGGCACCATGACCCCATCTAGGCGCGAGGTGCTCGCGGGGGCGGCCGCGACGTTCGCGTCGATCGCGTTCGTCCGCGCTCCCGCGCGCGCCGCGCAGTTCACGTTCAAGTGGGCCCACGCGACGCAGCTCAACCATCCGCTGCACGTCAACGCCGTGCGCGTGAAGAACGCGGTCGCCAAGCGCTCCGGGGGGCGTTTGGCGATCGAACTCTTCCCGAACAACGTGCTGGGCGGCGATCCCGCGATGCTGACGCAGGCTCGCACGGGCGCCATCCAGCTCTACTCCGGGTACGGCGGCATCTACTCGAGCGTCGCGCCGAGCGCCGGGATCGAAGGCGTCGGCTTCGCGTTCAAAAATCAAGCGCAGGCGCTGGCGGCGTTCGACGGCGCGCTCGGCGCGTACGTTCGCAAAGAGATGGACGCGAAGGGACCGTTCGTGACGTTCGCGCGTCCGTGGGTCAACGGCTTCCGCCAGGTGACGACCTCGACGCGCCCGATAACGTCGGTCTCCGACATGCAGGGACTCAAGATCCGCACGCCGCCCAGCAAGATCTGGGTCGACATGTTCCGCGAACTCGGCGCCGCGCCGACGCCGATCGCGGCGAGCGAAATGTACACCGCGCTGCAGACGCACATCGTCGACGCGCAAGAGAACCCGTTTACGATCCTCGAGACGTATCGCTTGTTCGAGGTCCAGAAGTACGTCTCGGTCACCAACCACATGTGGTCGAACTTCTGGGTCGTCGCGAACGCCGATGCATTTAACGGCCTGCCGAAGGATCTGCAGCTGATCCTGCGCGAGGAGATCGACGCCAAAGCGCTGACGAATCGGCGCGAGATGGAGCTCTCCAACGCGAGCCTCGAAGACAAGATGGGCCGCTTCTACCGCATGCGGGTCAACCCGGTCGACGGCGCACCGTTCCGCGCGAAGCTCAAGCCGTTCTACGCCAAGGAAAAGAACGAATTCGGTTCCGAGGCCTGGTCACTGCTCGAGAAGAGCGTCGGAACCCTAGCCTGAAACGGACGCGCCGATGACGGATGCGATGGACGAAGTCCGCTTTCGCGAGCTGGTCGAAGAATCGCCGGCCGCGGTCTTCGTCGCGCGCGCGGACGGGTCGATCGCGTACGTCAATCGGGCGTGGACGACGATGAGCGGCGTCCCCGCCGACGTGGTTCTCGGCGGCGGCTGGGTCGAGGTGATCCATCCCGACGATGTGGGCTGGGTCGCCGAGGCCTGGCAGCGCTCGATCGCCGGTGCGCGGCCCTTTCGCGAAGAGTTTCGCATCCGCGACGGCGCGGGCGATCCGCGCTGGGTGATCTCGCAGGCCGTCCCGATGTTCAACGCCGACGGCGAAGTCGCGACGTGGTACGGCACCGTGCTCGACGTCGACGCGCGCCGGACCGCCGAGCACGCGCGCGCGATCCTCGCGCGCCTCGGCAACGCCTTCGTGGAGTCGCTCGACTTCGTGCGCACCGCACGAACGGTCGTCACGGCGCTGTGCGAAGACTTCGCCGACTTCGCCTTCCTCGACGTCCTCGATGCCGGCGGCCGGCTCGAGCGTGTGGCGGTGGAGACGGCGCGCCTCCATCCTGATCCCGAACCGTTCCGGCGCTTCGCCCCGGCGCCGGAGATGACGCAGCATCCCGTCTCCGTCGCCATGCGCACGGGACTCCCGTCGATCGTGACGGCGTGCGACGACGCGTGGATCGCCCGGACGGCCTCGGACGAGCACCATGCGGCGTTCCTGCGTTCGCTCGCAATCGGCACGATCGCGTACGTGCCGATGATCGCGGCCGGTGAACGAATCGGCGTGCTCACCTTCGGCACGGCGCGCGGCACCGGCCGCAGCTTCAGCTCTGCCCAGCTCGGCGACCTCGAAGAGGTTGCGCGCCGCGCCGCCGTCGCGCTCGCGAACGCGCGTCTCTATGCCGACCTGGCCGCGAGCGAAGCGCGGTACCGCGGCATCATCGACACCGCGCAGGAAGGCGTGTGGATCCTCGACGGTGCGGCGCGCACGCGCTACGTCAACCACCGCCTCACCGAACTGCTCGGCTACACCGCAGACGAAATGTACGACCGTCCGGTCTCCGCCTTCCTGGACGACGACGAAGCCGCCCGCTCGCGGCTCGACCAGGACATCCTCCGCAGCGAGCGCAAGCCGATTCGCGCCGAACGCCGGCTGCGGCGCAAAGACGGTTCAGTCGTGTGGGCGATCCTCGCCGCGAGCCCGATCCTCGACGCGGACGGCGAGTTCGCCGGCACGCTGGGGATGCTGACGGACATCACGGACCGCAAGGCGATCGAGACGCAATATCGCCTGCTCGCGGAAGCGACGCCGCAGATCGTGTGGACGGCAGACCCGCGCGGGATGGTCACCTATCTGAACGAGCGCTGGACGGCGCTTACCGGGATGACGCGGACGGACGCGCTCGGCTACGGCTGGTGCGCGGTCGTGCACGAGGCCGACTTGGCCCTTCTCTCGAGCGGCTGGCGAAGCGCACGCGACGGCGGCGACGACTTCGAAGCCGAGTGCCGCCTGCGCAGCGCGAGGGACGCGACGTATCGGTGGCAGCTGGTGCGCGCACGCGCGCGCCGCGACGAGCGCGGTGCCGTGATCGAGTGGCTTGGTTCGATGACCGACATCGACGCGACCCGGCGGATGGCGAAGATGCGCGACGTCGTCGCGCGCGCCAGCGACGTGCTCAATCGTCAGCTCGACGTCGATGGCCTGCTCGACCGTTTCGCCGAGCTGCTGGTGGAAGAACTCGCCGACGAGGTGACGATTCGGCTGCCGGGCGGCCGCGCGTTCGTGCAGAGCCGCAGGTCGCCGCCGGAGGGTTCACCCTCACTGCAGGCGGTCATCCGCCATCGCGGTACCGAACTCGGCACCGTCACGCTGCGCGATTGCGAACGATTCGACGACGACGACGCGTCGCTGCTCGACGAGCTCAGCGCTCGCGCCGGCGTCGCGATCGAGAACGCGCTGCTGTACGAACGCGAACATCGCGTCGCCGTCACCCTGCAGCGCGCGCTCCTGCCGGCCGTGCTGCCGACCGTCGCCGGGCTGACGTTCGACGCGGTGTATTTCCCGGGCGCGACCGACGCCGAGATCGGCGGCGACTGGTACGACGCGATCGAGCTGCCCGACGGCCGCGTTCTGGTCTCGATCGGCGACGTCACCGGGCGCGGCCTCACCGCCGCGGTGATCATGGGGCGCGTGCGCCAAGCGATCGAGACGCTCGCGACGTACGAATCGGATCCCGTTCGCCTGCTCGATTCGACCGACGCCGTGCTGCGGCGCGCGTATCCGAACGCGATCGTGACGGCGCTGGTCGGCGTCATCGATCCGCCGTCGGGGACGATGACGTACGCGACCGCCGGTCACCCCACGCCGTTCGTGCGCGCAGCCGACGGCACGGTTCGCTCGCTGCCGGGACGCGGTCTGCCGCTCGGCCTACGCGAAGGACGCCATCAACCGGCGACGACGATCGTGCTGCCGCCCTCCGCACTGCTCGTCTTCTTCACCGACGGTCTGACCGAGGCGACGCGGGACATCGACGAGGGCGAGCGCCGGGTGCGCGCGGCGCTCGCCGACGTCACCGTCGCAGCCGGGCGCGCTCCGGCGGCTCGGCTCGTTGCGCGCGTCCTCGACGAAGCGATTCGGGACGACGTCGCCGTGCTCACCGTGCGGCTCTCCGACGCTATGCCGGTGCAGGATGCCTGGACGGTGCGGTGGAGTTTCGACGCCCGCGAAGCCCGCCGCGCGTACGACGTGCGCGACGCCTTCAGCGAATCGCTCGCATCGTTCGGGTCGGGGATCGACATCCCAGCGGCGCAGCTCGTGTTCGGCGAATTGGTCGGCAACGCGGTGCGTTACGCATCGGGACTGGTCGACGTCGAAGTTTCGTGGGACGATCCGGCGGCACCGGTACTCGTGGTGAGTGACGACGGTCCGGGGTTTTCTACGCCCGGCGAGCTGCCCTCGGCCGAAAGTGAAACGGGCCGCGGGCTGTATCTCGTATCGCGGCTGACCCGCGCCTTCAGCGTGACGAACGATCCTGCTCACGGCGCGCGCGCTCGCGCGGTGCTGGCCGGCACCGCGGCCGCCGAGGTCAACGCGTAACGGCGACCGCGCAGGTTAGCCGACGACGGTGCCCGTGACCTCGCCGAAACCGACGCGCACGTCCCCGCGAACGGCACGTCCGCGCATGATGACCGTGTCGCCGTCTTCGAGGAACGTCCGCGACTCGCCGCCGGGGAGCGCTAGCGGATCGCGTCCGCGCCAGGTGAGCTCGATGAACGAGCCTTGCGTTCCCTGCGCGGACCCGCTGATCGTGCCGGTCCCGAACAGATCGCCCGGCCGAACCGCCGAGCCGTTCGAGGTCATGTGGGCGAGCTGCTGCGCGAGCGTCCAGTACATGGAGCGGAAATTCGTGCGCGAGATGGTCAGCGGCGGGTGCGCGTGCTCGCGCATGCGCGCGGTCTGGAGCGCCATCTCGAGTTCGATGTCGTAGGACCACGGTTCGCGCGTGCGCAGATACGGAAGCGGCTGCGGATCGCGGGCCGGCTCGGCGACCCGGAACGGCTCGAGCGCGTCGAGCGTGACGATCCACGGCGAGATCGACGTCGCGAACGATTTCGAGAGAAACGGCCCGAGCGGCTGGTATTCCCAGCCTTGAATATCGCGCGCGCTCCAGTCGTTGAGCAGGACGTAGCCGAAGACGTGGTCGCACGCGTCGTCGGCCGCGATCGGCTCGCCGTGCACGTTTCCGGGACCCGCGAGCCAGCCGAGTTCGAGTTCGACGTCGAGCATTCGGGACGGCCCGAACGACGGCGCGTCGCCTTCAGGCGACATCGTCTGGCCGTGCGGACGGCGGACAGGCGTGCCGCTCGTGACGATCGTCGACGAGCGTCCGTGGTAGCCGATCGGGATGTGCCGATAGTTGGGCAGCAGCGGATCGCCGCCCGGACGCAGGATGCGCCCGAGATTGGTCGCGTGTTCGATCGAGGAATAGAAGTCGACGTAGTCGCCGACCGCGACCGGAAGGTGCATCGTCACCGCGTCGCGCGAGAACGACGCCCGAGCGACGGCGGCGCGCTCGGTGTGGTCGGCCTCTGCGCCGAGCAGATGCTGGAGGCGCGCGCGCACCGCGCTCCACTCCGCGCGGCCGCGCGCAAGAAACGCGTTGAGCGTCTCCGCGGCGAGCAGCGATTCTTCGTCGAGCACGTTCGCGTCGACGAGCGCGTCGAGGTCGATGACCCGATCCTCGAACGCGACCGCCGGTCGCCGGCGTCCCGTCCGGTCGGAGACGATCCCGAACGGGAGGTTGGCGAGGCCGAAGTCGCGCGGATCCATCACAAGAGCAATCCGAGTTCGCGCAGCCCGTTCACCGGCTCGTCGAAACTGCAGCTGCCGTACGAGACGCAGCGTTCTCGCGCGGCGGCGACCGCTTCGGCGTCGACGCGCACGTCACGCCAGCCGACGTGCACGGGATCGATGAGAAACGCGCGCGGATCTTCTTCCGCGATCACGTCGTGGACGAGCGCCGGGTCGAACACGCCGGCGTGCAGTGCGATGCCCGCAATGAAGACATTGAGGAACCCGTGCATCAGCTCGCCGTGGTAGATCCCGCGCACGGGATGGTGGAGTCCCGCCGTCGCCTTCCACGGAAGGTCGTGCGCGTGCGCGGCGAGGATGAACTCCGCCACGTCGGCGATCGAGGGCGTGACGCCGGGGACGAAGCCGCCGCAGCGCAGCTTCGCGCCGACCGTGATGGTCGGCGCCGCGTCGCGCACGGCCGCCAGCACGGCGAGCGACGCGGCGGGCTCGACGGTCCAGCCGCCGCTGTACGGGAGTTCATAGTAGAGCGCGACCGGCTGGTCCGGGTAGTGGTCGGCGATCGTGGCGATCGCTGCGCGCAGACCGGCTTCGTCGAGCAGGGCCGGCGTCTTGAGTTCGAACGATGCGACCGTCGCGCCGTCGAGGCCGGCGCGGGCCACCCGGTCGAGGTCGGCCCGCACGGTGTCGCCCTTGGCGCTGAGCGCGGCGTCGAGGATGACGCTGAGGGTCAGCCGTCGGCTGGGATCGCGCCGGTCCGCGAGTTCGCCGATTCGGGAGGCGGGTACGACGAAGGCGCCGTCGATCCAAGCGTACGCGCTCTCGGCATGGCGAGCGTGCGCCCGCAAGGCCCGGGCCATCGGCAGCTGCGCCGGGGGGAACAGCGAGGCGTCGTCGATGAGGCGATCGAGCAAGGCGCGCTTCGCGCTGTCGGTCGAGACGGTCGTAGCCATACGGTCCGACGACTACTCAGGAAACGGACAAGACCCTCCGCGAAGAGGGTCTTGTCGTCTCTGGAGCTGGCGGTGGGGATTGAACCCACGACCTCGTCATTACCAATGACGTGCTCTACCACTGAGCTACGCCAGCTCGTACGATCCGAAGTGACGGACCGTGGCGACCAGCGCTGATTCTGGAAGCAGATAGACTTTCCTGGTCTGGGGGCGGTTCACGGCTTTCGGTGCGAGCCGGTCATGTGGCCGAACATCGCGCCGAGCCAGCCGCCGAAGGCCCCGCATGTTACGTCGATGGCGTTCCACGTGAGGCCCTCGTCCGAGCCTTGAAATGCCTGTGTTATCTCGATCGCAGCCGAGTACAACGCGCCGATAAAGACTGCCCGCAAAACGGGACGGGCGCTGGGCCCGAGCGCCTTGTCCGTCGTGAACCCCACGAGTGCGAAGGCGCCGATGCTGTACGCCTTCCGCAACGCGACGTGCCAGGAGAGCTCGAACGGTGACGTGAGCTCGTACATGGGATTGCTCGTTGCGACCCAAAAGAGCACTGCCGCGACGACGATCGAGGCGACGGCCCAGCGCTTGCGCCCTCTCGGTTTCGTCCCGATCATGGCCATGTACTGACTAGTGTCGGCGTGAGTGTTGTCGTGCTCCTGCTTGCTCCGGCGCGGATTCCGACGCGGCTACAGGACAGATGAAGCAACGCATTCGTGCATCGGATCGTTCGCGTGAGCCGTCCGTACGTAACGCGGGCGCGCGACAATAAGGCAGGACCTATGACGCGTCCTGATACGGCCAATGTGCCCTACCGTGCCCTACTGTGGGGGACGCAGCGCTCTCTTCTGTTGCCCGGATTCTGAGCGACGATAACTTCGTTCAAGGAGGCTACCAAAGACGTGCTCTCCCGCTGAGCTATGCCGGCGCCGCAAATCGCGAGTCGGATTTGGGAGAAGTCATCTCGGCTTCAAGCGCGAGCGCGTTGGCGCAAATCTCCACCAGTCGCGAGCGTCAGTTCTTCGCGTACCACGCCGTCCAGTCGTGGTATTTCCGAACTCTTTAGCGATTTCTGCCGACGCGCCTGTGCTGTGATCCTGCACAACATACGCTCTGCTTTTGTCAAGTAATTGACTAACCGGTCGACATTGTGAATGCCGGGGGAGGCCTCCAATCGGAGGCTGAGTTTTTTCAGGAGTTCGAGCTAATGGACGAACGCGGCTACGGTGCCACGCCTCCTCTCACCATCGAAAACGCCCCGGGCACACGCCCTCGGCGGCCGTCGTTCGCGCGAACCGCGCTGTGCATTCCTCTGATCGTGAGTTTGGCAGCGTGCGGCGGCGGCGGTGCAGGAAACGGGACCTCGACGCTGCCCGCGGCGCCTGCGCCGCCGTCAGCGACGGCGACCCCATCCGGAAGCGTCGGTACGGCGCAGGTCTCGATCACGATCCCTCAGACATCGTCGGTGGGTGCAAGTTCGCAACGACGCGCGCTGTATGTCTCGGTCGCGACGAACTCCCTAAGCGTCACCCCCGCAGGCGGATCGGCGACCGTAATACCGCTGACTCCGGGCTCACCGGGTTGCTCCAGCGGCACCTCGGGTCGTACCTGCCTGATTTCGATGGGCCTGTCTGTTGGCGCCGTCTCGTTCGTCGTGAGAACGTTCTCGAGTGCGGATGGGAGCGGCCCCGTCCTGTCGCTCGGCTCCGCGACGGCCACGATCGTCGCGAATCAATTGAACCCGATTTCCTTGACGCTCGACGCGGTCGTGAGCAACGTCCAAGTATCGCTGGCTCCTTCCAGCTTCACGCCGTTCACGTCCGGTTCCGCCACGGTGAACGCCAAAGTGCTTGACGCCGCGAATCAAATGATCGACCCCACGGTCAACACTCTCGTCGACCCGTCCGACGCGCCCGTGGCGGTCTCGTTTGCGGATACGGACACGTCAGGTGTGACCACTCTTTCAGCGACCGCGCTAGGCGCCACGCCGGTAAGCGTGAACTATAGCGGAGCCGCCCCCCCGATCGGCGCGACGCTCATCGCAACGGCCCGGACGGCGAGCAAGGTCGTAGCCACCGGTTCCACCCCTATCTCGTTCGGCGTCGTTGTGACGCCGAGTCCTACTGCAACGCCCGGAGCGACCCCGACGCCTGGCGCGACCGCAACGCCTGCTCCGACCGCAACGCCTGTCCCCATCCCAACTCCAAGTCCAGACCCAACACAGGTGCCGGGTATTTCACCGAACCCGTCCTCGCTCGCATTCATTAACACGGGCGCGACGTACGCCCAAACGTTCACCGTGACGCAAGCCGGATATGCCGGGGCGTACGCGGCAACGACCTCCGGAGGCGACCCCACCGTCGCCACGGTCAGCGTCGCCGGCAACGCCGTCACCGTAACCGCGCAACACGCAGGAGCGACGAACGTGATCGTATCTGGTGGATTCGGACAAACCGTCTCGGTCCCGGTCGGCGTCACGGTCACCCCGATCACCATCCACGGACGCCGCTCATGATTCGAACGCTGGCGTCCGTCCTCTTCTGCTCCCTCGTTACCGGCTGCGGGGGCGGCGGCGGCGTTCAAACGATGCCGCCTCAATCTCCCGTCGCCAAGCCATCCGGTTCGACAACGGCAGGCGCGACGCTTACGGTCACCATCCCTTCGGCGTCAAAGACGGGCACGGCGAAGCGGCGAGCGCGCTACGTCTCCAGTGCGACGAACTCGCTTTCGTTTACGCCAACGGGCGGAACGACGACCGTCGTTCCCTTGACCGCGACCTCGCCGAACTGCACAACCGACGCGAGCGGCGCCCGCTCATGCGCCATCAGCGTCTCGGCACCGACTGGCAGCAACGTCACGTTCTCGCTTTCGACGTTCGCGAGCGCGGATGGAATCGGGACGCCGCTCTCCACGACCCTTGTAAGCCAGGCGATCGTCGCCAATCAGACGAATCCGATTAACGTGACTCTCGATGCCGTGGTCAGTCAATTACAAGTCGGCTCAAGCAACAGCGCGTTTGTCATCGGACAAGCCTCAAGCGCAACGGTCACCGTAAATTTGCTCGACGCCGCGGGAAAGATCATCGCGGTGGGCATTAATAATCTCGTCGACGCGAGCGACAGCCCGGTAGTCGTATCGCTTACCGATTCTGAATCGAATACGACGCAACTCTCCGGAACGACGCTAGGAAGCACGGGCGCAGTCTCCCTTACGTACAATGGAGCTACGCCGAGCGTTGGAAGCGCGACAATTAGTGCCCGTGCCTCGTCGCCCGCAAGTCCGTCATTGGCAACCGCGTCCGCCACGATTAACTTTTCAGCACCCGGGTTACCCGGCACTCTCACGTACAACTCCTCGAATATGTGCGTCAATCACGCGCTATACACCAACAACGTGTTGCCCGCCGGCGTCGGAGAGTTTCAAACAAACGGCCTGGATCGCTCGTATTGGGGCGGTACGAAGACTCGCACGGTCAACGTGGGTAATAATCCCGGTGGTTCTTGGGGACCCGGATTCATGACGTCGTGGGGCCGTCATCAGTACGATACCTACTTCGGCGATAGCTCAGACGGCCTCGGATACGACCCGTTCACCGTAGCGAACGATAATGCGGCCCCCGGTAATCCTCAAGGCGTACGGATTGAAGCAATGCCCGTGCCGTCGTCCATTGCAACTTCGCTCGACCTCATGGCGAACGATCAGTACATCGTAACAAGCGCAACCTCTCCGTACACAGTCCCAATTGAGGGCGGCACCCTTGTCGTCAACGTCGCCAACCCCAACGGTGCCCAGAATAACTGGAAGGTCGGAATGGGGTATAAAGGGGGCGCCACAACGTTCATCGGTACATTAACGAGCGGCGGAGCTACGCCGTCCGGTAATGGAACCGGCGGCACAAACCCGTGGACGATCTCTAACATCCACATCTATTCCGGCGTTCCTGGCACGACTATAACACCGGGAGTAAACGACGAGGGTGGCCTGCGATCGTATAACTTCCCACGCTACTATTCAGGCGTACTCGATACGAACATCAATCAGCAATATGGATTCTTCGTGTCACGGATTCGACTGCCCAACTACCTTCCAGCGCTCTCGCCTGCCTTCTGGACGCTCGAAACCGGCGGTGTTGCAAATCCCCCAACGGGCCTGCAGCGGGACGAACTGGATATTGAAGAGATGTTTGCGAATGACTTCGGGAACGCGCTGAACGCCGGGGAGATCCTCTGGAACACGTCCCTGACCAATGGCGGCAAAGGCGTCTACAATTTTCCCGGCGGCACGCCGCAAAGCGACTACCATGATTACGGCGCTCTGGTAACTCCACAAGGTACGAGCTTCTATCTCGATGGCGTGCCGATTCCCGGCGACACCAATGAACCCGATTGGACTCAAGGTTCCCCCGATAAGGAAGTCATGATAATGTTCCAGGTTGGTGCACCCGGGAGCTGGCTCGACGGCAATTCAACGGCGATGAAGAATAATCCATGGCCTCAGTATATGTGGATCCAGTATCTCCGAATTTACAAACCAACAACGACTTCGTGCTAGACAATGAGCTAGAGCTTTCCAAGTCGGACACCAGCAGCGCACACCGTTAACGCTGGAAGATGTTAATAGGGCGCTCACGCCGCCCGGCGTGAGGGTAGCCTAGGCTCTGCGGGGGCGTGTTTCGTTGTAACATCACGCCGACGTCCTGATTCGGCAGCGACGAAGCGCCGAGCTACACATCCTCGATTACCCCGGCTATGATGACTGCGGGGAAGCGGCAGTTGCCGAGGCGAACCTCCGCTCCACAAGAGCGCGCCGACTCGCGAACTCCCGCGCGAAGACATCGTCCCTCAACGGATAAAGCATTGCCGCAACGAAAAATATCCAATCAGAATTGAACATGCCGAAATAGCTCTCGGTGTAACTTCCGAGCACCAGGAACAGCACAAGCGCAAATGGCCAAGCGGACGCTCGGTCCTTCCCCCTTGCAAAATACACGACAGACCGGAACGCAGCCCGTACCAATGCGTAGCCCAAGACGAGAACACCGACGACGCCAGCGTCAAGGCTGACCTGCAGCAGGCTGTTGTGCGCGTGCGATGGCGTCCAGCCTCCAGCTTCAACGACATATGCGCTGAGCCGCTTCGCGCCAACCGATGACCGAAAGAATGCGTTATATCCGTATCCGAGCACCGGGTTGTCGGCGATTGCCTGTTGCAGAACGGGCCAGAAATCGGTGCGGCCTGTCAACGTCGCGCTCCGCCCGAGCAAGCCCGGAAGTGCAGCGGGCGTTACACCAAAAAACACGAACGCTGTTGCGAGAGCTGCGAAACACGCACCTGTTACCACTCTCGCGATCTTTCCAACCTTCGTCGATCGACAGCCCAACCCCAACAACACGGCCGCGCTCGTTGCGACACCGTCGCCGAGCGCTGTTGCGGAACTGGCGCCCAATAAGAGCGTCGAGAATAGAGCCAGAGCTCCGAGCGTCAGCAGCCACGCCTTTCGTCCCTTTGCGGGAAAGCAAAGCGCTGCGATAACGGCGACCGCCATCTCAGCTGCGAGCGCGTTCTTGTCCGGGAAGATCCCGGCCCACGGACCTGATCCCCAATCATCGCGGCCATGACCAGGCGCTCCAAATACAAGGGCAAGACTCGCAATTGCTATTAATGCGAACGTCGCCAACAGAATGCCAAGGAATTCAGACAACGAAAAGCGCGTTACGAGGTAATAGCCGATCAGAGTTGATCCCGCCAATTCGATCGAGTGCGATAACGTTACACCCGGCGCGACGGACCACACTACGGAAGCACACATCAACGCCACGAAGACCCAGATCGACATTGTGCTCTTTGCCAATGCAACAAATCTGCTGCGCATTGTGAGAACGCGTATGCCGACAACGACGTATATCAGACTCAAGACAACTTGGTTTAGTGTTGAGTTGTCTGCACCGTCGCTGTGTTTCCCCAGTGCCGGCAACGTTGTCGCCGCGAGAAACATCACCGATACCAGAACCACTTCAAGATACGGCCGCTTTGCCTTAGCAGAGCCGGCCGACCCTACTTCTCGCTGCATGTACCCCCCGGAAGTGCTTTGCGCGAATAAATAACGAGCGGACCAATACGATCGTCCCCGCACACGACATGCAAAGTCAAATGAGGCGGACGTAGGTCTATTTTGCGGCTCCAAACCTCGCCATTGAAGGAGCGTTCGGTCACGTCTCCCCTTTGTGAGATGAGGGGCGACTTTCCCTGAGTCCATAGGCGGCTCTGGAGTGGGTCTAACGACCTTAACTCCGACGGGCGAAACGTTCGCCGCGGCCCTCCGTCGCTCTGGCCTCGCCTACGGTTTTGGGCCGGGCCGGCACTCCGCGGCTAGTCGGTCTTCGCCTCGCACCAATATTTCGGTCGCCTGCTACTACGGTTGGCTCAACGACGCCGAGCGGCTCGTACGTTCATTCGGCAGCTCCGTAATCGGCATGCGGCCTGCCAAGGTTCGGTACGACTACATCCAGACGTACAGGGCGACGGCGAACGCCCACGCCTAGCGCCCTTTGAACGCCCCCGGCGTGAGCGCGCGAACCGGCAGCATCGCGTTAACGCCGCGGCGTTTCCCAGACTGTTCGCGCGGCAGACACAGCCAGTTTTGGTGACAGCTCGCGCCGAGCTGCTCCTGCACGATTGGCGTGACTGAAATCCGGTTAATCCGCAGGACTTCATACCCCGACGTGGTGAGTTCGTCGGCGAGCTCCGACAAGGATGAGCCAGCACGCACGAGTTGCTCGCTGACCGCTTCGACGACAATCACCGGACGATGACGGCGTAGGTACCCCCGAGCACCCCTTAAGACCGCGACCTCGTGTCCCTCGACATCGATCAAAATGAACGGTGAGCAGCCGATCGACGCGGCCATCGAGTCCAGCGCCACCGCGAGGACGTCTATGCCGGGGTCCTTTACGTTGTGCGTGACGTAGCCCTGGCCTGAGTTTCGCTCGGACGGCGGCTGGTGCATGCGGACTCTGTGGTCGCGATCAGTGAGGGCGATTTCAAATACGTCAACGTTCTTGAAATTGTTGATTCGCACGTTGTGGCGCAGCGCCTCAGCGATCTGCGGAATCGGCTCGAAGGCGACGACGCGACCACGGGGACCAACGATATGCGCAAGGCCGACCGTTTCCGTGCCGGTGTTCGCCCCAATCTCGATGATCGTGTCGCCCGGCCGGCAAAGCGCCTTGGCGATCGCCAAGACGCGCCAGTCCCAGTACCCGCACATGCGGACTTGATCGGCGAGCACGTCACCAGTCTTGTACGAAAAGAGTTGGCCCGTGCTCGTTCGGGTGACGAACTGCTCGCCCGCGAGGCCCGGCCGCTGCAGCTTGCGACCTAGGCGGTAGGACACGATTGGCGGGAGCGCTCGGCAGAGCCACTGCGGAAGCGACAATCGCTCCGGCCGGACTGCTCCATCCATCACAACGCGTCTCTCGCGAACACTTGCCTGGCGATTAGGAGGCAAAAGTTGACGTTTCCGATTATGTAACGCCGCCACAGCCGTTTCGGCTCAGCCAGCAATCGAAAAAACCACTCGAGTCCCGCCTGTTGCATCCAACGAGGCGCACGCGCAACAACACCGCCTAGAAATTCGAAACTGACCCCGATCCCCAATGACATGGGGACCGAAAGCCGCTTGCAGTTCGCGTACATCCAATACTCTTGCTTCGGCGCACCTAGCCCGACGAACAAAATGTGTGGACGTGCACCTCGTATCTTTTCTATTATTAGCGCATTTTCGCCGGCATCTTCCTCAAAGCCAAAAGGCGGCGAATACGTTCCGCATATCTGCAGATTCGAATAGCGTTTTCGAAGTGCGTTTGCCGCAGCGTCAGCTGCGCCGGGTCTACCGCCTAAGAAGTATACACGAAGTTCGCGCTTTGCTGATTCGGCGCACAGGGACTCGAGCAGGTCTGTGCCATTGACGCGACCATTCAGTCGCAGACGAAGCAACTTAGCTGCCCATAGCAGCGGCACGCCGTCCGGCACGACGAGGAATGCGTGCTCATAAATCTCGCGCAGCCGTGCATCATTCTGCAGTAACACTACGTGATGAGCATTAGGCGTTACGACGTATTCCGGAGAGTTCTCTTCGGCAGACGCATACTGAACGACAGCATCAACAACTTGCGCAAACCCTAGGCTATCGATCTGAACGCCCGCCAAGGTGACATGTGTGCCGGCGCGATCTAACGTGAGCACAACCGCTACCAGCCGTGATAGGCGATTACGCTCTTGGTAAGGCCCGCAAAGCGTTCGCGATACATAGTGGCATCTGGGAACAGCGCCACCATTTCCGATATGGTCAAAAGGCGAATTGAGCCGGCAATTTCCTTTGCGCGCTCCCAATCGGGTTCGCGGGGGGTCCAACCAAGTCGTGACTTTGTAAGTAACAGCGTCTTCAGCGGTAGAGGCATGAACTGATAGCCCGGCACCAAGAAGTGCGGCTCAATTGGAAAATAGGCGTTCGGAGTTTGTACGAAATAGCGTTTCCCAACGCGCCGAATCTCATTTGCCATCTGCCGTTGGTTTGGAAGTAATCCGACGTGTTCGATGACCGAGTTCGAGTAGACGATGTCAAAGCTGTTGTCAGCGAATTGCCTTAGATCCCTTGCGTCGCCGGCGATACTGCGCATATTTGGCGACTCAGGTGATTGCTCGAAGACGTTCAGCAGGACGATCCTCGCATCGTCAGCCGTCAGTGCCAAATTTTTCCAAAACGTAGACGTTCCACCCACGTCCAGTATGCTAATCGGGCGAGGGAGCGTCTCTAATAACTTCAAAAAGAACTCGTGTCGACGTTGCCTCAGCCGGGATGCGAGAGACCCCGGATCGCGATGGTCCGCGATGCGGGAGAATAACGACATGGTGCTCCTTCTCATGACACCTGGAGACGGCCTCACGACTTCGAACCCGTAGCCGCGGCTAATAATGCGTCGACACGCCATTTGATGTCTGTCTTGCAACGAACACCTTTATTGAGACGACGAAAACAAAAGGTCTTTCCGTCGCGTGCAACGCTTTCCGGAAAGGCGTGCTTTATAAAGCAAAGCTTAGGGGCTACAGTAATAAGCACATCGTCATCCATGGAATGGTATCGACAACTTGAAAGACTGATGAATCAGTAATTTTTCTTTGCCGGATACACGCGGTGGTTAAAACCACCGGTTTGCTTGTTCCTAATCGGGCTTTTAAAACAACGCGGTGGAACGTCGAGACAGGGTCTTGTCGAGGCTTGCCGCCACGACTTTCTTAGAAAGAACGACCAGCGGCCGTCAACGATGGTTCGCGACGAAATATTAGCGGTGCCAATTCGTCGGGGAATGGCTCCCCGGCTACTAAGCGATCCCATCCGCAGCGCTTGGCGTGGTTGACGTGATCATTGACATCGGATGGCAGCGCGGTTGCGTTCGCGTCAAAGAGATGAAGCGAAAGTGCCTTCCGCGTCCTTCGCTCACTAGTGCGCGCTGCACCATGAAGCGTTTGAGAATGATGTATTACGATATCGCCCAGTTTCATGCTGGACACCGCAATTGGGTAGCGTAACGGAATTAGGACCTTCTCAAATCGCGACAGAATATGGGTATCGCGTTCGCAATGCGAACCGGACGCGTAGCGCAGGGGGCTCATGGACAGCGGGGTGTCATGTAGGGGTATCCAAACGGTCAAAGCCCCAACGCCGGAAAAGCTCCAAAAATGGCTGTCCCGGTGCCAAGGAACTCGGCCGGCTTCCTTACTCTTCTCAAAGAACGATTCGTGAATCAGCCGCACGCCGTCGACGCAGAGCAGTGTGCTAGCGACCTCCCCGAGTCCCCGATCGAGCACAAAACGAGCGATGTCCGCAGATCGGCGCCAAAAAAACGCATTCGGCTCCTTCCGCGCCTCTGGATCTCGGAGCAACACCTCGGCGCTCCTAGCCGTTTCGAGCTGCTCCGCAAGCTCGATAAGGCTCTGGCGCGAGTAAGCGTTCCTGACCAGGAGATGGCCATCACGCTGAAATTGCTCGATCTGCTGCGGCTCGAGCGTGGCCCGAAAAAGGGAAGTTAACAAGCTCAAGAACCCCTTCGCAAGCAGTGTCCGCGGCTAGACTAAATTCGGACGGCAACCTAGCTTGGTTACGACCGAGTTTATCAAACTGGGTTCCGTTGAGTAAGAGATATTAAGACCCATACGGATGAGCACGGTTGGCCGGATTCTCGCGCGGGAGCGAGGCTAAGTTCCCAATCTCCGCGACGCGGCCTGAGCGCGTCGGACTCTCCCTGCTAGACATCGCCTTCATTCCCCAGGGACGTCCCGCCGATCCGGCAGTCCCTGACGGTCTTTCGCCTGTAGCCAAGATATATATGACCAAGAAGTCCAGCGAACGCCCCAAGCGCTTGCATGACGTATCCGAAAGCGGCCACGGCTCCCGCCTTGCCGCGAAGGGCCGTCAACGGCAAAGCCAGGCAAAGGCCAATTCCGAGCCGGATGACGGACTTTCCCGCGCGCAACCAGGTCACCACCGGGCCCTTCTGAAGGCGCCGATCGCAGATAGCCAGCGTGTTACCCCGCCGAAATTGCATCCTCAAAATGTACGACAGGTTGAGCCGATCTTGATGTACTTCTTCGACAGCAACAGCGCGAGCTGCGTAGACTATTTTTGCACGCTGTAAGTATAATTGTCGGAAGAACAGCATATCTTCGCCGCCGGCAAAATTCAGCGCTTCATCGAACCGAATATCACACGCTACGAGCGTGCTCGTCTTCAAAAGACAGTTTCCGCTATAGCCGTACTTAAGAACTGCCCCATCATCATAGACCGGAAGATCAAAGAAACGGCCTCGCCGGATCCAGCGCGGCGTACCCTTCGGAAGCTCCTGCGGTACGGCACCGATCACCGCGTCCGCGTCCGAGGTGCTTTGCACGCGCAACAATTCCTCAAGCCACTGACGCTGAGGACACTCATCGTCGTCGATCATCGCCAGAAACTCGAAAGACGACGAAATCGCCACGTCTAACGCCCGATTCCGAACCGTTGCCAGACCTGGTTCAGGGACGTGGACGTATTCCAGCGAAAACGGAAATGGAAAGCGCGCTGAGACTACGGTCGTCTCGGCCGACCGATCGATATCGTTGTCGAAAACAACGACGGATACTTCGCAGTCAGTCGGCACCCCGATCTCTCGCAAGCCCTCCAAGAGTGCACTAAGAAGTCTCTTTCGCCGATAGGTCGGAATCGCTACGCACACGCGCTTCGTGCCTGCTCGGTCGATGCGCGTAGACTCGCGCCGCATTTCGACCATTTACTCGTAACGCAATCTGGTGCCGCGCTCAGCTAACTTCCGCTGCCATTCGCGCTGCATAAAGCATAGGTAAACCCACTGGATCGCGATTCTGACGACGACGAGCAGATTAATGCCAGTTTTTGCAAAAATCCACGCCAAACGACCTTTCATATTGCCAGTCAGGTCGCTCAGCTTTACGTCGCGCAACGCCATCTTCGCATTTTTATTGTAGCCATACATCAGAAAGCGGCAGTACAGCGACCGATACGCATTTTTCAGAAGTCGCGCGTGCTGGTCCGGCTTTAAGATCTGACGTGCAGCGTCAACCACCATCAACTCCTCGCGACGGGCGCGCTCGTAATCGCTTAGTATCGAACGGCACTTCCCGCTGGTCGATTGGCGGTAAATAACCAGGCTCTTTTGCGTTGGAAACATCGGGTACTCGCGTGCCGCACGTAAGATGTACTCGTGATCCTCGTGATACTGCCCCACGCTGAAACCCCCGAGCCGATCAAAGATTCGTCGATCGAAGAGGCACACGCTCGGCACAAGGAAGTCCTCCCCATCCAGCAGCGCGTCCAACACAAAGCCCGTGTGAGCGTGCCGTTTCGGAAAATTGAGCAGCCGGCCGGAATCGTCAACCGGATAATACGAGCTGTAGACAATCGCTGGACGATCGCCGACGCGCGACAGTACATCGAGCTCTCGGGCGACCTTATCGGGCAACCAGCGATCGTCGCTATCGAGAAACGCGATGAACTCCCCGGATGATTCCCGAATGGCCAGATTTCGAGCCGCGGCCGTACCCGCATTTTTCTGCCTCAGCACACGGAGCCGGGGGTCAGCGATCGTCTGCAGCACGCTAAGGGTCGAGTCCGTGCACCCGTCATCGACGACGAGTACTTGGAGATTCCGGTACGTTTGATTCAATACCGATTCCACGGCACCGAGAATCAGCTTTTCGCCTTGATACACCGGAATGATCACCGAGATCAGCGGAGTTGCAGCAGAGCCGGCGTGCGGCACGAGAGCGCTGACACTCATGAGCGCGTCAATACGCTCCGCACCGCGCCGGTGAACTTCGCCGACCCACCGAGCGTCTCGCGAAAAAGCAAGAGCAGCGCGACCGCATAGGCAAGCACGCCCGAGGCGATCGCGATGGTCAGGCCGGTTAAGGAGTCGCGACCGGGTACCAAGAGGATGGTGCCGCTCATGACCAGAGCCGCCAATGCCGTCTTTGCGACGTTCATCAGCGGAATCGGCATCCGTATGAGCCGTCGGCCCCAAAGATAGCTGATAAGAGTGCTGAGCAGGTCGGACGCGAGAACCGTTACGGCCGCACCGATAATGCCATGAGCCTTGACCATGACGAACCCAACGCCGACCGTAGTGATCGTACGGATGAACATAATGACGACCAGCGGCCAGGTCTTGTACGCTATTTCAAAGGCCTGCTCGAAATAACTGCCTCGCAAGCCCGCACAGAAGACGCCGATCGCGGAGATAATCAGTACCTGCTCGAGGAGCGGTCCCGCAGTCGCATGGAACTTAGATCCGAAGTAGACGCGTGATATCGGTCCGGCTAACGTGATCAGACCGACCGTCGCTCCCAAGCCGATCATAACAATCAGCGTCGCATTCGTCCTCAACTGAGCGATCAGCTCATCATGAGTTCCCTGGTCGCGCGCACGGAAGGCGAGGGGTTGTCCCGCAAGGGACGCCGTCCCGATCAGCAGGCTGATGGTCTGGTTGGCGAAGTCAACAGTTGTTGCGTAAATTCCGACCGCAACGCTGCCCGAAGTGATTTCGAGCATATAGCGCATGAACGTCGCCGAAAAGTTGTTGATGGCCGCGACGCTGGAGGGCCAACCAAAGTGAAACAACCTTGCGAGGATCGGCATTCGAAACCGTCCGTGTACGGCCGTTGCCCACAGAGGCGCCGATCCGATGCTCACGAGGTTTCCGACAACGAACCCTCCTAGCAGCGCCGTATCCTTGAAGCCTAGCTTGATAAGGGTCAGCGTCGCAGCCAGCGCGGCCAAGGAGCGTGCGATTTGAAGCGCCGCCAACGTAAGAAGTTTCGCCTGGGCCTGCGATACGGTGATGTTCAGCTCAAACCATGCGCTTGAGACGGCACTGGCCGCCGTGAGCACGATCATTACCAACGGTAGTCCGGCGTTGTACGCGTGGAGAACGCCGATGACGACGCCCACCACTGCGACGGCCGTGCCTAGAAACGCGATGGCAATCGTCGCAGTGAAATCGGGCTCGTCTTCGCGCGACACCGTCGCGAGCATTCGGAGCGCCGCAATCCGGAGCCACGAGAATCCCGTCATTCCGACGAGAAACGAGACACTGATCAGCAGCGCATACGTCCCGAAGCTGGCCGGCTCGAGAAGATGCGTATAAATCGAGATGCCGAAGAAAGCGACGGCCGCAGGAAAGATCCGACCAATAAAATAGATCGGCAGCTGCTTGACGACTTTCACGAGACGGGACGAGCTCCTAAATCTGGCGGAACAGGTTCAGAGGCGCTCGACCGCGAGCGGGCGAGCTGGCCACCTTAAATTCCCACTTGCGATAACACGAGACGAGTGGCCTCACCCGTGACGATCGGATCCGTCCCTGTGTAGCCGGCTATCGAAAACGCAACGTCTTCCGGCGGCATGCGATCTACGAATTTCTTGACATCGGCCGCGCTCAGCGGACCCGGCCCCCAGTATGTATGGCACCAGGTGCGGTCCTCGATCCAAACCTGCGCCGCATCGTGTCCGATTACCTTATCGACATACAAGCCATAGGTCAGATACTCGGACACGAGCCGCATCCGCGTCAGTGCGACGTGCCACGACACGCCCGTTACGCGCTCGATTCGGGCGCAAGCCGCCACCGCAATTCGCTTGTCCCAGCTGATGACGTTGTTGACGTAGTCGTCCATCGGCAACGGATCCGGCGCGACACCGAGTGCCTTGCAGACGTTGTAGTGCCATTTCACGTGCGTCATTCCAGGGGTAATGCCGCGGGGAAGTCGGTACAGCCGCGTCTTTCCCTCCCGCGCAAAGATCGACGGATCGACCGGGCGGACGAAGCGGACGTCCGAATCAACGTTGACGAGCACTTCTTCTTCTACGAAATGCGGCATCGACAGCTTCACGAGCTGCTGGATGAGCCAGCCTTTTGCCGGATACAGCGCAGCAGTTGAAAGCCACCACTTCTTCGAGCCGGGTACCTTGAAGTAGCCGGAAGGAACGACTTCTTCGACCGCGACGACGACGGTGCGCGGGCCGGCAAGGGGCCGGAACAGCGCGAGATCCTGCCGATCGACGACGAGGTAATGCTTTGTGTCCTCCGGCCAAAACCTCAGGACGCTCCGGTTGAGTTCGCGACAAAGATGGTAATCGCGAGCGAAACTCGGCGTCACGACTGCGATGCGCTGGAGTTGCGTCTCCGTCACTGGGTTATAATTCTATCATGAGGCAAGCGAGTCTCGTCTTACTGCGAGGACGGTCTGAATTTTGACGCGATTTCCAATACGACGGCGTTAGCCGGCTCAGGAAGGATCGCGAGTGATTTGTATTTTCCGGGCTGAAGGGTCGCGAATGCGACGAGCAAGGCCAGTATAATGGTCAGGCACACGGCACTTCCAGCGATTTTGCCCACCAGCCCTCTTCGGCCGCCGGTTTCCCTCTCAGGCGCTGCGGATTGGCCTTTCAGGGCTTTTGTCTGCTGTTTTGTACTGCGCTCAAATTTTGCGATGGCATCAGAGTACGCCGCTACGACTCCAATGACGTTTCCCTTCGACTGCTTGAGAATCTCAAGCGTTATACGATCGTTGTCCGTCGCATGGCGCCCGAGCCTGACGGACAGAAGTACGCCGTCGGATAATTCAGAGAGTGCCATCGCCCGATGGCTCCGCAGAAGCGCCGGCGCATCGACGACGACGAATTCATAAGAGGCGCGAACGGAGTCGAGAAAAGACTTCAGGTCGTCACGCGTGAGGCAAAGCTGTCCGTCTGGAATGGACAACGGCATGGGAACGCCAACCCGCGCCAGCTGCTGATCGCGCCCGGGCGCCGGCTCCGCGAGCGGCGGGTTCCCGGTGTCGTCCAGCAGAAGCAATGCGGTACGCCGCCCCGCTCCGGCCAGGCACTCGGCGAGTGATATCGCGGTCAGACTGGTCCCGTCGCCGGCCTCTGCCGATGTCACGACGATCACGGCGGGACCGCTTACAAAACTCTCCACCCGAGTTCGGAGCAGCTGAAACTGCGCGCTGAGCGACTGATGAGCAGGAGTCATAAGCGCGTCCTTCACTTGGTCCCCAGCGTCGCGACGACCGGGTGGCCGTAGAGATCCTCGACTTGCGAAGTCCGCGCGAGCCGCGGATTGAATTGGTCCGCGATGAATGCGCTGGCAATTGCTAAGGCAACTACGAGTAAGCCTATCATCACGAGCAGCCGCCCCCTGCCGAGACCGATCGGTGAGTCGGATACGATCGCCCGATCAACGATGCTGACGGACCCTAGCGACAGCGCGTCGGCCCGGTTCGCGAGCGCCGTAGCGCGGCGCGCAGCTAACGACAGGTACGCTGCCTGCGCTCCGTCACGCTCGAGGCGTAATACCTCAATCGAAGGAAAGGCCTGGGCGCGTCGTCCGTCGACTGCCAGTAACGAGTTTACCGCTGCCAGTTTCGCTCGGTCCGCCTCGACGAGCGCCTGGGCTTTCTGCTGTTCCGTCCTCATCGCGGCCAGCGACGGGCTAAACGCATCGGAGGACGTAAGCGCTCGCCGCGCCTCGGCATTCAGCGCGGAGTTCAAGCTCTTCACCCGATCCTCGAGCGCCGGCAGTCCGGGATGCGCAGCCGTAAATGCTGCACGATCGTTTGCAAGCTGGACCGAGCTCGTCGCGGCGCTCGTCTGAAGGCTTTGATACATTGGGTCGCCATGCAGGATCTCATAGCGAACCATATTCGTTTGGCGCTGCAGATTTTTGCGCGATCCGTTCAGGTTCGCGATATCGCCTTCAAGCGTGGCAGCCGCCATTGCCCTGTTCATCTCCAGATCGCTAAAGCGTGCTGCTATCGTTTCGGCGCCTTTGGCCGAAATGGCAGCGTTGACGCCTTTTCCACCAACTTGCAACCCGAGCTGACGGGTCCGCTCACGCTGCTTGGTCATTTCGGCATCTAGCGCTGTGAGGTCATCATCGAATCGAGCGGTCGACGTCTGCCTGTAGTAGCTGGTAAGTTCCTCAGCCACAGCATTTGCGACCAACATCGCACGCTCAGGTTGCGAGTCCGTATACTCAATCCGGAGAATGCTCGATTTGAACGGCGGCTGCTTCACCACGATATGCCGCTTCACTTGCGCGAGTGGCGTATTGATGCGAATTGCGGCTTCCATGCGCGACAAGACGACCGTACTCGTCGCGATTGACGGTAGGTCTGAAGACGACAACGTAGGATCGTCCCGGGTATTTCCGTTGACGACCAGCAGGTTCGCCCCCGCAACATACTGGCGTGGAATGTTGCTGACGAAGACGAAAGATATCGCCATTAGGATGACAAAGACGACGGCAACGAGCAGCCGGTAATGCCATACCGTTGTTAACGCGTGCTGTCCGCTCTCCGTGAACCGCTTGATCCCAGTCATTCCGGTCTCGCTTCCAGTGTGGCCGACGGCTGCAAGAAGTAGCTTACCTTACTCACTAACGAAGTTTGAAGAGGAGCGCTGCACTGAGCAGGTTCTGGAAGACGGACACCGCCGACACTTTATGTCCCTCTGGGACGAAGACCAGATCCCCGTCGTGCAATTGCGGATTTTGGGTCATGTCGCCATGTACGAGGCGAGTAACATCGTAAGAAGAACGCGCGCCATTTTGAATGACTTGCACGTTTCGCAAATCCGCCCAATTTGTCGGGCCGCCGGCTTCGTACATCGCGCTCAGAAGCGTGTTGTCCGTCTTCAAGGCGATGGGGCCAGGCTTCTCGACTAAGCCGACGATGTTCACCCGCGCTGCGACCGGCACGACGATGGAGTCGATCGTATTTGCCGGAGCGTTCCATCTCGGATCCCCTTGGGAGATCGTCTGCACCGACCCGCCGGCCTTGAGCTGAATGAGCCCAGTGCTTGAAGTCGGCGATAGCCCGCCTACTTGAGAGAGGGCGTCCGTAAGGGGTTCGTCCTCGCTGAGGAACGCAACTCCAGGGCGGGCGACGTCGCCGCTTACGCGAACAACGTGCGGCTTGTTGCTCATCGTAAGGGTATCACCGGCCTGAAGTTCGGGCCCACCGGTTCCACGCGCGAAGAGCTCGACAACGTCGAAGGTTCCAAGGATCTTCTCGTCGCGAACGAGCCCAACGTGGCGCAGATCTACGCGCGCGCGCTGTAAGTCGATGAAGCTGACGGCTTGCGCACCGCCCGCGCCGACAGCGACATCTTTCGTCACGTCCAGCAGTCGCGGGGCGAGGGTACCGAGTGCCGCGGCCAACGTTTCGCCAGGTTCGTATTTCAACGTTCCGCCAGGACCGCCCGAAATAAAGACAACCGGCAGCTGCGTCTTCAGCTGAACGGCGACAGCAGGCTTAACAACGTACGCTCGCAGCGACTCCTGGAGCTTCGCAGCAATCTGCTTCGTCTCCAAACCACGAACGTCAACCGCGCCCACGAGCGGCATCGAAATGTGGTTCGTGCTATCGACGGAGATGGGGCCGGTCAATTCGGGGTGGTAGTAGACGGTCACGAACAACTCGTCGCCCGGATGCACCGCCGCAATCGCGGGGCTGGCGGTACATATGATCAGGAGAGCCATGATCGAGAAAATCACACGGGACGGCATCGAATTGCTCCTCAACACGGACCCCTCACGGCGTCAGCCGTAGAATACCGGCATGACAACCTTAACCCGAAATAGCACGACCCGCAATGAATCGTAACGATGCGAAAGGATGGCCCAAAAGACCGGTCCATGTTGAAACGGTTGACCAAAATGATGGCTGCCCGATAAGTCTAAGGACCTAGCGCGAACAACAGGCCTCCCGGCGTACTATAGAGGTTAGTCCTTAAGTCCTAACCACAGAACGCGGCGGACTCGCTACTTGCCGGTGAGTCTTCGAAGCGTCGCGAACTCCCCGAAGGCACTGCTCCTCCCCGCAACCATCGTCGGGTAACCGCGGACGTACGTGTCCAGGAACTGCAGGGCATAATGTGCGACAACATCATGCGCGAGAACAGGGTTGATCGTACCAACCGCCGTGTGCCGGATCGACGGGAGCAGCGCCGCATCGACGAAGTTATAGTGATCGGCGTTTTTCAGTGAGAGAAGGTAGCTGCCGGTCTTCTTCAGGCCGCCGAGAATTTGGGCTTCGTTATCACGGTCATAGCGCTCCGCAATTGAACGCGACGCGCCCTCTCCTTGCGCATCTAGGGTCGAACTGGTGACGAAAAGGAAGGGCTTTACGACGCCGCTCTGCAGCGACGTGCCGTACATCGAACCATCCAAATTTATCGCAGCGCGCACTCTCCCGTCGTGCAGCGACGTCTCTGCAGCAACCGCGCCGCCGAACGAGAATCCCACGAGCCCCACTCTGGTCACGTCGAGCGCTCCCTGAAACGCACTGCCTGGAGCGGCGTCGAGCCGCTCGAGGGACGTAATGATATGGCCGACCTGATGTGCTTCCATTTGAAGCTTTTGGTTTGCCCAGGCAACCGACTTCTTTGCGGCGGTCTCTGAATCGAAATCTAAAGGGATCTCCGGGTGCGCCATGTCATCGAACCCTACGACGACATACCCGTTGCTCGCCAAGCTTTCCGCAAGCGCGGTGTTGTTTTCACGTTTTCCGCCCCACCCGGGAATACCGACCAAAATGGCATGTCGGCCGGGAGCGATCGGCGCATCGAGGAAGGCGTTTGTCACAACCATACTGTCGACGAGCCGAGCGAACAGGGGTCTCTCATTCGTCAGCAAGTACGGAGCTCGCCGGCTACCGCCGTGCGGCGCCGCCGGGTACCACACTTGCACCGTGATCCGTCGTCCGGGACTCATCGCATCGGCAAGTTCGAGAAGCCTCGTACCGATTCGCAACGTACCGCTGGGCTTGGGAAGAGAGAACATCGGCAATAAGGACTCTCCCGAAGCCATACCACGCAGCGCAGTAGCCGTACCGAACGCTGCCAGGATGAAGACCACTCCGGCAGCCTGCCGCACCTTCACAGCACGGGCCCGGCAGCCTTGGCACTAAAATGGCGGCCTAGTGCGAGCCGGTCGATTTTTCCGTTTGCATTCTTGGGAAGGGACCCGCAGACTTCGATCCGCTCCGGGATCATATAGGGCGGCAGTCGGGATTTCAGAAATTGAAGGATAGCGGAGGGCGTAACATCCTTATCCGTGCTGACGTAGGCAACCATCGCGGGGAACCCGACGGCGTCTCGCACCTGCACGACGGCCGACTGAAGGACCCCGTCAGCCGCATTCAGAGCAGCCTCGATCTCTTCTAATTCGATCCGATAGCCCATGTGCTTGATCTGATTGTCTCTTCGCCCAATAAAATCGATGGTACGGGCATCTTCACGAACGCGAACCAAGTCACCGGTGCGGTAGACGATTTCGTTCCAGGCCGAGTTCAATGGGTTCCCTATGAATGAAGCCGACGTTCGCTCTGCGTCGTTCACATAACCTACCCCGACCTGGGGCCCGCAGAGATACAGCTCTCCGACCCGCCCTACTTCCACCGCCTGAAAGTCGTCGTCGAGCACCAGAAACGAAAAATTTTCCGCAATCGGACCCAGCGTAACGAGCGGATGCGCCTCCTCTAAGTCCTTCGCCGTAATTTGCCAGGCAGAACACATGCACGTACACTCGGTAGGTCCGTACACGTTAAAAAGCGCCTTCGCCGACCCGTACAAATCGAACAGCTTCCGAAGCTCCGGCTTGGGATATCCCTCGCCGCCGAATACGATCGAGCGCAGAGGCCGAAGGGTCTCGGCGGACAGCATTCCCATCGACATGAGATAGATAAGGAACGAAGGTACGGAGAACCAGATCGTCGCGCCCACCGCATCCAACCTAGCGACCATGTCGGCCGGCCGCGCGGCGAGCTCACGCGAAATCGCGACTAGCGAGGCACCGTTCAAGAGCGCTGCGTAAAAATCAAAGACCGAGTTATCGAAATACATCGGGTTGACGTTTGTCAGAACGTCGTCTTCTTTGATGGCAAAGCGCGAGGCGGCCCAAGATGCAAAATTCATTACGGCCGCGTGCGTGATGACGGCGCCCTTTGGCACTCCAGTTGATCCCGACGTGTACATTATGTACGCGGGATCGCTCCCCGTAACCGACCCAAGAACCTCAGGCTCCTCCGCTGAAGACGCGGCGAGCTCGTCGTGACTCTGCGCGTCGGCTGCGTCGAAAACGGCGGGGCCAAGCGACCGTAGCCGTTCCGCCAGCGCGGGCAGCCCATCCATCACGACTATCGACGGCCGAGCCGTTGCAAAGACGTGCTCGAGGCGCGCCAAGGGATTTTGATCGTCGAGATTGACGTACGCGGCACCAATTTTCAGACATGCCAGCATCGCGGCGTAACACATCACCGTCTTCGTATGGACGATCGCGACCACATTACCCCGCACGATTCCGCGCCCCAGAAGTACCGCCGCTACCCGGTTGGCAGCGCTGTTCAGCTCGCCGTACGTCACTACACCTTGCTGGGCGTGTAGCGCAGGCCGTTCTGCTAGGCGCTCTGCAACGGAAGCGAAACGGGAGCCGACGTTATACACGTAGCGTACGGGGCGCATGTCTTAGCTTGAGCGAATCTCTGCGATATGCGCGGCCAACTTCTCGATCGTCGTATACTTGAACAAATCGCAGCCGCGAACCTCGACTGCGAATCTCTCGTTCAAGAGCGCCTTTGCTCGAATGAGCGCAAGTGACGTCCCTCCGGCGTCGAAGAAATTCACATCCGTCGCCGGCACAGAGTCCTCCTGGAGTACTTCCTGCCAAATTTTCGCAATCGCCTCCTCGTAAGCCGCGATCGTCACGTTTTCTTGCACTCCATCCCTTTGGACACCACTGCTTTTCCGCGGGCGATGCGTCTCACAAATCGAGCCGCCGCGTAGACTCGTCGCTTAATGTTGTCTGCCTGCGGTGACGCGAACGGAGGCAAGGGGTGTAAGCCGGCCCGGCGCAGCCAATAGTTCATGCGGTAGACATCGCCCAACACCCAGTCGTGATAGTGGAAGTTTACGCTCAGCGATACCGACACTTCGCCATGATTTTGGACCCAATGCGGCGCGTTCACCGGAATGTGGACCCCGCGACCCGGTGCGAGCTCATACCTCATCGCCCGATGCTGCATTTCCGGCTTGTATGTGGCAGCGTTGTTGTCGACCGTCCAAAAGCGCTCCAGTTCAACTTCCGGCAGCACCTGACGATCCCCGCGACGGAAGACGCTGACCGTCTTGCTGCCACGCGCCTGCAGCAACCAGTTGCACTCGCGGTCGATGTGATACGAACTTATGCGGTGCGGGGAGCTTATGAAGATCAAAGCGCGCCGCTTGGCGACGAGCGGCCGCAGGTCACAGCCCGAAAGCTGTTCGATCTCCGCCATGCAGCCATCCAGCAGCGCGGCATATTCCGGAACTTTTTCCGCACGCCGCAGGAGAATCCACCCGGATTCCGTCTCGATATTCTCGAGTAGCTCGTTAACCGTAAGCTTCGTCTTCGCAACCTCGTTCCAGCGCTGCTCGACCCGAACGTCGCCGGCGTCGTAGTAGAGGTCTGCCGGGTCCTTGGCCATTTCGCGCGTCAAATCGATGAGCGCATCCCGGCCGAAGAGCGGGCTTTCTGCAAGCCGGTGAGCAAAGCCAAAGTCGCGACGGTCGAAGTTCTGGGAGAATACCTCAGGGTCGGCGTCCAAATAGGGCTCCGGTGACGATAACGCCTCGGCACGCGTCGCTATCTCACGCCGCGGCACGATCCTAAGCGCCTCTCGCATCCGTTTCCTCCCTCGAGCTCTTGTTGAGCGTCTCTTGCAAGATGCGCGATAGTTCGCCGACCAATGAATGCAGCGGAGCGACGTGGCCCCCGCTCATCGGTACGACCGAGACATGCTCTACTAGCCGCCTCCAGCCTTGGCTTTCTTCATTGGTGAGCGAGGCCTGATCCGTGCTCCAGATCAGCGTCACGTCGCCAGGAAAGTGGTGCGGCCGATGGGCAAGGACGGAGGCAATGTGGCCGATCGACACTTCGCTTCGCAGGTCACCCTTTTTCCGGACGTACGACTCACCCGGCTGCAATTCGCTGCCGACTTTGCGTCGAAGCAGCAGCGCGCGCATCATTCGTCCTATGAACTGGGCGGTCGCGAGCGGGCCTCGCAGCAACGCGCGATTTAGTCGAGCGACGTTGTAGCAAATCGTTTCACGCAAGCCGATGCTGAACTTGGCGTTGAATGCGACGGCCCGTATGATTTGGTCCCGGAATGGGATAATCGAGTTCACGGGAGCGGTCGCGTTGATCAAGATCACCTGCTCGACGACCTCATTCTTCTCTTTGAGCCGGCGCGCAACTTCAAACGCAACCTGTGCTCCGGAGCAAAATCCAATCAACCGGTACGGGCCGCGCGGCTGCAGTTGATCGAGCCTAGCGACATAATCGTCGGCCATGGCATCGATCGTAGGCAGCATCGGCAAGTTTCCGATCCCGTGCGGATCGACCGGGACGATGCGGTATTCTGAAATCGCTGCCGCGATCTCATCGGCATAATAGCCGCTGGCAAAGAGGTCGCTATGAAAGAATAAAGCGACCTCTCGAGAGTCGACGCCGCGCGATATGACCTGTTCGAATCGATCGAGGAGTGACTCGATGGTTGCTTGATTGAAGATATCGGGATTATAGTCGCATGACGCCCGCCAGCTTTTCGGCCGTTCGACGACGTAGAGATTTAGGTCGCAACTGGTCCCACCGGGTCTCGAGTGCTCGCTTTCGATCGTGAACGACGTGTACGCAGCGTCCGCAGTGAACGCTTTTTGGTAGACAAAGTTGACGTCGCAGGGTGCCCCATGGCCTTGACGTACTGGGCCAAACAGCGTCTCTGCTACGCAATCAAAAGGAACGTGCCGCAGTTCGATCGCGTTCGCGACGACGTCGCCGACCTGAGCCAAGAGTTTTACGAGGCCTTGGCCCCTCGAAACGTCGACCTGGAGCGGAATTGTGTTTACGAAAGCGCCTACCACGTTCTCAATGTCGACCTCGTCACGACACGCGACTTGCGTGGTCAGCGTTACCGTCGCGGCGCGGGAGCGTTCGGCAAGTACCACGACGGCTGCGGCAAGCATCGCCATAAAGGGGGTCGCCCCCTGAACCCGCGCGTCGTCCACAAACCTCTGGGCATCGGCACTGTCGAGCACGCGGGAGCACGTTTGGACGTTGGAGCTCCATTGCTCTTGCCTCGGACGGTCGGTCGATAACGCGAACGGCACCGCGCGCCGGAAATCTTCGCGCAGGAGTGTGAGCTCTTCAGCTAGGGTTTCGTCGGTCAGCGCGCCACGCTGCCAGCGCGCAAACGTACCGAACGTACTGAACAACTCCGGGAGGCGCGGGCGTCGCGCGCCTTGCAGCGCGTCGCATATCTCGCCCATCTCACGCGCCAATATTCCGAAGGACCAGCCGTCGCAAACCATTTGGTGCGCGGACACCAGGAGAACCGATGTCGTAGAATCGGTCACAACGCGCGTTATTCGAATCAGCGGCGCTTTAGATAGATCGAACGGTCGCCGTGCCTCGGCTGCGGCGATTCGCGCGATCTCGTCCCCGATGGACGCCTTGTCGAGCACGGAGCAATCAACAACGGCAATGTGCAGAGCGGCATCCGGTTCAACGATTTGCCGACACGTGCCGCCCCGCAGCTCAAATCGGGTTCTGAGGATCTCGTGGCGAGCAACGAGAAGTTGCCAGGACTGTTCGAGCGTTGCCTGCTTTAGATCGCCGCGAATCTTCCAGCGCAATGAAGCGTTCGCAGCGGGATCTCCCGGGCGGAGCGCGTCGGCGCGCAAGAGCCGCTCTTGCGAGAAGGAACAAGGGTACGACACTTGCTCCATCGTCTCGCCCGACCCGGTGACTAACAACGAGCCTTGCTCCTACCGCATTTGCACTTTGCCCCGGTCATGCGAGATCACCGTACCGGGGAGCAAGCCGATTCAGCAGCCGCGCGCCCGCGGAACGCGGCGCCGAACGCTGCACACCTTCGGCACCCGAAAGCACCGCGCCAACGCCGTTCAATAGCATCCGCTTCACGAACTGTCTTGCGGGACTACGGCCGGCTTGTGGGCGGCACACCTCGTTTACGAAGCCGCGCCAATTGACAGCGGTTATCATATTCGTACACACCGAGATCGACAGTTCCGGAACTTGCGCAGCGTGCCACCAGCGACACGGAATGAAAATCGCATCGCCCGGTCCGATCGCGCCACGATACGGCACCGCCTGAGCAAAACGCGGATATCGGCTCAGGTCGACGCGCGAGACATCTTCGAGCAACGACACGTTCGCGGAATTCGGCTTCGGGTACATGTGAGCCGAGTCCTCAGGGGCAAATAACAGAAATTCCTTGGATCCGTAGATTCCCGTGATGACAGCATACGCGTTGTCACCATCATAGTGTGGGTATGGAAAGCGAGCGCCGGGACCGCCGAAGAGCAACTTCAAGTACCCGTCGGGCCGATTCCAGGGCTTCGGCATGATGGGACTCGCGAGCCGGCCGGGGAATCCAAACCTGTTCCCGGGGGTGACGTCCGGCAAGAGGGCCGGGATCTCCCGCTCAATGATCAGCTTGTGAAGATACGGCCCGGGGGATTGGGGCGTCGAGCGCCGCACGGCGTCGATAAAATCGCCGAAGCGCATCGAGACGCCATCCGTGACGTGTACATCGCAGTCCGCAAAATTTGTCGCAAAAAACTCAGGAGTCCAGGTGCGCAAAGCACGCCAGTGCGGGACGGAGTCTTCGAAGATTACGGGACGGCCCTCCGCCGCATATTCCTCGAGGAACGTCTCGTAAGACACGTCGCTCGCGGCACGCCGCTCGATCGCGCGTTCCCGAACGAACTGGCCGGGTCTTTCAACCAATGTGTCGTTCGCCATACCGTCGTTCCTCGAAAGTCCGTCGCGCGCCTAGAGGCGCGCCTGGCGCTCGCGCGCCGGGACCAAGCGCGTGGGTGGCATCTTCGAGAGCCGCTGCCCCGCTGCTCCTCGACCGTCACCCTGGCTGCGCGCTACGTTCTGCACCGTGCGCTTCTGCAAGATATCTTTTGCTAGGATTTTAATTCCCATCTTGTTCGCCCGGGCAACGATCTTGAATATTTGGATCGAGTCGGCCCCGAGCGACATGATGTCCGTGGTCGTTCCGAGATCAGCGTGCCCGAGCACTTCTACGAAGATGTCGAGAAGCTGCCGCTCGAGGAGCGTCGCGGGCTCCGTTACCTCGACCGCCTGCGGCCGCGACGGTGCCGGAAGGGCGCGACGGTCCAACTTGCCGTTCGTGTTCACTGGTAGTGCTTCTAACGTTATGAAGTCTTTCGGAATCATGTAGTCAGGAAGAACCGAGCGCAGATCCTGGCGCAAGCGTTCTACGTCCACGGCTCCCGAAGCCGCTGCAACGACGTACGCAACGAGGCGGGGCGACTCCGTTTCGCGGCCGTGCAGTGCCACCGCGGCGGCGCGAAGCCCGCCGAGCCGGATCAATGCCGTCTCAACCTCCCCGAGTTCAATACGATAACCATTCAGCTTGACCTGATCGTCGAGCCGGCCGAGTACCTCGATCGTTCCGTCGAGGCGAATCCTTGCGGCATCTCCAGTTCGGTACAAGCGGCCCGGGCCGAAGGGGTTCGCAATGAATCGTTCGGCCGTCAGTTCCGGCAAATACGCATAGCCGGGTCCCACGCCGGCACCGCCGATATGCAGGTGTCCGATCGCCTCGCACGCGACGATGGCATCGTCCTCATCGAGCACGTAACATTGGGTGTTGGCGATCGGATGACCGACCGTGATGCGTTCGCCGCGATAGATCCGGGCGCACGATGACCACACCGTCGTCTCGGTGGGTCCATACATGTTCCAGAGCTCTCCGTCAGATTCAAGCAGCTTATCGGCCAACGTTTGCGGCATCGCTTCGCCGGTGCAGAGCATCTTAAAGCCTGCCCTCGCCACGAATCCGGCCTCGATGAGCAACCGCCAGGTAGCCGGCGTCGCTTGAAGCATCGTTGCACCGGTCTGCGTGGCCAAGTGCCGAAGTCGCGTCCCGTCCAGCACATCGTCGCCCGACGCGAGCGCCAGGCATCCACCTGCGGATAACGGCAGGAATAATTCCAAGACGGCGATGTCGAACGATATCGTGGAGACGGCTACCAGCACATCGGTTGCGTCGAATCCCGGTTCACCCAAAGCAGACGTCAAGAAGTTCACAACCGAGGAGTGAGTGATCTCCACCCCTTTGGGCTTTCCGGTTGATCCGGACGTATAGAGCAAATACGCGGGCGAATCCGGCGCCGTCTCTATTCCGAGCAACGACTTGTCTTCGGCGGAGATCGCCGCGCGATCTCGGGCGAGATGAATTACCGGTGTCCCCGACGGCGCAACGTCGGCGTTCGCCTGATCGTCAACGATCATCGCGGCGAGCTGCGCCTCGGCTGCGATCGCCGCAAGACGTGCCTTCGGATGCGTCGGATCCAACGGTACGTAGCTATAGCCGGCCTTTAATGCAGCCAGCAGTGCGACGAGCATTTCGATCGACCGCGAGACCGAAATGCCGACTCGCCGGCCGGTGAACGAATGGGACCGAATGTGACGCGCGAGTTGATTTGCGCGGTTATCGAGCTCCCGATAGGTCAGCTCTTCGCGCTCGAAAATGACCGCGCGCGCGTCCGGCGTCGCCTTCACGCGAGCCTCGATTAGGGCATGAATTGACGTATTGCGAACCTCAAGCGCTTTGCCTGAGGCTAGCGCAGGATGTATCGCGGCATTCACGGCAAGCTCCATTTCCTTAATCAAGACGCTGCTATCACGAACGACGGCATCCAGAAGCTTACCGTACAAGGCCAGCCATCGCTGGATGGTCTCCTCGTCGAAAAGGGCCGTGTTGAAGTCGACATTGAGCTCGAGGCCGTCAGTCGATTCGATGACATTGAAGAATAGGTCGAAATGGACGAATGCCTTGGGATTCGCTTCTACCGAGGCCCTTATGTCACCGAAGCCGACATTATCTTCGAGTCGTTCGAGATTGAACTGAAACTCGGTTAATGGAACCCGACCGTCGGTGCGATCCACGTTCAAACGGCTTACAAGCGTCCCGAACGTATACGGCTGGTGCTCGTAGGCATCCAGTACGCGGCCGCGTACTTCATGCAGGAAGTCGGCGGCGGTCCGAGCCGTCGACAATCGCGCTCGAACAGGCAAGAAATTGACGCAGTGCCCGACGAGCGGTGCGTCGCCGAACGCAGCCTGTCCGGCGGCCGGAATCCCGACGACGATATCGTCGCTTTCGCCGAGCCGCGCCAGCAGCAATTGGTACGTTGCCAGCAGCGTCACGAAGAGGGTAACGCCCGCCCTTCCGCCGGCTTGTTTGATCCCGATATAGCGTTCCTTTTCGATGAACGCAGACGTCGTGCTCCCGCGGTAGGTCTTCCAAACCGGGCGCGGTCGATCGGTCGGCAGGTCGACGTGCAACACCGGATCGGCGAATTGACCAAGCCAGAAGCTCTCGATCGCCTCTCGCTCTTGCGGGTCGCGCTGCTGCTGTGCGCGCGCGTACGCCAGGTACCCCATCGGCTCCGGCAGGGCCGCCGGCCGGCCCGCGAGCGTCGCTGAATAGAGAGCCGCAAACTCCTTGACGATGAGGTTGATTGACCAACCGTCACATACGATGTGGTGCACCGTAACGACGAACGCGTAGGTCCCCTCCGCTAGCTTGAAGAGTTGCGCGCGCACGAGCGGCCCGCGGACGAGATCGAACGGCGTCGAAGCGTCACGCTGCACCGCGAGGCGCAGCTCGGCCTCGGCGCCCTCCAAGCCTCGTCCCGAAAGGTCGACGGTTTCGTACGATGGCTCCTCATGCGCGACGGTCTGCATCGACTCGCCGGTCGGTGAAAAGATGAGCCGCAGCGCGTCGTGCCGCCCAATGAGCGTACGCCACGAAGAGCCCAACGTGTCGAGCTGCAGATCGCCTGCGAAGCGCATCGTAATCGACTCGTTGAACGCGCACGAGGCTTCGTCGCCGGATTGCGCGGCGAGCCAAATTTCCTTCTGCTCTTCCGTCAGCTTGCTCACCGCAGGGACTGCCGGCCGTAGGGACGCCGCCGCCGCCGCGGACCGACTGAAGATTCCAGCCCCCTGCAACTCTTCGAGACTCGAGGAAAATGCCTCGACGATCCGCTCGACGTCAGCGGCCGTATGGGTCGTGGTAAGGAAGCAGGGGAAGCCTTCCTGGATGTACACCCCACGCTCGCGAAGGTGATAGTACAGCAGCGACGCTAACGGCTCTTCTGCCGTGAAATTGAAGTAGAACATGCTGCCGAACGTCTCGATTCGGCTCTGTACGCCGCGCCGCTCCAGCACCGCGTTCAACCGCGCAACGAGACCGCTCGTGAGCTCGGTCAGACGCCGCTGCAACTCCGGGCCTTCTGCGGCAAGATGTTTCAGGACGGCCACTACCGCAGCCAAGGTCAGCGGGTGCCGAACGAACGTGCCCGCAAAAAATGTCGGCGGCACTTCGGGCTGCGACTCGTCACCGTATTGCCACATCCCGCCGTCCAAGGCGTCCATGAAGCGCGACGATCCCGCCAAAATCCCGATCGGCATGCCGCCGCCGACGACCTTCCCGTACGTCGCGAGGTCGGCGCGGATATCGAAGACCGCCTGCAGTCCCCCCGGGTGCACTCGAAAGCCGGTCACGACTTCATCGAAGATCAATGCCGAGCCGGATGCGGCCGTGATTGCACGGAGCTCGAACAGAAACGCTCGCGGCTGCAACCCAGGATGGCGGCTTTGCACCGGCTCGACGACTACTGCCGCCAGCTCCTGTGCGTGCTCGCGCACCCACGCGAGCGCCTCGTCGGTCGCGTACGGCAGTACCGTGATGCTCGCAACGGACGTCGCCGGAATACCCGGCGCAATCGGAACGGACCGTTCGGGTGTACGCGTGCCCTTGACGAGAACCTCGTCGAATTGCCCATGGTACGCACCACCGAACATCACTACACGGTCTCTGCCGGTCACGGTCCGCGCGACGCGCAGCGCCGCCATGACGGCTTCCGATCCCGTATTGCAGAACGTCATGCGTTCGTTGCCGGTGATGGCACAGAACCGCTCAGCGGCCTCGCCGGCAAGATCCGCCTGCGGTCCGATGGCGAATCCGTCGTTCAATTGAGCGCGGATAGCGTCAACGACGAAGTCTGGGGCATGGCCGAAGGCAGTCTGACCGAAGCCGTTGAGGATGTCGACGTACTCGTTCCCGTCGATGTCCCACAGGCGCGAACCCTTCGCGCGAACGCAGGTGATGGGATAGACCATCTCTTTCCACTCGGCGCGGAATCCGGCCGCCACGCGCGGATCGGCGAGCACGGCGCGGTGCCGCTGCGTCGCGACTTTCGACCGTGCGGTACGACCCGTCGTACGCCGAACTAACTCGTCGATGTGCTCGCGCTGAATCTCGCTGAGTTCGCCGCCGCCTTGAGTCCCGGCAGTAACACGGAACGCGTCGAATCGGGACGAATCAGCATTGTCCTGCGGCGGCTTCGACGCGACTGGCTTCGCCGTGGAAGCCGGAAGAGACGCCGACGTTTGCCCGGCAGCCTTCTGCAACGCCTCGAGCTGATCCCGAAACAGTTGCTGCATCGCCTGAATTTGATCGCGCATGACCTCTTGCAGCGATGAATCGTCTCCCGGCCGTACCGTCAATGCAGCCGAGATCGTCGCAGCCTCATGAGGTGCCGTGGCCGCGGACGGCACGGCACCATAGGCCGCAGGCATCTTCGGCGCCAGGTGCGCGGCGAGGGCCGCGATCGAGGGCAGTTCTCCCATCAATTGACGGAAACTGACGGTCACGCCGAAGCTGGTGTGCAGCGCTTGAACGAACCGGCCCAAGAACAGCGAGTCGAACCCGAGCTCGAGAAAGCTGGACCGATCGTCCGCCCCGGCCAAACTCTCGCCCGATATCGTCTCCAATATCTCGACCAGCTCGCTGCGCAACTGCGGCGTTTTTACCGCGTCGCCTACTGGTACGCTGCCGTTTGCACTGTGCGACGCGTACGTCTCCGACCGATGAAAGGCCAAATTGCTGCTCCTGCCGTCTCCGTTCGTGCTCGCGCTCGACTCGACATCGACCCAATGGCGAACGCGATCGAAGGAATAGGCCGGCAACGAAACGCGCAAGCCTTTCTCGGTGCCGCGTACCGCAGCCCAATTCGGTTTCGCTCCAAGCACCCATAACCGGCCTACGGCCTCGAGCAACGTCACCAGATCGGGCCGTTCCCGTTCGCTGCTGGGCAGCGAATGCAGCACCTGGTTCGAACCTTTTGCGGCACCTTGCAAAGCGAACGTGGAGAGCGTCGAACCGGGCCCGAGCTCGAGCAGCGCGCCGGCCCCTGCCCCCATGACAGTTGTGAGCGCGTCGGCGAACCGCACGGCCTCGCGACAGTGGCGCGCCCAGTACGTGGGATTCATCGCGGTATCGGCATCGATCCACGCACCGCTGACCGCCGAGACGTACGGCACGCGCGGCGCTTGAAACGCGATGCCGCCCGCGAGCGCAGCGAGCGGCTCCACCACCGGATCCATCATCGCCGAATGGAACGCGTGAGAGGTGTGCAGCAAACGCGAGGAAACGCTGGTCCGCTCAAGCTGCCGCTGAATACGCTCGATCGCTTCGACGGGACCCGCCAGAACGCAGAGTCCCGGGGCATTGACGGCGGCGAGGTCGACCGAACCGTCCAGGTACGTCGCAAGTTCCGACTCAGGCAGCCGTACGGCCAGCATCGCCCCGCCGGGTAGGCCTCCCATCAGCTTCCCACGCGCGCAGACGAGCGACAGTCCTTCCTCAAGAGTGAAAACGCCGCTCAACGTGGCGGCGACAAACTCGCCGATACTGTGGCCCACCATCGATGCCGGCTCGAGTCCCCACGCCAGCATCACCGTCGCAAGAGCATACTCTACGGCGAACAATGCGGGCTGCGTGATTTCGGTCGCACGCAGCTCAGCACCGTGAGACGCCGCGTCTCCAGCGGGGTACAACGACGTCCGCAGATCTCGGCCAATGAGCGGCTCCGCAATCGCCGCACAGCGGTCGATCGCCGCGCGGAACGCCGGAATCGCATCGTACAGATCTCGGCCCATGCCGACGTACTGCGCGCCTTGGCCCGGGAACATGAACGCAATCGCAGGCGGCTGCTTTGGCGCCGCGACCGTCTCATTGCCGGCTTGGAGATCGAGTTGCCGTATCGCATCGGCATTCGTGCCGGCGACGATGGCGCACCGATACTGGAACGCACGCCGGCCGCTCTGGAGGGTATACGCAACGTCGGCCAGCCGAATGTCCGTCGTCGTGGTAAGTTTACGGGCCAGGCGATCGCACGCACGCGACAAAGCCCCGGGCGTCCGCGCGGAGAGGATCAAGACGTGCGGGCAATTCTCAGCGCCGCTTGCGGCGATGCCGTCCTGCTCGAACGATTCGAGCGCGACGTGCGCATTTGAGCCCCCTACGCCGAACGCGCTCACGCCGGCACGGCGGGTCTCGCCCAGAATCGGCCACGCCTCAAGCTCAGCGCTTACGGAAAAACCCGTCCCCCGTACGTCGATCTGAGGATTCAGGTCTTCAAAATGCAGCGTCGGCGGAATGATGCCTGAGCGGACGGCAAGAGCGGCTTTGATCAGGCCCGTGACACCGGCGGCAATATCGAGGTGGCCGACGTTCGGTTTCACGGAGCCCAGAATGCAGGACGTCTCGTCGCGCGACGTACCGAACGCGAGCTTCAGCGCCTCGATCTCGATCGGGTCGCCGAGCGGCGTCGCCGTGCCGTGACATTCGACGTAGCCGACGGTCTCCGGGCCGAACCCCGCCATGCGATATGCGGCGCGTACTGCCGCAGCCTGCCCGTCGACGCTCGGCGCGGTGTATCCGATCTTGTCGGACCCGTCGTTGTTCATTCCGAAGCCCCGGATGACCGCATAAATCGAATCGCCGTCAGCGACCGCGCGTTCGAGCCGCTTGAGTACCACAACGCCGGCGCCGTCTCCGAAGACCGTCCCGCTCGCCCGCGCATCGAATGTGCGGCAATGCCCGTCCGCCGAAACCATGCCGCCCTGCTGGTAAAGGTAGCCGCGTTTTTGCGGAAACGATACCGACACGCCGCCCGCGAGCATCATGTCGGCTTGGCCGAGCATCAGTGTCTGGCACGCTTGCGTAACGGTAAGCAGCGACGTCGAACAGCCCGCTTGCATCGTCATCGACGGCCCACGTAAATTCAGCCTATACGAGACGCGTGTCGCCAGAAAATCATGAGCGGCGCCGAGCAACTCCGGGTAGCTGCCGACCGGATAGTCGCCGGTGAATCCGGCCACGCGTGCTCGGTCGCGCAAGACATACTCGAGAAAATACGTGTTGATGCTGCAGCCGGCATACACACCTATCGCGCCTGCGTAGACACCCGGATCGTAGCCGGCATCCTCGAGCGCTTCCCAACAGCATTCCAGAAACACTCGGTGCTGCGGATCGATAAGCTTTGCATCGTTTGCATGGATGCCGAAGAACGCGGCGTCGAAGAGATCCGCATCGTCGAGGATCGCACGCGCCTTGACGTAGTTGCTCTGCCCGCGCACTTGGCGGTCGAAGGCGTCTTCCATCTCCGCATCGTCAAAGCGCTGAATGGTTTCGGTACCTTCGCACAGATTGTTCCAGAACGCGGCGACGTTCGGCGCACCGGGAAAGCGGCCGGCCATGCCGACGATCGCAATCTCGCAGCTTGTCGTCACGGAAACACGGGCGCCTTCTCCAGCGCGATGCCCGTCACGACGAGGTTCCCGTCCAGACGGAACCGTCCAGCGTACGCATCGAACGGAAATATTCCGCGGCGCGCCGTCGAGTGCGGCCGAACGAGAAACGTGCCAAGGTGCTCGTCGCCCACATCGGGATACAGCTCGATCTCGACCTCCTCAAAACCGATCCAACGGCTGGTCAACGGCCACTGGGCCTTGAAGAAGCTTTCCTTCGCACTGAAGATTGCGGCCGCACGCCAGGCGCGATCTTCCTGCGCACGGTCCTCGAGCGCGGACTTCTCCGCCGCGGTCAGGATTTGGCACCAGAGCTCCGCCGTCACGCGCGACGTCACTTCCGCATCGACGCCGAGCCCCGCGAAGCGCCTTTGTTCGACCGCGACCGCGCCGCAGAATCCTACCGTGTGGGTGATGCTGCCGACGATCCCGCCGGGCCACCGCGGGCTGCGATCGACATTGCGGCGCAGGGGAAATCCGTACACGCCAAGCTCCGCGAGAACTTGTCGAGCGCAAAGACGCCCCGTCGCGAACTCGCTTGCGCGCTTGGCGGAGGCTCCGCCGACCGCTTGGGCTTCCTCGACGTAGAGTGACTCCCGACCTATCGGCAGGCGGCTTTCGCTCGCGCAGACGCCGAGAGGGAAAAGCCCGGCGAGGAGTTCGGAGCGAGCCGGTGCCGCGACGCTAACGGGGGCCGTCATCATACGACGGCCACGTTCAGGACGCCAACGGCGATCGAATCGATCACCATCGTCCTAGCCGATACCGGACGAAGGGTGGCTGCCGTATGCGCGATGACCCCATACAAGAGAGATAGAATCAAGCTCCTGAAAAGCCCAAGAAGGCGCTCTGCACACACCCAGAGGAATCACTATACGCCTCAAAACCGAGCCGCGCATCGTCAAGAACACCAGGGTTCGCTAGTGCTTTGTACTCAGATCAGCGGCTGGACGAGCCCCCTTCGATCGACAAGTGAGCTCGACCACGTACGGGTCGAGCGGTCCGGCTGCTGCGAGGCGGCAAGGGCGACCCGGTCGATCTTCCAGCTCTCGACGAACGGCAGCGCCTCGAGAACGGTGATCCGCCGCGGCTGCATGTATTCCGGAAGGGTCGCCAGGAGATGGCCGCGGATCGTGTGCTGCTCGGCGCTCCGACCGGGAACGATTGACACGAACGCATCCAAGCAATTCCCTTCCGGGACGGGCACGACGACGACCGCCGCGTGGAGCACCGCCGGATGTGTCGCGAGCGTTGTCTCGATCTCTTCGAGCTCGAAGCGAAACCCGCGGACGTTCACCTGACGTTCGATCCGTCCGAGATAGTCGAGTTGACCGTCGTCTCGCCAACGGGCGACGTCACCGGTGCGGTACATTCGCGCATCCGGTTCGAGCGCGAATGGATCCGACACAAAGACCTTCGCGGTCTGGTCGGCATGATTGCAGTAGCCGCGCCCGACCCCGTCTCCGCCGAGGTACAGTTCGCCGCAGACGCCGATCGGAACGAGGTCCCGATATCGATCGAGCACGTACGCCGTCGAGTTGGCAGTAGGCTTGCCAATCGGAACGTTCTCACCGACCGCATCGGCCGCCGGGACGCGATAAGTGCAGCTGAAGGTCGAGCCTTCCGTCGAACCGTAGCCGGCGATCAGGGCGCATCCCGGGAAGGCGCGCACGAAACGCCGCGCGTGCTCCGCGGAAACGACGTCGCCGCCCGTTAGCAGCCGGCGAAGTCCGCCCAAACGCGGTAGTTCCGTCTCGACCATCTGACGAAACAGGGGCGCCGTCAGCCAGAGCGTGGTCACCCCGAAGCGTTCGAGCTCGGCGCCGATGGCTGGGGGAGAAACCATACCGGACGCTGCGATCGCGAGCGTCGCGCCATTCAGGAGGGGTGCCCACACCTCGAACGTGCTGGCATTGAACGACAGCGGCGAGAGGAGCAGCACGACGTCGTCCGGTGCGATCGTTACGTAGCCGGCGCCGCAGACCAGGCGCAGGACGGCTCGATGACGGACTTCGACGCCTTTCGGTCCTCCGATCGACCCCGGCGCGTACATCACACAGGCTAATGCCTCGAGGGGCATCGCCACGCGGTACGACGCGCCGGAGCGGCGCTCGATCTGGTCGGCATCTCGCGCCAAGTCTATCGTAGAGTGTGCGCCTATTGCAGCCCAGTCGCGTTCGTCCGATCGCATGACAACCGACTTGACGGCCGCATCTTGGAGCATCATCGCGAGCCGACCGTCCTCGTACGATACGCCCAACGGGACATAAGCGGCGCCCGCTTTCAGCACCGCAAGCAGTGTGATCGGGACGTCGAGCGAGCGTTCGAGGGCGACGCCGACGGCAGAGCCTGGCATCACTCCCGCTGCGTGCAGGTGACGCGCGAGCCGATTGGCGCGCCTGTCTAGCTCTGCGTACGTGAGCGTCGCTTCACCCTCGACCACCGCGATCGCATTCGGCGAAGCGGCTGCCACGCGGCTGAAGATATCGTGAATCCCAGCGTCGCGTTCGTACGCTGCCGCGGGTCCAGTGCTGAGGGCGACGATGCGATCGCGTTCTTCCGCGCCCAAGATGGAGATGGATGCCACGGGGCGTTGGGGATAGTGCGCGACCGCCTCAAGCAGCCGGGCGTGATGCGACGACATGATCTGGAGCTTCTCCCGGCCGGTACCGTCGGGAGCGCTCCAGCGCAGCGTCGCGCCATCACCCGAGTCGGTAACACTGACCCGCAGCAGACGGTGCAGGCCGTCGCCGGACCCGGCGTCGTCCCCGTCGAGAACCATGACGGCTGCAGCGGTGGACGCCGCTGCCCGTTCCGGTCTCGCGATGACGTCCGCAAGTGCCCGATCGCCGGAGAATCGATATCCAACGGCCGCCTGCTCGTTGCCCGTAGCTACGAGCACGAAATCTTCTCCGCTATAGCGCGACACGATCGCGGCAACCGATGCGCGAACGACATCGAGGACCTCGAGGGCATACGGGGACCCATCGTCCGTCACCGCATCCAGAACCTCAGCCGGGACGTGCGAGACGACGCGGGGATAGGCCGTCGACGTGTGGTCGGGATGGTGAAACATCAGCTAAAAAGGCGAATAAGCCACGTACTAGACACAGCGAGAGTTGGGGGACGAAAGAGACGCACGCGATCTCCAGTGTAGCGACTACGAAAACGTGCAGGACAGAGCATCATGGGACTACTTGGTATAGTCCTTGTACTCAGCCTGCGCCGGAATTTTCCGGTTGGCGTGCGAGTGCTTTTTGTTCTAGCCGCCGCCGAACACGTTTTAGGACACCGTCGTGATGGTGGAAAACCAGCGCTCCACTGCGTCCGTTGTGGGGACGATGGAACCAACCACCAACGATGCCGACGCGATGCCGACGCCGGAAAACGGGAGAAATGAACCGATGTAGGTATGCGCCGGCTCGTGGATCGCGCCGTTGAGCTCGCGCCGCGAGGGGTCGACGATGATACCGGCGCGCAGGATCGGACGCACGGCCGGGGCCGTGATGCCGGGGACGCTCAGCAGGTCGACACCATAGAATCCCAAGTCCGCCGCGGTCGAATACCAGGGGGAGGCCTCGAGGGCGCGGCGATATTGCAGCGGCATGAGCGGGATAATGCGTGCCGGGATGTACAGCAACTTGGCAAACGGCTCGACAGCACGAGTGTCTCGATCCACGAACGCGTGGCGGGGGGTGACGAACGACCATCCGCGCAGCGAGAGGTGTGCTGCGATCGCGATGCACGACTCCCAGTCCTCGCCGACGAGCGCGACCGCGAAACCGCCCTTTGCTACGATCGTCCCCGTTACGATGGCGTCCTGCGTCGACTGCCCCACCCGCTCCACCATTGCCGTGGTCAGGGCTCCAGCCACTTCCGGCACCGGTGCGAAACTCGGCAGCGCGATGATTGGCCCGTATTCGTCCGAGATTCGCCAGCGCTCGTCATCTTTCGCTACCGACATGACGATCGTGCACTCGGCGACGTGTCGCGGCACGTGGAGCAGCGTGACGTCCAGGACCCGCAACACGTCATCGGGAGCTCGTATCCCGACGCCGACCCCGCTGATGTTGAAGCGCCGGTCGAGGCGCTGTTCGGTACGTGCCACCGCTTGCATATCCATGTCAGGCAAAGGCCGACCTCTCGTGCTTGAACCAGGAGACGGTCTGTCGCAGCCCGGCCTCGAGCGGGGTACTCGGCCGCCAGTTTAGCGCATGAGCCAGCGTCAGATCCGGCTTGCGGCGTTGCGGGTCGTTCTCACGAGCGGGACCGAACTCGACGTCGAACGGTACGCCGGCTGCCGCGGCGACGGCGCGCGCGATCTCGAGCACCGACCGTTCGTCGTCGTTTCCGACGTTGATGGGCTGCAGCCGAGCCTGCGGTGTTGCGGCGACGAGCAAAATCAATTCGATCGCGTCGTCCACATACGTCATCGACCGCGTCTGCGTGCCGGTCCCGTGGATGGGCATCCGCTGACCGCGGAGTGCCGCATCGACGAGGGCCGGGATCAGGCGCCCGTCTGCGGCGTCCATGCGAGGACCGTAGCAATTGAACAGCCGCACGATCCGGCCGTCCAAGCCCTTCGAGCGCGTCGCCACGGCCATCGCCGCCTCGCCGAAGCGCTTGCCCTCGTCGTAGCACGATCGCCGGCCGATCGGATCGACATTGCCGAAGTATGACTCCGCCTGCGGATGTTCGAGCGGGTCACCGTAGACTTCCGACGTCGAAGCGAAGAGCATCGGCGCCCCATGCTCGAGCGCGAGTTCGACGAGCGACATCGTCCCGACGCTGTTTACGCTAAGCGTCTCCCAGGGGCGCGCACCGTAGGCTTCCGGACTCGCCGGGGAAGCGAGATGATAGATCGCATCGACGCGCGATATTCCCGCATCCTCGAGCAGACCACGCAGCGCGGGCATCGGCACGGCTACGTCGGCGTGGACGAACGTCGTCTGGATCGACGAGAGGGCCCACGCGAGGTTACGCACTTCGCCGGTCGACAAGTCGTCCACGATGACGACTCGCTCGCCTCGGGCCAGCAGAGCCTCAACGAGATGGCTTCCCACGAAGCCCGCACCACCTGCGACGAGACTCGTCGGGCGCCGACGAAACGGGGTGAATTTTGAAACGATATCCACGTTGAATAGACCTCAGTAAGCTGCAGCGAGCGGCGTGGCGGCGACCGATTCGCCGATGGGCTCCGTGCGTCTTCCAACGCCGCGGTAGCGAAGCCCGGCGTTGATCACTCGGTGCGCATCCAGCACGTTGCGGCCGTCGATCACCAGGCCTTGGCGGACCAGCGGGGCGTACTCGTGCGGGTCGATCTGCGCGAACATCGGCCATTCGGTGAGCACCAGCAGGGCATCCGCCGAAGCGGCGTCTAGCGCGCTCGGAACCAACCGACAATGGTTCTGCAAAGGAGCGACGGGGACGGCCGGATCGAACGCGAGAACGCGTGCTCCACGCCGGCCCAAATCGTCGAGGATGCGGAACGCGAGTGAATCGCGGATATCGTCAGTCCCGGACTTGAAGGCCAGTCCCCACACACCTATCTCCCGCCCGGCTAAATCGCCGAGCTCCGCCTCGAGCACGTCAACGACGCGTATCGGCTGAGACGCGTTCACGTTTAGCGTTGCAGAGAATAACTCGCGGCCCGTCTGAAACTGTCCGGCGACGTGGTGGATGCTTTTCACGTCCTTCTCGAAGCAGGGCCCGCCAAAGCCGATGCCTGGGTTGAGGAAGTCACCGCCGATGCGCCGATCGTAACCGATGCCCCGCAAAACGTCGTCAGCCCCCGCGTACAGCGCATCGCACAGGTTCGCGACCTCGTTGGCGTAGCTGATCTTCAATGCGAGGAACGCGTTCGAGCAGCATTTGATCAACTCAGCATTGACTCGACTGGTGAAGAGGACCGGTCTTTGAAGCGCCTCGAACAGGCGGACGTAGGGCACCGCGGCCCCCGGCGTCGACGCGCCAACGACAATGCGATCCGGATTGAGAAAATCCGGGACAGCCGATCCTTCGCGCAGGAATTCCGGCGCATACACGAGATCGCCCCACCGTTCGATGCGCTCGGAGAAACGATCGCAGGTCCCGGGCGGAACCGTCGAGCGGATAACGATCGTCGGACGGCGGCGGAACTCGAGCGCCGCGAGGGCATCGATCGCGGTCTCGATCGCCGAAAGGTCGGCTGAGCCGTCGTCGCGCGACGGCGTTCCTACGGCGACAACGATGATCGCGGCGTCCGTCGCAGCCGCCTCCAACGTGTCGAAAAACGCGACGGACCCCTTCGCCAAGTGCTTGCGTAAGAGCGTTTCGATTCCGGCCTCGCGGTACGGCGTTAAGCCGTGACGAAGGCGCTCGATCCGGTCGAGCTGCACGTCGTAGCCGTGCACGGAATGGCCCAATTCGGCAAGTCCGATCACACAAGCCATGCCGACGTAACCGGTACCGACGATGCAGGTGAGTGCGGGCATGTGATTCAGTAGGCCCCTTTTTTGCGAATGACCGCTGGTACGGTGCCGAAGAGAAGCGCCGCGTCGAACGACGGGGAAGACCGGTGGAGATACTCGATGTCCATGGCCGTCGCCGCCGGATGCGCCAGCGGGATCGTGGAACGTGCCATGATCTGCCACAAGCCGGTCAGACCGGGCGGGGTCACGTGGCGAACATGCTGGAACCTGCGATAATTTCGCACGATGAACGGCATCTCGGGACGGGGACCGACGAGCGTCATGTCTCCGCGAATGACGTTGATGAGTTGCGGCAATTCGTCGATCGAGCTCTTCCGAAGAAAACGGCCGACACGCGTGATACGCCCGTCGCCGGCACCTGAGGGTGACGTGTGATCTCCACATTCCGCGAGCCGCATCGTGCGCAGCTTGAAGATCGTGAATAAGCGTTCGTAATGCCCGACGCGGCGCTGCGTGAAGATAATCGGCCCGCCATCTTCCACGACGATCGCGAGCGCGGCCAACGCGAGGACCGGACTCGCGACGAGCAGCGCAGCCGAGGCCAGCACGACGTCACGGATCCGGCGCAGCAGATGCACGCGGCGCGAATGGCGATAGATGACCGGCCGACGCGATCGCAGCCGCCGCTCGACGCGCGGATGAGCAGACGCGATGGGGGTTTCCGCGGGGTCGGGTCGTGCCGCCAGGCCGGGTCGCGGCGGCCGGAGCTCCGTGAGCAATTGCAAATCCTCGAAACGCCGGAGAGTGTGGTTCAGGTGGTGAGGATAGCGTGGACCCGGCAGGGTAACGTAAGCCCGCACCGGCGGTCCATTGGACCCTACATGGTCCTGGGCCGGAATCGCACGCGCGACGCGGGTTTTTAGCCTTTTGTCCATTGGACTCGGCCGTTGGTCCTACGCTGTAGGCCCTCCGGTCCCTGAACGACGTCGCTGGAGCACCGGGTGACCCAAGCAAGTGGGACCAAAACCCCCATTTTGTGCGATGGTGCACTTACCGGTCGGCAGGTACCATAAGCACCCGGCGAGCGGCTTCTGGCCCAACGTCGGACCTTCCCTAACGCGACGAACAGTCGTGGTTTCACCTCAGAAGAGGACGCTATGTATGCTCGCGCTTGAGACACGGCAAATTCGCCTATTTATCGTAGACCGTCAGCCGCTGATCGCGGCAGCACTCTCGCAGTTGTTCAACAACACGAGGGACACGCAGGTCGTCGGCACGGCCCACCAGGTCACTACCCTCGTGCTTCGAGCGGCGTCTCCCGACGTGGTCATGTTGAACCACGAGCACGGTGTGACCGACACGTGTGCCGCGATCGCCCTCTGCAAGGAAGCCGTGCCTCTTGCCAAGATCTTCGTGGTCTCGTGCCACGAGCATCCTGAGTTGCTTCAGACGGTACTGGACGCGGGAGCGGACGGCTATAGCATCCGCGACGTCCAGCCTGCCGAACTGCAGACGGCCGTCAACGTGATCGCCTCGGGCACGATGTTCGTCGACCCTCGGGTCGGTGGTCTCCTGCTCCGGCAACGTGGCGCATATGGTCGGAAGACGGCCACGACGAAACATCTTTCCACTCGTGAGATCGACGTCGTTAAATTAATTGCAAACGGCATGTCTAACAAAGAGATCAGTTCGGCACTCGACCTCTCGGAAAAGACGATCAAGAACCACGTAAGCCGGATCTTCGAGAAGTTACATATAACGTCGCGCACACAAGCGGTCGTACATGCAATACGGACCGGGATCGCGTAGCTTGCCCTGAGCACGACCGGGCGTAACGGTATGATACAGCCCCTCAGGGTCATCGGGGGCAAATGTCCAGTCGATGCTCTGCGCCATTGGGTCACAACGGCGCGGTAGCGTGCAGTCGGGGCAAGGCTCTTAACCAAAGCCTTACGGCAAATGCCATTCACCCCGAAGGGCTAGGTCGCCTAGGTGTTTAACTGCAAGCGGTTACCGAACCGGGCGGCTGCCGGCGCGCTACTTTTGCAACGCGCTGCTCTTCGATACTATGATTGCGTGGGGCATTCGTGATTCAAGCATCACGTAGCACCAAACCGGACGCCGACGAGAACGTCGATTCCCTGATTTCGCTGATCGGCCACTTGGTCCATTTCGACTCGTGGCGACTGGGTCGCGTGCAGGGCAAGAGCGTGGTTTCGTTCGCGTGCGCTAGCACCCAAGACCAAGATCTTGAAATCAAGCGGTTCTTAGCGTGTTACCGCCGGCAACAGCGAAGGCTGGATCCGCGCGAGATCGCGGTCGTTCATGACTCCGTATTCGCGAATGCGGTAACGATGACGCTGACGGCAGCGGACGGAACCGATGCCATGCTCGTCCTTCTGCGCGACGACTCGATGGGCCCATTCACAGAATATGAGTATCGTCTCCTGGCGCTTGCGAAAGGCCTGGGCGAGGAGTGCCTGGCCTCGGGGTTCGCTGCCGCCGAGGCCGTGGACGCGTCATCGGCCGCCCAACGTCGGGCGAAGCCGATGCTCTTCATCCTGGACCGCTCGTACCGCATCGTCATGGGGCATCATGCAGACCTCGACGACGATCCGGCGCTTGCGGGCTTTGCAGCGCGGTTTGTCGACCGGCTTCCTGAGGTGATCGAAAAGGCCGTCCGCCGGCTCAGTGCGCTTTGGCCCGAGAACCCGACAATCGTGGTGAGCGGCGTCGCGATGCCCTTGCCTTTCCTCTCCGTTCGGGTTCACAGCATCCGCGGGACCGAAGATCACTGCCTGGCTGTCACAATCGAACGAATGCGTCGCCGAGACATCTTGCTGCGCGCATCGAAGCGCTACTTGATCACGCCGCGGGAGCGCGAAGTCGTAGCGTATCTTCTTGAGGGTATGCGGATCGATGAGATCGGCGAATGTTTGAACATCGCCGCGTCGACCGTCAACGATCACGTCAAGAAGCTCATCGAACGGACCAGTGCCTCCAATCGTTCCCAGATGCTGGCCCGTATTCTCGGCTGGCAAGGCAACGAACAATCCGAAAAGCTGCGGCCGCCGCGACTCGATAGTCCCTTCACTTAAATCGACGTCGGCCTCGTTGCGAGGATCGGCAGGCGTGCCGTGCCCGTCACGGTGACGGGGACGACCGCAGGTTTCGCCGCGTTTGCCGTGCCGTTGCGCGCGTACTGATCCTGCAACCCGTACACGAGGATGCCGAGCTGGTCGCGCGGCGCAAGCCGGACGCCGCCGCCCGAGAGATCGACGTCGAATTGGCCCTGACCGCGCAGCGGCGTCAGCTGATTGTCGACGAGATCCCACACGCCCGGATTCGAGGCGTGCATCTGACCGAGTCCCACGAAGACGATCGGGATCCCGGCCGCGACGCCACCGACCGCCGACACTTGAAAGGTGACGTGCGGAATGCCGGCGACCACCGCGCCGTTTGCACCAGCCGTATAGAGCCCGACGGCGGCCGGCACGTCGACGTTGGCACCCGCGACGACCGCGAGCGATCCGATGTCGAATGCGGTCAGCGATCCGGATGTCGCCGTCGGAACGGTCGGCAGCGTAATCGCGTCCCCTGCCGAGAGCGAGATGCACGGGTCGGTCGGGATCCCCGCAGTGGCGTTGGTCTGGCCTTTGAGGTAACGGTTGAACCACATCAGCTGAGCCGCATCTTCGTTGAGCGTCGCACCACAGCGTGAGTCGCTCGAATCACCCGAGGGGTAATAGAGCGTCACGCCGGGGTCCGGAACGATGCCGAGGCTATTGTGGCCGGCCTGATAGCTCAACAGCCGTACGTCGCCTCCCGAGCGCTGAAGGCACTTGTAGTTCCGATAGGCGCCGCTATAGTCGAACAGCGTATCGCGGACCCCGATCCAGATCATCGCGTTGACCTTCGGCGGAACGGTCGTCGGCGGCAGCAGCGGAGCCGTTCCCGGACCGCCATTCGTTGCGACGGTGGTGCCGTCGCAGAAATAATCGGCGCTATGATAGTCATAGAAATCGTGAGCGTAGGAGCTCTCCGTATTGTTGAGCGTCGAGTCGGTCGCGAGAAACTGCGTCGAAATGAACGGATCGAGCCGCTGCTGCGCTGTGCCGAGACCAGCACCCCACAGAAAGTCGTTCCACAATGACTTGAAGACGCCGTTCGGCACGAGCGCGTAATTCAGATTCGCCGGCGCAATGTTCGGCGTGATCGCGCGCAAACGATGGCGCGGATCGGTATTGAGGATCAGATATTGGTACATCCCGCCGTACGATCCGCCGATCGCACCCATGATCGGCTCGTGCGGATCCTTGCCGTCCAGCGTCGGGCCGTAGGAAAGCCACGGCAGTTTCGCCTGCGCCCAATCCATGACGGCGAGAATGTCGGCCGCGTCCTTATCGGGATCCATCGAGTCGACGATGCCGGTGTTCTCGCCGAACCCGCGCTGATCGAAGCTAATGACGCCGTACCTGTTTGCGACCAGTTCCGAAAGGTTGGCGCCGACGCTGACGCCCGCGCTGGAACTCGGGGCCGCCGAGCCGAGCGTCTTCGTGCGGCTGCCGCCCCAACCGTGACCGTGGAGCACGAGCGGGTAGGTAGCGCCGCCGGTGATCGTCGAGGGTTCGAAGACCGTGAAGGCGACGGTGTCGCCGGTCGATGCGGTCAGATAGATGCTGTAGATCGCACCGGTGCGGGATGCCCCGGCCGGCGGCGGCGGCGGTACGGTATTCGTGTGGCCGGGGGCGTCGGGCGGCGCCGTTGGGGCCGGCCGTTGGGCAGCGGCCGCATCCCGAAGGGCCCCGGCGGCGCCGGCGACGTTCGGTGAGGGAATGCTTGACGATCCGCGGCCGCCGCACGCGGTCAACGTGACCGCAGCAGCGAGAACCGAAAGTGCCAGCAACGGGAGAGCGCGCATCGTGACGACCTCAAGAGACGTTCGCGTTTGTCTCATCGTCACTGTCGAAGGCCGCGGCAGCCATACCCAAAATCGGGGAGGCAGCCCGGAAGAAATTACCGGATGCTAGCGAGGACTCGTCAAGTGCGGAGCGGGCGTCTCAGGCTGGGGCTCCTCGCGGCGCCGCGCGCCGGGAATGAACCGTTCCAATTTCGATTGTCGAACGAACTCCTCGGGATAGTGGTTCAGATACGTCTGCAGAAGCCGCCGCTTCTCACCTCGATACACGAGGTATTCGATGTCGATCCAGATTGGCGATCCGGCGCGTTCGCGTATCACCGCGGCAACCGGCTCCAGCTGCTTCCACACGCGCGGTGTCATGTCGAAATATGCGCCGAACAATTCTTGATCGAGCACGCCGCGATTGAGCAGCCGCGCCACCTCCTGGTAATGGATGGCGATCGTGGCGATCCGGCGATCGAGCTCGGGCGTCGTCGCGGCCCGAAGCGTCTCGGGGTCCCCGAAGTCCTGACTCTGGAGATAGCGGCGTGCCTCGATCATCTCCCGCGACTGCGTCACACGGCTGAGCTCCAAGTACGAGTGCAGCTGGTTGGCCAGACGTAGGTGCCGCAGCTGAAGCACGGCGGCGAGGGCCGCGACCAAGACGATGACGGCACTCGCTAAAGACGCGAGCGCGCTGAGAGCCTCCCAGGACATCAGGCAACAGCCTTACTTCGGTAGGGGCGAATTGGAGCGGGCGGCGGGAATCGAACCCGCGACTCTTGCTTGGAAGGCAAGGGCATTACCATTATGCAACGCCCGCGCTCGTTTCGGTCGGTCGTCCCTTACGAAAAGACGGCGCGCGTCCCTTTCGGGACACGCGCCGCTCACTGGTGGGCCGGGCAGGATTTGAACCTGCGTATCGCTTTCGCGAGCCGAATTTACAGTCCGGTGCCATTAACCACTCGACCACCGACCCAGGGTGGGGACCCGCTGAGATACGCGCCCCCCGAGTCCCGTTCCTACCGGTTCG
>JAQBPM010000440.1 GCA_028287525.1 Vulcanimicrobiota bacterium | reverse complement strand
GGCGACGTGCGCGGGATGCTCGCCCCGCTCGTGAACCGCCTGCGCCATCGCGCGTCGATCGTCGTCGCCGCCGAGGACGTCCCGTTGATGGTTTCGTTCGCCGACGGTGCGGTGTCGCGCGGCGAAGAGCGCATCGACGTCTCCGAGGGCGTGCTGGCGCTGGTCCTCGCGCTCGCCGCGGAAGCGCAGCCGGTCACGCGTGACCGTCTCGTCGACCGTCTCTGGCCCGATCTGCACGCCGAATCGGCCTATAACGCGCTCAAGATGTGCGTGCACCGCACGCGCCAGCAGCTCGCCTCGCCGGGGGCGATCGTGGTCACGCGCGGCGGCTACGCGCTCGCGCCGGAGATCGACGTCGACCTGCGCTGGCTGCACGTGACGCTCGAGCGGATCCGCCGTGACACCGTGCCGGCCGCCGACGTGCCGCGACTCGAAGAGACGTTCAAGAGCCTCGTACGCGGACGGCCGGCGGCTTTCGCGGCCTGGGAGTGGTTCGAACCGGTCGAACAAACGCTGGAAGTTGCGGCGCGCGAGGTCGGCACTTTCATCGCCGAGCGCGCGTTGCGCACGGGCGACCACGTCCGCGCGCTCGGCATCGCGCGAGCGCTCACGAAGCGCGATCCGCTGGACGAGAGCGCGCGCCAGGTCGCGATCAGCGCGCACATCGCGGCGAACGATCGCAGCGCCGCGATCCTCGAATTCCGCACGTACAAAGCGCTCCTGCGAACCGAACTCGACGTCGAACCGTCGGCCGATCTCAAACGCTTGCTCGAAGCCGGTTGAGGAGCGCGCCGTGCGTTTCGTGGAGGTGATCTCCGCGCGGGCGCTCTCCGCGACACTCGCTGCCGTCGCCACGCTCACCGCGCCGGCGGTTGCGACGGCACGAGGCCCAGCGTCGTTCTCCGTCGCCGTCACGCGCAGCGCCGCCGGCATCTTGTCGGTCAGCGAAAGCGACCGCGGCACGCTGGTGATCTCCGGATCGCTCTCGCCGAGCGCGAACGGCGTGGCGATCGCCGGCGTATACGCGCCGGCCCCGGGACGATCGGCCGACGCCGCACGGGTATCGGTGCTCGCGACGACGCGCCGCGCGGATGGCGAGTTTGTCGTCGACGCGCGCCTAGGGCTCGCGGTCATGCACGAGTCTCTCGAGCCGGGTGCGCGGCGGTATGCGGCCGGCGATCTGATCGTCGTCGTCAGCGCGACGTGAAACGGCGCGGCGCGTAGGAGCGCGCCGAGCCCTTCCAGGGGTAGCGAACAGGACGTGAGCGACGCCGCCCGGGGACCCGTCCGGCTATCGGCGGGGCAAAGCAGTGCGGAGGCGAAGCCGAAGCACGTACGCTGCTTGGGGCGCTTCGATCCAAGAAGTGCGTGCCGTCCTCGCCCTAAATCGTGCCATACATATGGCACATCGAGGCGATAGCCTTAATGAAATGCGCTGGATGCACAGTGTTCGCCTGTACCCGAAGCCTTCTCAGAAAGAGCGGCTCCAGTTCATGCTCGACGTAACCTGCCAGACGTACAACGCGCTGCTCGACGAGCGTCGCTACGCCTGGAAGGCGCGAGGCATCAACGTCACGGCAAAGATGCAGTGTGCCGAGATCACGGCGCTGCGTGGCGAAGACGCCCGCTTCGCCAGCGTGTATCGCGAGTGTGTGGACGCGGTGCTGCACCGGCTCGATCTGGCGTTCGCAGCGTTCTTTCGGCGCCTCAAGCGCGGTGAGCCGGCGGGTTATCCGCGCTTCAAATCCGCCGCGCGTTGGAAGCAGTTGGAATTTCCACACGGCGACCGCGCGCTCAAATTAGACGCGGCTCAGAAGCGCGTACGGATCCCGGGCGTCGGCACCGTCCCACTGCGGAAAGGTCGCGCGATCCCGGCTTTCGGGCGGGCGTTCGTGGTGGAGCGGAACGGGCGCTGGTGGGCGACCTTCGAATGCGAGCGTGAACCCGAGGCGTTGCCCATGACCGGGCGCGTCGTTGGAGTCGACCGAGGAGTGCACGTTCTGGCTGCGACGAGCGATGGGGAGCTGCTTCGCAACGGCAAACACGGCGATCGTCTCCGACGTGTTGTCCGAGGGCACCAGCGCGCCTTGGATGCGGTTAACGTCAAAGATACTCGCGGACGCTGTTTGAACCGGCGCGATCCAGCGCGGATGGCCGCGGCCAGCCGTCTTGCGCGAGCGAAGGAGCGGGAGGCCAACGCTCGGCTCGACGGGTTGCACAAAGCAGCCAATCGGATCGTGCGTTCCGCCGATGTCATCGACTTGGAAGCGCTCGATGTTCGGGGCATGACGCGCAGCGCGAAGGGGACGATCGCTTCGCCCGGCCGCAACGTGGCGGCGAAGAGCGGTCTGAATCGAGCGCTGCTCGATGCCGGGTTTGGGAAATTGGCGATGCTGATACGCGAAAAGGCAGCGTGGGCCGTTCGCGAAATCGTCAGCATCGACGCAAGATATTCGAGTCAGACGTGCGGGCGTTGTCTGCAGGTCGACGCGAAGAGTCGCCGGAGAAGGCGCCTTCGCTGCGTTGCGTGTGGCTGGACTTGCCACGCTGATGTGGCGGCGGCGCTGGAGATTCGACGACGCGCTGAGTTGCAGCGCATGAGTGTGCTACCGCGGGCGAGGACCCCGCTCACGTCGCAGGACGCGGCGTGAGGGCACGCACAACGATTTTCAATCGGCGCAGAAGCGGCAGCAATACCAGTCGACCAGTCGCTCCTCGACCAGGAGGCCGATCTAGTTGAAACGCTGGCCGTGATCGACGAGTTCGGGAAGCGAGTATTTCCGACTCATCGCGCCCGCTTCGCACGGACGGCAAACGCAGGACCTGAACGATACCGAAAGATCCGCCATCCGTGCGACTTGTCGCGATCGCGCCGGATCGCCTATTCTGGTCCCATCGAGACGAGAGCGTTCTGAAAGAGTCCTGGTTGGACGCCGCCATATTCTCAGGCGCAACCGGTACGCAAAGGCACGCGAAGAGGACAGACACGTGGCAGAGAACCGGGGCGTCGTATATCTTGGACCGGAGAACGTTGCCGTTCAGGCGATCGATTTTCCGAAGCTCGAACACGAGAATCGCAAGCTTCCGCACGCCGTCATCTTGAAGATCGTCACCACGAACATTTGCGGCAGCGACCAACACATGGTTCGCGGTAGAACGACTGCGCCCAAAGGTATGGTCCTTGGCCACGAGATCACGGGCGAAGTTATCGAGAAAGGGGACGACGTCGAGTTCATCAACGTGGGCGACCTCGTTTCGGTGCCGTTCAACGTGGCGTGCGGGCGCTGCCGCAACTGCAAGGAACGCCGCACCGACGTGTGTTTGAATGTGAACCATACCCGCGCAGGAGGAGCCTACGGGTACGTCGATCTCGGCGGCTGGGTCGGCGGACAGGCGAACTACGTCATGGTCCCCTACGCCGACTTCAATCTTTTGAAGTTTCCCGACAAAGCCCAGGCGATGGAAAAGATCCGCGATCTGGCTTGCCTTACGGACATCCTTCCGACGGGTTACCACGGCGCCGTGACCGCCGGCGTGGGAACGGGCTCGACCGTGTACATTGCCGGGGCGGGACCGGTAGGACTTGCTGCGGCCGGAGCATCTCAACTGCTCGGCGCCGCATGCATCATCGTCGCCGATTTGAACAAGGAGCGTCTCGCTCACGCAAAGCGCTTCGGCTTTGAGACGATCGACCTTTCGATTGACGCGCCGCTCCCGGACCAGATCCACCAAATTCTCGGTGTGCCCGAAGTCGATGCCGCGATCGACTGCGTAGGCTTCGAGGCGCACGGAACAGGCGGCGAAGCGCGGCCTGCCGTCGTGCTGAATGCGGCCATGGAGGTCACTCGCGCGGGCGGCGCGATCGGCATCCCGGGACTCTATGTCACCGAGGATCCTGGAGCGACCACTGAAGCCGCCAAGCACGGCAATCTCACCCTGCGGTTTGGCGTCGGCTGGGCCAAATCGCTCTCGTTCTTCACCGGTCAGACGCCTGTGATGAAGTACAATCGCGAGTTGATGATGGCCATTCTGTACGATCGTATCAAAATCGCCGACATCGTAGGAGTACAGGTCATCACGTTGGACCAGGCGCCCGAAGGGTATGCCCAGTTCGATCGCGGCGCACCGCACAAATACGTCATCGACCCAAACGGCAGCTTTTCACACAACTAAAGTCACGACGCCCGCTATGACGCTTCGATCCCGGCGCGCACGTTCGAACAGTGGGCGACCGACCATCTGCGTCCCGCACGGTGGTATGCTGACCGGCATAACGGCTTCAAGGGCGAGGCGGAAACGGCATGAAGAAGACGGTCGCACGAGTGCTCGTGGATACGTTAGCGGCTCAGGGGGTCAAGCGCATCCATGGCGTAGCGGGGGATTCGCTCAACGGCATAACCGACGCGATTCGCGTGCGCGGTGACATGCAATGGATTCCCGTTCGTCACGAGGAGACCGCTGCGTTCGCAGCGGGAGCCGAGGCGCACTTGACGGGAGGGCTCGCGGTTTGCGCCGGCAGCTGCGGACCCGGAAACGTGCACTTGATCAACGGCCTCTACGACGCTCACCGCAGCCGCGTGCCGGTTCTCGCAATCGCCGCGCAGGTACCCACGCAAGAGATCGGCAGCGGCTATTTCCAAGAGACACATCCCGAACGGCTCTTTACCGAGTGCAGCGTCTATTGTGAGGTGATCTCCCAACCGGAGCAGATGCCCCGGACACTCGAGATAGCCATCCAAACGGCCATCGCACGCCGCGGCGTCGCGGTCGTCGTGTTGCCGGGCGACATCGCGCTGCGTGAGGCGGTTCACGAGGGACCGCGTTTGCACTTCAAACCGTCGGTGTCGAGCGTCCGGCCACCTGACGAACTCGTCGCGGAGGCCGCAAAGATCCTCAATCGAGCGGAGCGCGTGACGATCCTTGCGGGCGCAGGATGCGCCGGCGCGCACGACGAGCTCATCGAATGTGCGGGACGGCTCAACGCGCCAATCGTTCACGCGATGCGCGGCAAAGAGTTCGTCGAGTACGACAATCCCTTCGACGTCGGCATGACCGGCCTGATCGGCTTCGCGTCGGGCTATCATGCCATGAAGGGTTGCGACGCCCTGCTGATGCTTGGAACGGATTTCCCGTACCAGCAGTTCTATCCCGAAGCAGCGAAGATCATCCAGATCGACATTCGAGGGGAGCAGATCGGACGCCGAGCGCCGGTCGATCTCGCGCTTGTCGGAGATGTGAAGAGCACGCTGCGCGCATTGATTCAGGTCGTCGAAGACAAGGCGGAACGGAAGCACCTCGATACGGCGCTCGAGCATTACCGCAAGGCACGAAAGGGCTTGGACGAGCTCGCTGCGGGGACGCCCGGGCGTACGCCAATTCATCCTCAGTACGTGGCGCGGATGGTCGACGAAGCCGCCTCGCAAGACGCGGTCTTTACCTGCGACGTCGGAACGCCGACGATCTGGGCGGCGAGATATCTGAAGATGAACGGGCGACGGCGCCTGCTCGGGTCGTTCAATCACGGTTCGATGGCAAACGCGCTTCCTCAAGCGATCGGCGCTCAGCTCCTCTATCCGGAACGCCAAGTCGTGGCGTTGTCGGGTGACGGCGGCCTGGCAATGTTGATGGGGGATCTGCTGTCCCTACGGCAACTCGATCTCCCCGTCAAGATCGTCGTGTTCAAGAACAACGCCCTCGGGTTCGTCGAACTCGAAATGAAAGCCGCGGGTATCCTCGACTACGGGACGGAGTTGCGCAATCCGAGCTTCGCCAAGATCGCGGAGGCAGCCGAGATCCTGGGCATTCACGTTGCGGACCCGGCGGACGTGCTTCCCGCGTTAACGCGTGCGTTCGAGCACAGGGGACCTGCGCTGGTGGAGATCGACGTGAATCGGCAAGAGCTTTCGATGCCGCCGACGATCACGATTGAACAAGCCACGGGCTTCAGTCTGTACATGCTCAAAGCGGTGATGAACGGTCGCGGCGACGAGATCGTCGATCTGGCAACGACGAATCTCTGGCGCTAGCGTTCGCGAGCGGTCTTGGTCAAAGTTCGAGAGCCGCGCGAACGCTCTCCAGCAAAACGTCGTCGTCGAATGGCTTCACCAGAAACTCGATGGCGCCGCCTCTCATTGCCTGCGTACGCGTTTTTGCATCTCCATATGCCGTGATGAAGATGATCGGTATCCGGCGTTCCTCTTCTGCCAGCGTCGCTTGAAGCTCGAGACCGCTCATCCCGGGCATTTGGATATCGGTGATCAGGCACGCGGTCTCGCTCTGATGGCCGGAACCCAAGAACTCCTCCGCTGAAGCAAAGGCTCGAGTCTTCAAGCCAACCGATTTCAGCACGCCGTGGACCGCGGACCGCACGGATTCATCGTCGTCAACGACGGCAACCAACGGCGTGTCAGGTTGGATGTTTATCACGAATACGACCATAGCATCGGAAAGAAAAGGACACAATTGTGCCCGAAGCGGGCGTGACGTATACCGGGGTATAGTGGACCACCGGCGGAGGGCTATTTGACATGGCGATTGCCGAGTTTCTCGGCCATCCTAACCAAGTCGATCGCCGATTCGGCCTGCATCTTCCTCATGACGTGACTGCGCTGAACCTTGACGGTGATCTCACTCGTCCCGAGCTCGGCGGCGATCTCTCTGTTGAGCTTCCCAGCGACCACTTGGCCCATTACTTGGCGTTCGCGCTCCGTGAGTATTTCGAACCGCTCCCGCAATACCGCAACTTCAGAACGCTGTTGCCGTATCGTCCGGTCCCGTTCGAGTGCCTGCTGAATCGCGTCGAGCAGATCCTGATCCCGAAACGGCTTGGTCAAAAACTCCACGGCGCCGGCCTTCATGGCCTGTACCGTCATCGGAATGTCACCGTACCCGGTGATGAAGACAATGGGGATGCGAATATTCAATTTGGTGAGTTCACGCTGGAAATCAAGCCCGCTGAGTCCGGGCAGTCGAACGTCGAGCACCAGGCAATTGGGTCCATCCGGCGGACTCTTCTTCAAGAAATCTTGCGCGGAAACGAATGTCTGGGCTCGCAGCCCGACGGATTTCACGATGCCCGTGATAGCGTCACGGACGGAGACATCATCGTCGATTACAAAAATCGTAGGCTGATCTTCACTCATCGGCGCTTTCCGTTTCGTGAGCCGAGCGCTAGCCTGCGTGGTCGGCACCGTCATCGACCACAGTCGGCAGGGTGAACCGAAAGACGACGCCGTGGGGCTCGTTGGGCGTTGCCGATAGCCGTCCGCCGTGGGCCTCGATGATCGAGCGGCAGATCGAGAGTCCCATGCCCATGCCTTCGGGTTTGGTCGTGAAGAAGGACTGGAACAGGCGGTCGAGATTCGCAGGGTCCACCCCAGGGCCGGAATCCCGCACTTCGACGAACACATCGTTCGACTCGCTTCCGGAGCTCACCGCCAACTCGCGAGGTCTGCCGCCCACGTCACTCATCGCTTCGACGGCGTTGACGATCAGATTGAGAATCACTTGCTGCAGTTGGACTCGATCTGCCGGAACGAGAGGCAGCTCGCTCGACAGGCGCGTTTCCAACTTGACGGAACCTCTCTGCAATTCGTTCTGCGTGAGGGCGATGACTTCGCGGATGGCCTCGTTCAAATCCAGGAGGTCGCTGCGCGGCGGCATTTTCTTGACGAGCGCGCGAATGCGGCGGATGACTTCGGCTGCTCGCTTGCCGTCTCTGGCGATAAGCCCGAGATACAGACGGGCCTCTTCCAGGTTCGGCGTCTGAGCGGCGAGGTAGCGCAAAGCCGTGCCGGCATTGGAGACGACTCCGGTGAGCGGCTGGTTGATCTCGTGCGCGATCGAGGCCGTCATTTCGCCTACGAGCATTACTCGATTGGCGTGCGCGAGCTCCGCCTGCGCCTGACGCAACGCTTCTTCGGCTCGGAGATTGGCCTCTAAAACGAGCTGGTCGGTGCGGCTGCGTGCTCTGGACACCAACGCCGTGATCACTCCCGAGGTCGTCAAAAAGAGCACGACCGCGATGCCATCGAACGGATCGCTTATCTGAAAAGTGAACGTCGGCGGGGTAAAATAATAGTCCAAAGACGCAACCGCCACGAGCGAGACAACGGCCGATGCAACGAAGCTGCCCCAAAGGGACAGCAGAATGATAAGGGTGAGAAACAGACACAAGGCCGTAGCGAGATTGAGGCCGAGGCGATCGCAGACAAACGTCAGCAATGCGAGAGCAGCGACGCCGGCCAGCGTTTGAACGACTCCTCGCCAATAGCCGCGCGCCCTGCCGTTGAGAGCTACCAACGGCGGGGTTGCGTACTCAAGGGATCCCATTGCGTGCCGCGCCGATCATGAAGTCGTCTCCGTTGCGGACCGTGTGACTTCGCGTAAGCGCGAGACGTGTACCTTTGGCGAGCCGGCGGTGCGTATGCTCCTCTGTTCGGGTGGGAAGCAGCCGCCAAACGTGAGCGCAGTAGAGAATCGGGGCACACTACCACATGCGCTTAGCCGCTAGCCGAACAAGCTCGGTATTTCGAGTCTTCGCCGCACGCATACCCGAAGGAGAAACACGATCATGGCATCGACACACCACCCGCAAGGCGGAGACCGCCCGAAGCCCGGCGGCGACGTGCCCGACGAGGAGACCGGTCAATTTGGGGATGCCGAGGATCCCGGACTGGAGTCGGACGAGGATCTGGACGGCGAGCAGGATGCAGCTGGAGGACAACCGCTTCATCCGGACGCCGGGTGAGGCGTCTCTCGCCCC
>JAQBPM010000438.1 GCA_028287525.1 Vulcanimicrobiota bacterium | reverse complement strand
GGGACGATTTCGGTGCGCGAGACGTGGGAACAACCGTGCGCAAGGGTGGCGAACGCCTGGCCCGGCGGAATGACGGTGAACAACTCCGACATCGATCCGCTCACGATCGCCCCGAACGGCGTATTCTAACGAGGCGAGTGCTGCTCGCCGGGCGAAATTCGCTCTTTTCCCCCGGGCCGCTACCGAGGAGTAGGTCAATTCTCACGCTACCGTATCCTTCGCAGTCCTTCGACGAACATCTGTCCAGCCTAGGATTGTCCGGCGTCGGCACCGTGTACCGCAACCAAAGCGTTGCTCAGCTGTACGAGCATGCCCTGGGGCGGGGCGAAGGGATTCTCGGCGCCGACGGCCAGCTGATCGTTGAAACCGGAAAGCATACCGGACGCTCGCCGCAGGACAAGTTCTTCGTGCGCGAACCCGGCAGCGAAACGCACATCGACTGGGGCGCGAACAAAGCGATCGACGCGAAGGTGTTCGACGGCCTGCTCGCGCGCGTCGGCGAGTATCTCGCCGGCAAGGACATCTTCTCGCTCGACTGCCACGTCGGCGCCGACCCGCGCTATCGCCTGCCGGTGCGCATCGTCACGCAGTACGCTTGGCACAGCCTCTTCGCGCGCGATCTGTTCATCGACGACGCCGATGACGCAGCCGAAGGCTTCGTTCCGGAATTCACGGTGATCGACGCGGCGGAGTTCGACGCCGACCCGGAGCGCGACGGCGTCCGCACGTCGACGTTCGTGCTCGTGAACTTCGCCCGCAAGGTGATCCTGATCGGCGGCACGCGCTACGCGGGCGAGATCAAGAAGTCCGTCTTCACCGTGATGAACTACTTGATGCCGCTGCGCAACGTGCTCTCGATGCATTGCTCCGCGAACGCCGGCAAGAACGACGACGTCGCGATCTTCTTCGGCCTCTCGGGGACCGGCAAGACGACGCTCTCCTCCGATCCGCACCGGCCGCTGATCGGCGACGACGAGCACGGCTGGTCGGCCGACGGCGTGTTCAACTTCGAAGGCGGATGCTACGCGAAGCTGATCAAACTCTCGCAAGAGGCGGAGCCGGAGATCTGGGCGGCGTCGCACCACTTCGGCACCGTGCTGGAAAACGTCGTCTACGACCCGCAGACGCGCGCGCTCGACCTCGATTCCGCAGCGAAAACGGAGAACACGCGCTCCGCGTACCCGGTCGACTTCCTGCCGAACTTCATCAAGAGCGGGATGGTGCAGTCGCATCCCAAGACGATCATCATGCTCACCGCCGACGCGTTCGGCGTGCTGCCGCCGATCTCGAAGCTCTCGCCCGAGCAGGCGATGTACCACTTCCTCTCCGGCTACACCGCGAAGGTCGCCGGCACGGAGCGCGGCGTGACCGAACCGACCGCGACGTTCTCGACCTGCTTCGGCGCACCGTTCATGGTGCATCATCCGACGGTGTACGCGAAGCTGCTCGGCGAGCGGATCGCGAAGCACGAGGCGAGCTGCTGGCTCGTCAACACCGGCTGGACCGGCGGCGGGCCAGGCGTCGGCAAGCGGATGAAGATCGCGTACACGCGCGCGATGGTCAACGCCGCGATCGAAGGCCGGCTGGCCGACGTCGCGTACGAGACCGAGCCGTTCTTCGGCCTCGCGATCCCGGCCGCCGTTCCCGACGTCCCGAGCGACGTGCTCAACCCGCGCAACGCGTGGACGGACAAACCCGTCTACGACGCGCAAGCGAAGAAACTTGCCGGGCTGTTCGCCGAGAACTTCAAGAAGTTCGCCTCGCACGCATCACCGGAGGTCCTCGCGGTAGCGATCAAAGGCTAGCGTCCAGCGGCGCCGGCGCCGCATGTGATGGAGATACGATCGCACGCTTGCTGTTCGATGAGAATTGCATGCGTGCGATTTCTTTTCGGGTGAAACAAGGGACGAGAATGGGCATGGAGTGGTGTTCTTCTTCCGCGGAGGATCCCTCCGCAATCGAAAGGCAACGCATGCCCCATCTCATCCTTCGTGCCATGCTCGGCGTCTCGCTGCTGGCGGCGTCGATCGCACCCGCCGGGGCGCAGACGGTTCCATCGGGTTCGTATCAGCAATCGTGCACGAACGTCCACACCCGCGGCGATCAGCTCATCGCCAACTGCACCAGCTCGCAAGGAGGCAGGGTGCGTTCGAGCATCGCCCTCGACAGCTGCCGCGGCGACATCGCAAATTCCAACGGCCAGCTGATCTGCAACGTCGATAACTCCGGCAATGGATACCGGCACAATCATCATAACGGGCAGAACGGCAACGGAAACTACGGCGGTGGCAACGGAAACTACGGCGGTCAAAACGGAAACTACGGCGGTGGCAACGGAAACTATGGCGGCGGAAACGGAAACTACGGCGGTTCTACGCCCGCAGGCTCCTATCAGCAGAGTTGCAACAACGCCGGGATGCGGGGCGGCCTGCTGACCGCAACGTGCCCCGAATCCAACGGCAGCCAGTTGACCACGTCGCTCAACGTGAGGCAGTGCGGCGGAACCGACATCGCCAATCGAAACGGGCGCCTTACCTGCCGGTGATCGCACCCGATCGTTGATCGGCAAGGGGAACGAAGAGGGCCGCTGCGCATCGAGCGCAGCGGCCCTCTCCCGTTAGCGCCTAGTGCGGGTTCTGGTCGCCGCCGTGCGAGTCCTGATGTTGGCCGTGGCCATGTTTGTCCTGCTGCCCGTGGCCGTCGTTTCCGTGACCGTTCATGTTGCGGTTTTCATTCCCGTGCCCGTACGCGTTGCCGTTGCCGTTGCCGTTGCCGTTGTTGTACGCGTTACCGTGGCCGTTGTTGTACGCGTTGCCGTTGCCGTTGTTGTACGCATTGCCGTTGCCGTTGTACGCCTTGTCGTGGCCGTATGCGTGCCCGTGTCCGTGGCGGTGAGTCGTGTCGTACTCTCCGGTGCGTTGCGTGTCGTACGCGTAGCCGTTCGCATTCGGATTATAATAGGCGGTCTGCCCCCACGGGTACGTGCCGTTGCTGTTCGGATAGACCGTCTGGCCGTTCGCCAACACGATCCGGCCGTCGCCGTATACGGTTCCGCCGTTCCGTGTGTAACCGACGATCGCGTTCGCCGCTTGCCGTTTGTGCTGGTAGTTGTTGTAGAGGATGAGCCCACCGACCAGCGCGGCCGCGCCGGCCAACGTGGTGAGCGTAGACTGCGTGTCTGCGGAGGCGGGCTTCGGAACCGATCCGACCGCGAGCGCAGCCGCCATGCCGGAGGCCGTAATGAACTTTGATAATCGATGAAGCATGAATGCGTGATCCTTCCAGCGGCCAAAGATCGGCCGCCTATGCGTGACATATGCCCTGGTTTCCTGAGAATTCCCAAAGAAACAGAACTGGATCAACCGAGGGCACGGCGGTCCGTGGAAGAAGGCGACCGATGGCACGAAACGCCTCCGCGCGCCGCGAAGTATCTTCACGCATGCAGACCGTGGCCCGCGTTTTGGCGCTACTGGCCGAGCGCGGCGCCGACGCCGTGCCGCACGGCCGCTCCTCGCTGCTTCGCCACCTCACCGGCACGCATGCCATCCTCGAGCGCTGGGGGCAGCCGGCGCACGTGCGCTTGTCCGGCTTGCTGCACAGCGTCTACGCCACCGATGCCTTCGCGCACGCACTGGTGGACCCGAGCGAACGCGCGCTGATCCGGGAGCTGATCGGAGCGGACGCGGAGCGGCTGGTCTTCCTCTTCTGCTCGATCGACCGCCGCGATCTCTTCTCGGCGATCGCCGCCGCCGCGGACGACCTCGCTTCGACCGTGCGCTTACCGCAGCGCGACCACGCCACGCCGATCGATGTAACGCCGCCGGAAGCAGGCGAGCTGCTCGTCCTGTATCTCGCGAACGAGGCCGAGCAGAGCGCGTCCGCGGACGGCTCGCCGGGGCGGTGGCTCGCTCAGACCTCGCAGCTCGCAGAGTGGGCCCGTGTGCGCGCGACGGTCGTTCCGCCGGTCTTCGAGCACGGAACGCTGCGCATCGAGCGCGATGACGAAGTGCACCTCCTCTCGGCGTACGCCGCTGCATTTGCAGATGGCGGAGGACCGGACGCGACGGCATTGACATCGTCGCGCGCGGCGCAAGCCGTCGGAGAACCGCTCGTTCTCGCGGCAGTCGCCACACTAGCCGGCGGAGACGCCGTCGGCGGCGGCATCCTCGCGCGCGTGAGCACCGGGCTGCTGAATGCCTGGAACACGCCGTGGGACAAGCGTCTCTCACTCGACCGCTGGCGCGAGATCGCCGCCGTCGCGATGGCGGCGGCGAGCGCGGACGAACGGCGTGCCGCCTTCATCGCCGAGCGGGTGCGCGCCGCGCTGCGCGATGTTCGATCTCCCGCCGAGCTCCACGCGCGGCTCGAAGGGCACGGCGTCCTCGCGCAGACCGAGCCGTTGCCGCCGCGCTTCGCCGCGTACGTCGCGGGGCTGCGCGAGGACGCCGGGCGCGTGACGCTGCAGCGCTATCCCGGCTTGACCGCGCGGCCGTGGCATGACCCCGCGTCCTTTCCGATCGTGGCCGATCTCGAACGCCTGGCGCCCGAGATCGCGCGCGAATGCCGGGCCCTGCACGCCGGCGCATTTCATCCCGAGAGCGAGCCGATCGCCCGGCGCGGAAACTGGGATGTCTCGCTGCTGTACGAACGCGGCCTGCGCAACGACGACGTCTACGCACGATGCCCGGTGACCGCCGCGGCGATCGAACGGCATCGGATCGTGCGCGGGCCTGCCGGACTCGCCTACTTCTCGCGGCTCGCACCGCACACGCGCATCGCCGCACACGCGGGACCGACGAACCTGCGCTTGCGCGTCCACCTCGCGCTCGACGTGCCGTCCGAGTGCGGCCTCACGGTCGGCGGAGTGCCGGGGACGTGGACGCCGGGGCGCTGCATCGTGTTCGACGACGCGTTCGTCCACGACGCATGGAACGATAGCGACCGCGAGCGCGTCGTCCTCATCGTCGACCTCTGGCATCCGGATCTGAGCGACGACGAAGTCGCGCTGCTCGAAGGCCTCCACGGCCACGTCGCGGGCCACGCGGCGAACCTGCGCTCCTACTGGGCGCGCAACGACGAGGCCCGGCGCGCCGCGCCCTGAACGAGCGGTTCGAGACTACGCCGGAGCTTGCACGCCGAACGCTTTGAGCAGCACGCGCTTCTCGCGCTGACCGTCGAACTCGCCGTAGTGCACGCGCTCCCACGGGCCCAGGTCGAGCGCACCGTTCGTGACGGGCACGATCACCTGGTGTCCGAGGATCATGCGCTTGAGATGCGCGTCCGCGTTGTCTTCGCCGGTGAGATGGTGCTGGTACTCGAGCCCGGCGGGCGCGAGCTCCTCGAGCCAGGTCATGATGTCGTGCCACAGCCCAGACTCATGATCGTTCACGAAGATGCTCGACGTGATGTGCATCGTGCTGACCAGCACGAACCCATCCCACAATCCGGCCGCCGCCCGCACCCGCTCGACCGCCTCCGTGATGTCGCGAATCTCATAGCGCCGCTCCGTGCGAATCGTCAGGTACTCGGTGTGCGTAACGGTCATCTCACCCTGCCATTTCGAGAGCGTCGCCCCCGTCATTCCGAGCTCGTCCCCCCGTCAGTCCGAGCTCGTCGAGGAACCCTTCGTTCGGCGCGAGCGCAGTCGAGCGCCGAGCCGCCGCCGCAACCGCTCGGTCCGTCGCGGTTGCGCACCCGACAGGGCCTCGACGACGTCCCGCGTCGCGACAT
>JAQBPM010000430.1 GCA_028287525.1 Vulcanimicrobiota bacterium | reverse complement strand
TAGCACGCGGCGCCGGCGAGATTCTCGCGTCGCCCGGTTTGCTCGAACGGCTGCGGCCGCACGCTGACCGGTTGACGAGGTGGTACCAATCTTTACGTATCGGGATGAGAGAAAGCTATTCGCGATAATCGGAGCGGTCATCGTTGCCGCTCTCATCGCGATTCTCCAACTCGACTTCGCGCGTTCCGGTCGAACGTCGCCCCTCACCGCAACCGTCACCACGATCAGCACGTACCTGCAGCTCGCGGTGTCGGTGGTCGTCGGCGGCGTCCGCGGCGGGATCGACACGATCGTCCGCACGCCCGGCCTGGCGACTGATAACGGACGGCTGCGCGCCGAGAACGTCACGTTGCGCACGCAGAACGACGAGCTGCGCGAACGGCTTTCCCGCGTACCGGCCGCGCAGAGTTTGGCCGACGCGCAGCTCGCGCATCCCGACGGGCTTGCGGCGAGGGTGATCGGTTACGATCCGGAAGCGTCGATGCGCGTGGTCACGATCGACCGAGGCGCGAAGGACGGCGTGCGCCGCGACGACGGCGTCGTCACCGGCGAAGGCGTCGTCGGCCGCGTCATCGAGGTCAGCCCGCTCTCGTCGAAGGTCTTGCTGGTCAACGACCCGACCTCGAAGCTGCCCGCCGTCGTGCAGCGCGGCCGCTGGTGGGCGATCGCCGTCGGAACCTCGAGCCGCGTGCGACTGCAGTACGTCTCGCAAGACGCCAAACTGCGGATCGGCGACCGCGTCGTGACCGGCGAGGGCCGCTCGTTTCGCGCCGGCGTGCTGATCGGCCGCGTCAAGGAACTCGCCCCATTTTCCGCCGGCGCGCTCGATCAGACCGCGATCGTGCAGCCCGCCGTCGACGTAAGTGCGCTCTCCCGTGTCCTCGTTCTACCGCAGAAGTAGCTACCGCAGCGTCGAGCTCGCGGTCGGCCCGGCCTACTGGCCGGTCCTTGGCTGGACCGCGCTGCTGGCGTTCGCGCAGACCGCGCTCGTCCCGCTCTTCGCGTTCCGCGGCGCGGTGCCGTCGTTCGTCACGATCGCCGTCGTGCTGTACGCCGTGCGCGTCGGCGCGCGCCGCGGCGCGCTGCTCGCCATCCCCGCCGGACTGCTCGAAGACATCTTCGCCGGCACCGGCGGCGGCTGGACGATCTCCACGACGATCGTCGCGCTGCTCGCCGGCGGCCTCTCGCGCCGCATGTTCGCCGACGGCGCCTTCGCGCCCGCGGTGCTGTGCGGCATCGCGGTGCTCGCGCGCGACCTCGTGTTCTGGTCGGTGATGCGCATCGAGGGCTACCCGCCCGGATACGCGACGGCGCACGCGCACGCCGCGCTGTGGCGCGCGCTCCTCACCGCGATCGTCGCCTTTCTCTGGCTGCTCGTGCGCGGGCGGCTGGTGACCGACAAGACCACGGTCGAGCGCTTCGGATGAGCGCCGAACGATTACCCGCCGACGGATCGCTGCCGCGCACGCTCGGTTTTATCGGGGTGCTGTTCATCGCGCTGGCGGCGATCGTCTCGCGGCTGGTGCAGGTTCAGCTCGTCCAGGGCGACACGTTTGCCGCCGCCGCTCGCGCGAACCAAGTACAGGTGATCCCCGTCGCCGCGCCGCGCGGGCTGATCGTCGATCAGCACGGCACGATCTTGGTCCGGTCGCGCCCGTCGTTCGTCTGCGCGCTGATCCCCTCGGAAGTCACCGACATCGATCGGACCCTCTCGATGCTCTCCGGCATCTTGCGCATCCCGGTCGACAAACTCGAGCGGCGGCTGCTGCACCACCACAACACGAACTACAAAAGCTTCGATGAGGTCAGGACGTACGAACCGTATGGCCCGGTCATTCTCGCCAGCGACCTGACGGCGGTGCAAACCGCGCGGCTCGCGGAAGCGCAGAGCGATCTGCCCGGCGTCGACATGGAAGAGCAGCCGGTGCGGAACTATCCGTACGGCAAAACCGGCGCGCATCTCTTCGGCTACGTCGGCGTCATCGACGAGGACGAATATCGCGCGCGCAAACGCGACGGCTACTCGCCCAACGACGTCGTCGGCAAGGACGGCCTCGAGAACAAATACGATCAATGGCTGCACGGCCGCGCCGGCGGCGAACAAGTCGAAGTGAACGCGTCGGGCGCGCTGGTGCGGCGCTTGAAACCGCTCGACCCGACCCCCGGCGACACGATCGTCACGACGATCGATTGGCGGCTGCAGCAGATCGCCGAGAAGAACCTCGCCGCGATGCTCAAGCGCTGGGGCAAGGCGCGCGGCGCGCGGCTCTCCGGCGCGGTCGTCGTGCTCGACCCGCGCAACGGCGGCGTGATGGCACTCGCATCGATGCCCGCCTTCGATCCAAACGAGTTCGCGACGCCAATCGACGAGAAGAAGTACAGCCGCCTGCTGAGCGACAAGCTGAACCCGCTCTACGATCGCGCGATCGGCGCCGCGTCGCCGAGCGGGTCGACCTTCAAGATGGTCACCGGTTCGGGCGCGATCAGCAGCGGCGTCATCAAACCGCACCAAGTGCTCTACGACAGCGGCGCCTGGTCGTGTTACGGACACACGTTCTACGACATCGCGTCGAGCGGGTCGGGCTCGATCGCGTTCGAGCGCGCGCTCGCGGCGTCGTCCGACGGCTACTTCTACCAACTCGGCTGGCGGCTCAAGAACGACCGCCTGCGCTATTGGGCGCAGCAGTACGGCCTGGGCTCGCGGCTCGGGGTCGACCTCCCCGGCGAGTATCCGGGCAATTGGCCGACGCAAGAGTGGGTGCAAGCGACGTTCGGCAAAGGCTACAACCTCGAGCCGAGCGACGCGTGTCAGCTCGCCATCGGCCAGGGCTCGATGCAGGCGACCCCGCTGCAGATCGCCAGCGTCGCGGCGACCGTCGTCAACGGCGGCACGCTCTACCGCCCGCACATCGTCTCCGAAATCCGCTCGCCGCGCGGCCGCGTCCTGAAAACCTTTGACCACGAGATCATCCGCCACGTCCCGGTGACGCAAGAGTCGCTGCAAGAAGTGCGCACTGGGATGGCGCAGGTCACCAAGCCCTGGGGCACCGCATACGGACTCGAAATCCCCGGCCTCCCGTTCTCCGGCAAAACCGGCACCGCCGAAACCGAAGGCGGACACGGCGCGAACACGACCTGGTTCGTGGCGTGGGCCCCGAGCGACCATCCAAAGATCGCCCTCGCCGTCTACATGGAAAAATCCGGCGGCTACGGAGCGAGTGTGGCGGCGCCGATTGCGCAGCATATCATCGCGGAGTACTTTGGGCGGAAGATCCCGCCCCTCTGACATTTTTGGCTTTTGTGGCTGGGGTTGGGCGCGGCGATGTGCTGCGGCGGGGACGCTCCCGGCGGCGCATCGTGCGCCTCTGGTCGCTCGGTTGCTGCGTCGCTCCCGCGCATCCGGCGCTCCGCGACTCCGCAAACGCCCCGCCGCAGCACACCACCGCGCCCAACCCCCGGCACGATTTTGAGTCGGCGGGTTTTCGCACGGATGCGTGGCGGCTTT